>NZ_JBHRTP010000016.1:0-70789 GCF_042646465.1 Pseudundibacterium arcticum
TCCTGCACGGCACCGGCGGCGGCCGCGGCGTTCGAGGTGATCACCGGCGCATCGTTCACACCGGCGATTTGTACTGTCGCGGTGGCCCAACTGAGCGTCCCGTTGCCGAGCCGTATTGCGTAGGTAAAACTGTCTGTGGCATATTCGCCCGCTGCGAGATGCTGGAGCTGAGCCTTGAAGTCTGCGAATAGAGTGCTTGCATCGTATCCGACTTGTCCATCGGACGTGATCCAGATTTTGGCGCCATGTGCGCTGCTGTCTGTGCTTAGCGCCTCCGTCCTGACTGTGTCTTGAATCAAGAGATCCGCAGGCCTGGTGCCACCAAGACTGGTGCCGTCATCGATCGAATAGAGAGTCTTGGCGGCGCCGCCGAGATCGTTGGCCATCACGTTCAGATATTTGATGCTAAACAAATCTTCGGTGAGGCCGGTATTGGCCGCCAGAAACAGGTCATCCCCGGCCTGCGGCGTGTTGCCGAACGAAACGGTAATCCCTGGTGATAGTGTGGTGGTAGTCATGATTTTCCCCTTAAATCTGGATTTAGCTCTATAAATCGGTGCTGCCGGAAGTGACGCGATGCGTCGCGGGCCAGATATGACGCCCCGTTGAGTATTCCCATGCTGAATGATCCGGAACCGACCCGTCATTACACGAGCACCTCGGCAGCCGCAAATCGCTACCTTTATCGATCGCCCTTCCGATGGCAGTCAGATCCGCCGCATGCTCATCCACTGTATCGAGCAACAGCGGGTCGAAGTCGGACACTGTGTGGTCGATGAAGTCCCTCTCGCGTGGCTGGACCATTGCTTTTTTCTGCATTAAGCTGCGGAATAAGATCGACGACGGTGTCGAAAATTCCGAGCCGAACCCGCCGGCGGTGGTGCTGATGTCGATACGGTCTTTGAATTCATGGGCGGAGTTAATCACCTCGCCCATGCCGCTTGCGACCACGAAGGTCGCCGTGTTAGCGGCACCGCTGATAGTTAGTAGGTCGGCCGTGCTGGCGTCAATCGCGGTGTTGCCTGCACTGAGGTCGGCGACCTCGTTCAGCACACGAGTATTCGACATCAGTCTGAAATTGATGGCGACGATTTTCGGGCCCGGGTCGAGATCTATACCGCCTTCTCGGCCTGAGGTTATCAAGTGGGTGTGAGTCATTTTATTTTCCCCCTGACGTGCCGGCGCGCCGACAGCAGCCATTAATCCGAATTTGCTGAGGCGAAAAGCGCCCTAAGCTCAGACTAATCGACTCTGGCAATGTGTTCTATTGGACCTTGGTACACCCCATACTTAAGTACAGGTGCCCACATCGCGTTCCGATGAGCGTTACCAGTACATCAGCGGCGTGCTTCAGGAAGAAGAGGCCGCGGCACATTTGCGACGTGCTGACGGGAGCTTCGCAGAGATATCTGCATGTCCGGTTTCAGCCGGCAGGGGGAGGAGAATTTCTATCGCTTGCCGCCAGCACCCGCGCAGCAAGGTTTGTCACACAAGGATCAGGCAGCAGCCGGTCCGTGCCGGTGCCGCCAACGCGGGCAGGCGCCGCCGGTCAGACGTCGGGGAGGTCTATTACCAGCAGCGCCAGCTTCAACCGATCAGCAATCCCAAGTTTGCGAAATATCTCGGTCAAGTGCGCCTTCACCGTGCGCTCGGTAATGGTCAGCTGTCGCGCGATCTGCTTGTTGCACTCGCCATTCCCGATCAGCTCGGCGATTTCCCGCTCGCGCCGCGTAAGGTCGGCGAGTCGCGCGACATTCGCCCGCCTGGTGTCGCTGTCGTCACGCATCCGCGCGCCCAGCTCATCCAGCAGGCGCGGGGTGAGCGTCCTGCGAATCCACAATTCCCCTTGCTTGATCGCGACGATGATCGATTTGAGCAGCTGCGGGTCAATGTCGCTGCGGCAGCAGCCGCGCACGCCGATCCTGAACAGGGCCAGTTCCCTGTCGTCGGAAATTTCGCCGCTCAGCACAATGATTCTGGTCGCCGGATTGAGCTTCATCAGGCGCGCAATGCCCTTCGTGCCTTCGAGATCGGGCAATTCGAGCTGCAGCAGAAGCACGTCCGGCTTTATCCGCACCAGGTATTCCTTGAGTGCGTCCAGATCGCTTACCGCGGTCGCGGCGGCAAAACCTTCCAGGCCTTGCTTCCAGCTGCAAAGTCTGTCGGGGGATGGGCTGGCAAGTAGGATCACGGCATTCATCTTATCGTTCGCGAAGCGCCATTTCTTTGGTCTTGATGATTGGTTTTAGCAGATAGTGCAGCACGGTTTTCTTGCCGGTCTTGATATCCACCGTGGCCACCATGCCGGGCAGGATCGCCAACGGCTCGGCCCGGCCGTTCGGCTTGTTCTGCCTGGTGCGCACCCGGATCTGGTAAAAGCTTTCCTGCCTCTCGCCAGGCCGTTCCGGCATCAGGGTGTCGGCGCTGATGTGTTCCAGCGTCGCCGGGAATCCGCCGTAAATGGAAAAATCGTAGGCCGACAGCTTTACCATGGCTTCTTGGCCGGGGTGGAGGAAGGCGATGTCGGCCGGGCGCACGCGCGCTTCGATCAGCAGCGTGTCGTCCAGCGGCACGATCTCCAGCAGGTCCATGCCGGGCTGAACCACGCCGCCGACCGTGTTGACCTTGATCTGCTTGACGGTGCCCGCCAGCGGCGCCCGTACCAGGGTGCGCGTGACGCGATCGTCGAGAGCGGTATTGGCGGCGCTTAACGCGGTCTGTTCCGCCCGCGCCAGGTTCAGTTCCTTCATGGCATCGGCGCGAAAGTGTGCGCTCAGCTCTTCCATTTTTTGCTGCACTTCGCGGTACGCCGAGTCAAGCCGTGGCAGCGCCAGCCTGGTCGCATCCAACTCGCCCTGCAAGTCGTTGGTCTGCCGTTCCAGTCGTAGCAGTTCCACTTCCGACACTGCGCCTTGCTGCGCCATCGGCCTTGTCATCGCCAGTTCCTTCGCAATCAGGCCATGGCTTTGCCGCAGCTGTACTTCACGCGCGCGCTTCTCGGCGAGTTCCTGCCGCCGCTGCTCGGCCTGTTGCCGCAATACGGACTGGTTGGCTTGCAGCTCTCGTTGCCTGGTGGCGTACAGCGACTTTTCTTCAGCCATCAGCTTGGGATTTTCCTTTTCCAGTTGCGCCGGCGGCACGAATTCAGTATTGCCGGCTTCCGCCGTCAGCCGTGCGATCCGGGCGAGCAGGGCATGGTCCTTAGCCTGGCCTTCGTGCGACGATGCGGTGAAGCGGGTGTCATCGATGCGCATCAGGGCCTGGTCTTTTTGCACCACCTGTCCCACCTGCACCAGGATTTCGGAGACGATGCCGCCCTCCAGGTTTTGCACGATCTGCACCTGGCTCGATGGAATCACCTTGCCTTCGCCGACGGTGAATTCGTCGACCGTGGCCAGCGCCGCCCACCCCAGCGCGAGCGCGCAGAAGAGCAGTGTCAGCCACAGGATCCAGTGGGTGAAATAGCGCGGCCCTTCCATCACGGCGGCGCTGCTTTCGCGCATGAACTCGGTGTCGTCGACGCTGGGCCTGAGTGCGTTTGCGACGCGACGCGTCAGTGCGCGCACGCCATCCTTGCGTGTCAGATCAGTTGGCGGCTGCATGGAGCTTTCCTCCTGCCAGTGCCGCCAGCACTAGCTCCTTGGGTCCGTCGGCAATCACGCGGCCGTGGTCGAGCACGATCAAGCGGTTGACCAGGCTCAGCAGCGACGCCCGGTGCGAGATCAGGATCAGCGTGCGGCCGTCGAGCTGGGCCGAGATGCGGGCCTTGAATTGGTCTTCGGAGCGGTTGTCCATGGCGCTGCTCGGCTCGTCGAGCAGGAGCAGCGGTGGCGCCATCAGTTCGGCGCGGGCAATGGCGATCGCCTGGCGCTGCCCGCCCGACAGTTTTTCGCCGCGCTCGCCGACCTGCAGATCGAGCCCTTGCGCCGCGCTGTTAGTGAATTCCGTGACGCCGGCGATTTCGGCGGCGCGTAGCACCGCGGCGTCATCCGCGTACGGTGCGCCGAGCACGATGTTGTCACGCACGCTGCCATAGAACAGCAGTATGTCCTGCGGCACATAGCCGATGTCGCGGCGCAGCGCCGCCGGATCGATCTGGCGCTGGTCGGTGCCATCGATCAGTACCGCGCCCGAGCTTGGCGGATACAGGCCGAGCACCAGTTTTTCGACGGTGGTCTTGCCGGAGCCGACGCGACCGAGGATCGCAACCCGTTCGCCGGGAGCGATTTTGAATGAGACGCCCGCCAGCGCTTCCGCGCTCTGGTCAGGATAGGCGAAGCTGACGTTCTTGAATTCGACGCCGCCGCGCAAGGCGGGCCGGTGTACGAAGTCCTTGCCGGCCGGCCGTTCCGCCGGCAGGTTCATCAGCCGGTCGATCGACATCAGCGCATCGCGCGACTGGTGGTAGCGCGTCAGCAGTCCCGCCACTTGCGACAGCGGCGCCAGCGCGCGCCCGGTGAGGATGGAGCAGGCGATCAGGCCGCCCATGGTGAGCTTGTCGTCGGCAATCAGGTAGACGCCCAACACGATCACCGCGAGATACGCCGCCTGCTGCGCGAATATGGAAAAATTGACGGCGCAAGCAGCCAGGAAGCGCGATTTCAATGCGAGCTTTCCGATGTGCCCGATCACCTGTTCCCACTTGCGCTGCACCGGGCCTTGCGCGCCCATGACCTTGATCGTTTCCAGCCCGACCAGGCTTTCGATCAGGGTCGCCTGCCGTTGCGCAGCCAGCTTGGAGCTCGCCTGCACCACGTGCGCCAGCGGCAGTTGCAGCGCCAGGCCGACGCCGACGATGAGCGGCACGGCAATCAGCGGCACCCACCCGAGCGCGCCGCCGACCCAGAACATGGCGCCGATGAACAGCACGACAAAGGGCAGGTCGATCAGGGCGGTGATGGTGGCGGAGGTGACGAATTCACGGAAAGCCTCGAATTCCTGCAAGTTGCTGGCAAACGCGCCGACCGAAGCGGGGCGCGCGCTCATCTGGATGCCGAGCACTTTTTCGAAGATGTTGGCGGACAGGACCACGTCCAGTTTTTTGCCGGCGACGTCGATGAAGTAGCCGCGCAGAGCGCGCATCAGCAAGTCGAAAGTCATGACCAGCCCGACTCCGATCGCCAGCGCCCACAGCGTTTCCACCGCATGGTTCGGCACGACCCGGTCATACACGTTCATCGAAAACAGGGGCACGACCAGGGCAAACAGGTTGATCAGCAGGGACGCGATCAGCACTTCGCCATAGATCGGCCATGACCGCACCGCCACGCCCCAGAACCAATGCAAGCGGGGCACGACGCTGTCGGCCGTGCGGGCATCGAAGCGGTAGGCGGGCCGCATGAAAATCACATGGCCGGTATAGCGCTGCTGCAACTCGTCCAGCTGGATGTCGTGCTCGCCAGTGCCGGATTCCGGCAGGATGATTTGGGCAGTTCTGCCATCATTGCGCAGCAGAATGCAGGCTTGCTTGTCCCGCAGCAACAACACGGCAGGCAAGACCAGGTCGGAAATCTTGTCCAGCGGCCGCTTGACCAGCTTCGCGGAAAAACCGACGCGCAATGCCGCGCGGATGAAGAGTTCCGGCGTCAGACTATGGTCAACCAGCGGCAGGCCGGCGGTCAGTGTGTCGGCCGAAACCGGCTTGTTATGCATCCGGGTCAATGCCATCAGGCAACCCAGCAGTGGATCGTCAGCCACGCTGGCCGCGGGCGGCAAGTCCCAAGCGTCGGCGGCGCTTATGGCAAGGGCATGGATCGGTTGCATTATGGGGGAGTCCTGAAGAGGATGTTACGTAGAGCAACCATACCAATTGTTTAACTGCAATACTTGATAATAATCAATACTCCAGAAAAAATTGTTACCGAAACTTAATTTATTTTCTGCATCATTGCCTGGATCAGCGAACAAGCCCGGACAAGATGACTGCTTGAGTAAACTTGTGCTCTCGCGAGCGCTGGCACGAAAACAACAACCCGCCGTACTTCGTTACTTAATGGAAACTTGCATGCATAACTTGCATGCCTAACTTGCATGCTAACTTGTCTGACGCCTGCATTTTCCGTTCCGCACGGGACGCTACTGTTTCGGCCTGATGTTTATTAACGCCGCGTCGCCATTGGCACATTGGCAATAACAAAACCGGGGGAACAGGCGCGCAAACGCCTTATTAAAAAGGCTGTGTGAGCGTTCAGCGTTGAAATTATCCCATTGCATGTTGAAGCAACCCGATAGCCTTCAGGTTCGCCCCTTCTTTGTCGAGCAGCCGGTGCCGGTCACGCAGATGCTGCGCCACGCCGAGCGGGAGCGTTGACGGACCCGACGACGCTGACTCTCATACGAACGGTCGCGGATTTCACTGAATCGGCGCAAGAATACTGCCCGACTCAGCGAGTTTTTCGCTTCGCCTTTGTTCAGCCCGATTTGACTGCGCCGACGCAATTCTGGGTCCTGCAACCAATCTAGCGTAACGAACGTACGCTCCGGCTTACCCAACGCACGTAACGCTAGCGTTAATCCGGTCCGGCTTTAGTGAAGTGTCCGCTGCACTTTCAGCATCTCTTCGAACTTCATCGCCGGTACCGGTTGGCTGAAATAGTAACCCTGAATTGCATCGCACTGATGGGCTTCCAAAAACGCCAACTGTTCCTGGGTCTCGACTCCTTCGGCGATGACCGACATCTTTAAACTATGCGCCATGGAGATGATGGCCTTGATGATCGCGGCATTGCTTTCGTCATGCGCGATATCCCACACAAACGACTGGTCGATCTTGAGAGTGTCGATCGGAAAGCGTTTCAAATAACTCAGGCTGGAGTAGCCAGTACCAAAATCATCAATCGAAAGATTGATCCCTAGTTGCTTGAGTCTCTGTAATGTCCCGATCACGGTTTCGCTACCCTGCATGATGACGCTCTCGGTTAATTCGAGCTCGAGTAATCTGGGCGGCAGGCCGGTTTCTTCCAACAATATCCTCAGCGAATCGACCAGGGACTTGTTGCGAAACTGAATGGCAGACAGATTGACTGAAATGGGAACGCACGCATGACCGTGCTGCAGCCACGCCTGGTTTTGCCGACAAACTTCTTCCGTGACCCACTGACCAATCGACACAATCAATCCGCTGTCTTCGGCGATCGCGATAAAATTGGCAGGGGTCAGCAGGCCTAAATCCGGATGGTTCCAACGAATCAATGCTTCCGCACCAATCAGTTTTCTATCCGCAGTATCGACCTTTGGTTGGTAATACACAACGAACTCCTGTCGCACCACCGCATGGCGTAATTGCACTTCAAACAATAGGCGTTTTGCTGCCTTACTATTCATTTCCGTGGCATAGAATTGATAGTTGTCGCACCCCGCTTCCTTCGCATGGTACATGGCGGCATCGGCATTCTTGATTAACGTGCTCGCGTCGGAACCGTCATTCGGATACATACTGATGCCGATACTGATCGTCAAGCTCAGCTCCTGTTGTTTCACAAAATAAGGAGCCGAAACGGCATCCAGTATTTTCGTTGCCAGATCGGCGAAATGCACTTGATGGCTGGCACTCGGCATAATAATCATGAATTCATCCCCGCCCTGGCGACTAACGGTATCGGTCGCGCGCGTCACCGACAGGAGTCTTGCGGCAACTTGTTCCAAAATATAATCGCCGGAAGAATGCCCCAGCGAGTCATTGATATTTTTGAAGCGGTCGAGGTCCAGAAACAGGACTCCCACACAGGTACCTTCGCGCAGTGCCGCGCCAATGGCTTGCTGTAGCCGATCCAATGCCAGTATTCGATTCGGCAAGCCGGTGAGCGCGTCATGCATGGCTTGATACGCGATTTTCGCGGTGATTTCCCGGGATGCGGTAACGTCACGGAATACCAGCACTGCGCCGATGATGCTTCCATCGCGACTGCGGATAGGCGCTGTCGAATTTTCGATCTCCGAGTACCTGCCGTCCTGCCGGATAAGAAGGCAATCGACGGGAAGGTGGCTGATGGTCCCTTCCGATAAGGCCGGCAAGATCGGATTCGGCAGTGGCAGCTTGTTGTTTTTATCGACAATATTCAGTACGTCCATCAAGGACTTGTTGATGGCCCCCTCCATGCTCCACCCCGTTAATTGCTGGGCCACGGGATTGAGGTAATCGATAATGCCTTGCGCATCGGTCGTGATGACGGCGTCGCCGATGGAATGCAGCGTCACTTCCGCTCGTTCCTTTTGGTTGAACATCATGATTTCGCCACGCTTGCGATCGGTAATGTCTTGAGTCGATCCGCGTATCTTGACCACGCTGCCCCCATCGCTGGTGGGCGCGAAGACCATTCGCACCCACTTGCGGTTCCCTTTGGCGGTCACAATCTCCAGTTCCAGATCGAAGGGCTTGCCGTACTTGATGGCTTGGCTAAGAACGGTCTCTATTTTCAGTCGCCACTCTCCATGGAAGAAGCTGAAAAAGAAGGCGATGCTTGTGTCAGCCGATGGACTCACTTCGTGAATCCGTGCGACTTCCTCGGTCCATGAACATCTTCCAGTCGCCGGGTCATACTCCCAGCCGCCGATGTGAGCAAGTGCACTCATTTCCAGCAATAGTTGGCTTTTCTCACGCAGCGCTTGCTCGGCCGCGTGCCTGGCGCGCAGTTCCGCTGCGTCGCGCTGTGCTCGCCTGATGGCTGGCACCAGGCGGGTCAGATTTTCCTTGAGTAGGAAATCCGTTACGCCCAGCTTGAGCAGTCCGACCGCGTTTTCCTCGCCGACGGTGCCCGATACGAGGATGACCGGAACATCGGGCAGCACAGAACGAACCAGCGCCAGGCTCTCTGTGAACTCCATTCCAGGAACGTTGTAATCGGACAGCACGGCATCCCAGTTCATGTCGGTCAGGTCTGCCACAAGATCGGCGGAATTGGCAACCTGACGACAATGGGCGTCCAGTCCGTCCTTGCGCAGATGCCGCTCGACGAGAAGGAAATCGGCAAGGGTGTCTTCAATAATGAGCAAATTCAGCGGCGCGTCCATCGGCGCTATCCTTGAGGCGTTTGGTTGATGGCCACCCAATAAACGCCAAGGCGTGCTACCGTCTCCGCGAAATCGCCGAAATCGAGCGGTTTGCGCACGAAGCTGTTGGCACCATTCGCGTAGCTTTGCAACCGGTCCCGCTCTTCATCGGAAGAAGTGAGAATGACCACCGGCAGCAGTTGAGTGCGCGAATCGGCGCGCAGACGCGCCAGCACCTCCAGCCCGGAAAGACGTGGTAATCCGATGTCGAGCAAAATTACGGTAGGCAACTCCGGACCGTCCCGGTTGGCAAATTCGCCCTCCCGGAACAGGTAGTCGACGGCCTGCTGGCCGTCGCGCACGACGGTGATCTCATTGGTCAAATGATTCTTCCGCAAAACGCGCAGGATCAGCATTTCGTCCTGCGGGTTGTCTTCGACAAGCAGGATGTTCTTGGCCTTCATGATGTCTCCTTGTTGGTGCCGTCGGCGGACGGAAAACTAAAGCGGAACGTGGCCCCCTTGCCCGGTGCGCCTTCGGCCTCCATGACGCCGCCATGGCGTTGCACGATGCGCTGAACGGTGGCTAGACCGATACCGGTTCCCGGAAACTCCTCTTGCCGATGGAGTCGCTGGAAAGGCTGAAACAACTTGACCGCATGAGCCATGTCGAAGCCTGCGCCGTTATCGGTCACGCAAAGGAAGTGATTTCCGTCTTTTTGTTCGGCATAGACTCGAATCGCGGGTTGTGGCGTGCGCAGCGTGAATTTCCAGGCATTGTCTAGCAAGTTCCTCATCGCCGCGTCGATCATGCGTGCATCGCCGCGTACGGCCAGGCCCGCCTCGATTTCGCACGCCATTTTTCGCTGTGGGTCGGCATGCGCCAGGTCAGCCAGAATGCCGTCAGCCATGCCGGAGAGATCGATCGCTTCGTGGCGCAGTTCGGCACGGGTGGAGCGTGACAAGACCAGCAGGCCGTCGATCAGTTCGCCCATGCGCAGGCTGGCGATGTTGATCTGGTCGAGATCGACGCGGGCATCGTCCGACAATTGCTCGCCTAAGTCTTCGATCAACGCTTGGCTGAAGCCGATCATGGCGCGCAACGGCGCACGCAAGTCATGCGAGACGGCGTAGGCGAAGCTGTCCAGCTCCTGGTTGGCGGCCTTGAGTTCGGCAGTGCGCTCCTCCACCCGCTGCGCCAGCTTCTCGTTTTCTTCCTTGATCAGGGTACGGGCGGCATCGAGGTCGATCGAGCGGTCCCGCAGGGTGATCCGCATGTAGTCGAAGCTTGCCGCAAGCTTCGTTATCTCGTCGCTGCCGGAGATCGCAATCGGTTGATCGAAAGTACCGGCACTGAACAGCGCGGTCGCTTCTTCCAACTTGACGATGGGGGTGACGATTCTGCGGTGAATAATATGCATCAACCACACGATGACACCTGCGAGTAGCGCGACCGAAACTGCCATCACGGCATGCACCCATCGTTTTTGACGGATGATGTACGCGGCCGTCATGTCATTTATCGCCAGTACGTCGGACACCATGGATGAAGTTCTGACATCGAGTTGGTCGCCAATTAATTCCTGGTTTTCGTTGGGTATCGTGCCTTGCTTCGCTCTTGAGAGCTTGTCGAACAGGGCGCCAACCGCCGCATCATCTTCGAGGATTCTGACCTTGAGCGATTGCGCTCGCCCATCGAGAATGGGAATGGCCGTGAGTATCGGCGTCAGTTCTGCAAACTGTGTCTGCAACTGCCGCGTCGCCCGCTGATGCGACGAGCCCGACAATTCGGGAAGGACGCCGCGGATCAGGGAGATTTTGCGCACCGCTGCATTCAAGTTCATCGTTGCCGCCGCATGATGTGCATTCATAATCTGCAAAATGATGAGCATGGCAGCCACCAACGCAACGCTGGTCATACTGACGACGGCGAATAGCTGCAGGGTTCGGCGAATGCGCATTGTTATTTTGAAATAGTGACGCCAGTGGGTTTGAGCGCGCGCAGCGGTTCCGTTTCGACAGCATGCAAGACATCGGGGAACGGTCCGCTTGGCACCAATCCGCGCCGGAAATTCCAACGTACCTGGTTCTCCGTGGCCAGCAAGAGCGCCTGTTTGAGCGTTAATTCATAGGTCAGGGGATCGCCGTGGCCGCGTAAGGCGCTGGCGGCTATGCCCGACGCCGATGCGATGATGTCGATGGCCTGGTTCGGATGGGTTTCGGCAAAGAATTCCGCCTTGAGTAACGCCCGTAACAGCCTGTCGGTCGATTCGCGATTGCGCGCGACATAATCCGAACGAACCACCAGGTTGAACGTTTGAGAGTATCCCCCTGTGGGATAAAATGTCTCGGCCTTGTTACCCAGTTTCTGTTGCGCCTGGGTCATAAAAGGTATCCAAATCGATGCGGCATCCACCTCGCCGGAGACCAGCGCGGTGACCAGCGCATCCGGCGGGCGCGGCACCATGGTGATCGAGTCCAATGGGATATTGTGAAACGCCAGAAAGGTTTCCAGATCGTAGTGTGTGTTCGTGCCGAAAACGAAACCGATCCGTTTACCCTTCAAGTCGGCCGGCTTGACAATCCCATGGTCTTTGCGCACGACGAGGCCCGAACTCCATCGCGAAGAAAAAATGGTCGCGATGATTTTTGGCCGCTTTCCTTCAGCCAGTGCTTTGGCGACCGGCGTTTCAGCCGTGGATCCGACATCGGCCTCACCTCGCAGCACTTGCGTGATAGCGTCATGGCCGGTCAGCACGGTTTTTATTGTTGCAGTCAATCCCTCTTTGGCGAAATAAGCTTTCGCTTCAGCAATTTGCAGCAACCCGGAATGCGGCACCTGGAGTTGCACAATCACGATTGGCAAGGGCGGAGGCCGCCGGAACGGTGAATACAGGAGGACGGTGCCGATACCGATAACCACCGTTACCGCAAAAAACACCGCACGCTTGGCAATCATTGCTTTCGCCCATCAATAAGAAGGAGTTGATTTCCGCAGGCAGCCACGCTTCGAGGCATGCGATTGATCAATCAACAGCAGTAGATTTTTGGGCCAATGTGGCGAGGCGAAACCCCGCAACACATGACGTCGGCAATGTGGAACTCAGAAACTCCATTTTTGTTGGCTGATCTCAATCATCTGGTTTTTTTTCAAAGCCAAAGACCCTGAAAAAATGGTTGATTGAGTTCTGTTGTTGATTTTTATTTTGAATTAGCCCGACTAAAACTTCGAAATGTCAATTAGTGCCTGAATCGATGCGGAAGCGCTCATGCCAGGCTCGATTCTCGAAAACATCAGAGATGTCTCCGTCAAACAATTTCCCGTCTAACATTGAAGTAAGCACACACAAGCTCTTCTATTTCTTCGAGCTCAAGAAATTTTCCATCGACCAACCTCTGTCCGGGGTCAATTCGCGCAGCTCCAAGAAGAGTTATAGACCATAAAGGCCGTCAACGCTTGCGCAGTCGTGTTGCTCGCTAGACTCCTCGTCCGTAGCTCAGCCAATGAATTCGTTGATTCGAATAGCGGCTCGACGGCCATCCGGTGAAACAGCACTGGCAACGTTCGCCGGAAAAAACACGAGGGGCAGATCGTGTAACGCGACTTCAACAAGTCATGAAAAAAAGACAATATCGAATCCTGACATGTCTAAATGTCAAGCCTCTTGAGAATTTTCATGCTGGGTGCTTACGCGGCGGTTCGCGCGCGGCCAAATTTTCCCGCCGCCGAATGATCTGACCACTGGCGCGCAATTTTGCTAATCGCACACTGCAACAATCAGTGCCATTCCGCTGAAGTGACTGCTTTTTTGAAAACCAAATAACAAAAGCGTGCAGTCAAAATCGCTACGCGTACGCGTTCCGATGACGGCTAGAACATTTGTGTACATTTGGAAGATGTACTTTTATTCTACAAAACGATACAACAACAAAAAGATGTAAACAAAATAAACAGCGGAACAACAAGGGTTCAGCAGATACCTTTCCATCGCTTGCTCCCCGAATCTTTTGAGCGAGGCACGATCGCACATCGATGACGGCATGAAAAGGTGCGGATTCGATCGCGCTCACGACAAATCATGCCCATATAGTGACCAGCGGCCCCGCCTCTTCAATCAGAAAGGACTTCAACACGCTGGCCGCCGGCGACAGCCGTTTGGAGGCCAAATGCGTAACATGCCAGTGCCGCACAATCGGCAATCCCTCAATATTCAACAGCACCAGATGGCCAGATGCCAGCTCGTGGCGGATGGTGCGCAGCGACAGGAAACTCAGTCCCATGCCAGCCATGACGGCCTGTTTGATCGTTTCATTGCTCGGCATTTCCATCACTATTTGCGGCTTGATGCCGTGTTCGACAAACAGCCGTTCCATCGCCTGTCGGGTACCGGAACCGCTTTCCCGCACCACAAACTCCTGATCGTTCAGGATCGCCATCGGCGCATTACGTCTGCGCGATAAGGGATGCTCCGGCGCACTAATAATCCCCAGCGGATTGGTCGCAAATGCTGTGGCAACGCAATCGATAGTGTCGGGAGTGTGTCCCATGATCACCAGGTCGATCTCGTTACGTGTCAGCAGCTTCATGATGCTCTCGCGGTTGTGGATTTGTAATACCACTTCAACGTCCGGGAATTTTTTGCGGAAACGCACCAACAGCATCGGCACGAAATATTTGGCCGTGCTGACGATTGCCAGTTCAACGCGTCCCTTCTTGAGACCGCGCCGTTCCGCCATCGCATCTTCCAGTTGCTTCAGCTGGGCAACGGCGCCAATCACGTACTGCTGAAAATCCAGCCCGGCATCGGTCAGCCTCATTTTTCGGCCGGCCTGTTCCAGTAGTGGCATGCCCATCGCAGTTTCCAGCTGGCGCAGCTGCATCGATACCGCTGGCTGGGTAACGTGCAGTTTATCGGCCGCGCGCGACACCGACAGTTGGCGAGAGACTTCGAGAAAGGTTTCGAGTTGTCGGAGGGTATAGCGGCGCATGGCAATCCATATATAAGTTTTTTCTGATGGAGCTTAAATTTTTATTTATTAGATCTGATGCTAATCATTTTATATAGTGACGTCCATAGATAGTTAATCGGGCAGCGGCCCAACTGAGGAGAACACTATGGGTAGTAACGACGCAGTGCAGATCATGGACTCGAAGAAACGCTACGCAGCTGGCGTTCTGAAATATGCGCAGATGGGTTATTGGGATGCCGACTACATGCCCAAGGAAACCGATGTGCTGGCGTTGTTCCGCATTACGCCGCAGGAAGGTGTCGATCCGATCGAGGCCGCCGCAGCCGTGGCGGGCGAATCGTCCACCGCGACCTGGACCGTGGTATGGACCGACCGTTTGACCGCATGCGACATGTACCGTGCCAAAGCGTACCGGGTCGATCCGGTACCCAACAGTCCGGGTCAGTATTTCTGCTGGGTGGCGTATGACCTGTCGCTGTTCGAGGAAGGCTCGATCGCCAATGTGACTGCCTCAATCATCGGCAATGTATTTAGTTTCAAGCCGTTGAAAGCGGCCCGTCTGGAAGACATGAAGTTTCCGGTTGCCTACATCAAGACGTTCCTTGGCCCGCCCACCGGCATCATTGTTGAGCGGGAACGCCTGGATAAATTCGGCCGTCCGCTGCTCGGTGCGACCACCAAGCCCAAGCTCGGGTTGTCAGGCCGCAACTATGGCCGTGTGGTCTATGAGGGATTGAAAGGCGGCCTTGATTTCATGAAGGATGACGAGAACATCAACTCGCAGCCGTTCATGCACTGGCGCGACCGTTTCCTGTTCGTAATGGAAGCCGTCAATCGCGCCACGGCCGCCACTGGCGAAGTCAAGGGCCATTATTTGAACGTGACCGCCGGTACGATGGAAGAAATGTACCGCCGCGCCGAATTTGCCAAGGAGCTGGGGTCGATTGTGGTCATGGTCGACCTGGTGGTCGGGTGGACCGCGATCCAGTCGATGTCCTACTGGTGCCGCCAAAACGACATGATGCTGCACATGCACCGCGCCGGCCATGGCACCTATACCCGCCAGAAATCCCACGGTGTCTCCTTCCGCGTGATTGCAAAGTGGCTGCGCATGGCCGGTGTCGATCACTTGCACACCGGGACTGCAGTCGGCAAGCTCGAAGGCGACCCGATGACGGTGCAGGGTTACTACAACATTTGCCGCGACACGCATACCAAGATGGACCTACCGCGCGGCATCTTCTTCGACCAGGATTGGGGCGGCCTGCGCAAGGTGATGCCGGTCGCATCCGGTGGCATCCATGCGGGCCAGATGCACCAGTTGCTGGACCTGTTCGGCGACGACGTGGTGCTGCAATTCGGTGGCGGCACGATCGGCCATCCGATGGGGATTCAGGCGGGCGCCGTTGCCAATCGTGTGGCGCTCGAAGCGATGGTGCTGGCGCGCAATGAAGGCCGCGATATCAAGAATGAGGGGCCGGACATTTTGCGTGGTGCCGCCAAATGGTGCCAGCCGCTGCAGGCTGCGCTCGATACATGGGGTGACATTAGCTTCAACTATGCCTCGACCGACACATCCGACTTTGTGCCGACGGCTTCCGTTGCCTAGGTCAAATCGCAATTAGTCAGATTATTGGCTGCATTCACGTTTATCAAAAGAATTGAAGAGGACACCATGCGTATTACTCAAGGCACATTTTCGTTTTTGCCCGACCTGACCAACGAGCAGATTAAAAAGCAGGTGGAATACTGCCTGGACAAGAACTGGGCGATCGGCATCGAATACACCGACGATCCGCATCCGCGCAATACCTATTGGGAAATGTTCGGGCCACCGATGTTCGACATACGTGACCCGGCCGGCATCATGCAAGAGATCGAAAACTGCCGCAATACCTTCACCAGTCACTACATCCGTGTAACGGCATTCGACTCCAGTCAAGGTGTGGAATCGATTGTGATGGCATTCATAGTCAATCGTCCGAAGATCGAGCCGGGCTTCCGTCTGGTACGTCACGAAGACAAGGGCCGCACCGTTCGCT
Organism: Pseudundibacterium arcticum; assembly: GCF_042646465.1. Classification (NCBI taxonomy): domain Bacteria; kingdom Pseudomonadati; phylum Pseudomonadota; class Betaproteobacteria; order Burkholderiales; family Oxalobacteraceae; genus Pseudundibacterium; species Pseudundibacterium arcticum. The sequence continues at coordinate 16,001 of NZ_JBHRTP010000016.1, forward strand.
ACAGCATCGAGAGCTACGCGGTGCAGGCGAATCCGGAAGGTGCACGCTATTAACCGCCGAACAATGCGTCGAACACCGCGCCGATAGCGAGCTCATCATGCACACACGCGAAACGTCCACAGTCATGCCTGCCAATCCGTTCGCGGTGGCGCTAGCCAGCTCCGGCATCACGGAGCTGCTGGCGCAGTTGGACCGCGAGCTGATCGGTCTGGCGCCGGTCAAGGCACGCATCCGCGATATTGCGGCATTGCTGCTGGTGGACAAGCTGCGTGCCGAACGCGGCTTCTCGGCCGGCGCGCCCAGCCTTCACATGTGCTTTTCCGGCAATCCCGGCACCGGCAAGACCACCGTCGCGCTGCGCATGGCGGAAATTCTGCACCGTCTTGGCTATATCCGCAAAGGGCATCTGGTAGCGGTCACGCGCGATGATCTGGTTGGCCAGTACATCGGCCACACCGCGCCCAAGACCAAGGAAATCCTGAAGAAGGCGATGGGCGGCGTATTGTTCATCGACGAGGCGTATTACCTATATCGCCCGGAAAACGAGCGCGACTACGGCCAGGAAGCCATCGAAATCCTGCTGCAAGTCATGGAGAGCAACCGCGACGATCTGGTGGTGATTCTGGCCGGTTACAAGGATCGCATGGACCGGTTTTTCGAATCCAATCCCGGCATGTCCTCGCGGATTGCCCATCACATCGATTTCCCGGATTACAGTTCGGGCGAACTGTCACAGATTGCCGACCTGATGCTGCAAACGATGCAGTACCGGTTTGATGACGAGGCGCGCGGAGTATTCACCGACTACCTCGAGCGCCGCATGGCCCTGCCCCATTTTGCCAACGCCCGCAGCGTACGCAATGCGCTGGATCGTGCCCGGCTGCGGCACGCCTCGCGCCTGTTGAGTGATGCCGACGCAGTGGCCGACGAACGGTCGCTGACCACCATTACCGCACCCGATCTGTTGGCCAGCCGCGTATTTGCGCAGGCTAGTCCGCAGGTTGAACCCAAGGAGCAATGAGCATGTTGAGCGCCCTGATCTTTGATGTGGACGGCACGCTGGCCGATACCGAGACCGCACATCGCGCCGCGTTTAACGCGGCGTTTATCGAGGTCGGGCTCGATTGGTACTGGAGCGAGTCGCTCTATACCAGCCTACTCGACGTGGCGGGCGGCAAGGAACGACTCCAGCATTACTGGAACATGGTCGATCCAAAGAAGGCGCGCGAGAGCACGGTCAAAACGACGATCGACGCCTTGCATGCCATCAAGACGCGGCACTATGAAGCGATGGTCGGTGGCGGCAAGCTCTCCTTGCGGCCCGGCATACTGCGCCTGATTCGCGAAGCACATGCAGCGCAGATGCCGATGGCGATCGCCACCACCACCACGCCCGCCAATATCGATGCGCTGCTGCGCACGTCGCTAGGCAGCGATTGGCGCAGACTGTTTGTCACCGTATGCGATGCGTCCACAGTCAAGAACAAAAAACCGGCACCGGATGTGTATCTGGCCGCACTCGAAGCACTCGCGCAGCGGGCAACAGATTGCCTCGCTTTCGAAGATTCGGAGAATGGCCTGCGCGCTGCCCGTGCGGCGGGAATCCCGACATTGATCATGCCAAGCGCCTATACGGGCAGGCACCAGTTCAACGATGCGCTTCTTGTGCTGCCGCATCTGGGCGATCCGGACCAGCCGATGCGCCAGCACATCCCAGGCGCCGACCAGCGCTGGGTCGATCTGGCGGCGCTGCGGCGCTGGCATGACGGCACTTTGTTCGAGGCAGCATAAGATGAAAAGCTCAGACATTCGTATCGCGCCTTCGATTCTTTCCGCCGACTTTTCCCGATTCGGCGACGCAGTGCGTGCCATTGAAGCCGCCGGAGCCGACCTGGTGCATCGGCGCCATCAGGCGGGCCGGTGCCGATACCTTGGTCGCCGGCAGTGCAATGTTCGGCGCGCCGGAAGCTGACCAAGGCTATCGCACCATCATGCAGAAGCTGCGCGAGCAGGCTGCTCCCAGATAAAACAAAACCATCGGAGACCCGCATCATGCCCCTTACCCAACATCGAACGACCCTGACGCAGTTCCTGATTGAAGAGCGGCGCCGCTATCCGCACGCCAGCGGCGACTTCAATAGTCTCATTCTGAGCGTGGCGCTGGCGTGCAAAAGCATTGCGCGCTCAGTTGCGTTCGGTGCCCTGGGCGGTGTGCTGGGCAATGCCGGCGGCGCCATCAATGTGCAAGGGGAAACGCAGAAAAAGCTGGATGTCTTGAGTAACGATGTGTTCCTCCGGTTCAATGAATGGGGTGGTCATCTGGCCGGCATGGCGTCCGAAGAAATGGAAGACCCCTACCAGATTCCGGATCATTATCCGAAGGGGAAATACTTGCTGGTATTCGATCCGCTGGATGGTTCTTCCAACATCGACGTCAACGTATCCGTGGGCAGTATTTTTTCCGTGTTACGCGCACCCGATAGCACGCGCGCGGCCACGCAACAGGATTTCCTGCAGCCGGGCACCGAGCAGGTTGCAGCCGGTTATGCGGTGTACGGCCCGACCACGATGCTGGTGCTGACGGTGGGCAATGGCGTCAATGGCTTTACGCTGGATCCGAACCTGGGCGAATTCATATTGACGCATCCTGCGTTGCAGATCCCGCCCGATACGCATGAATTCGCAATCAATGCCTCCAACAGCCGCTTCTGGGAGGCGCCGGTCAAACGGTATGTCGATGAGTGCCTGGCCGGCAAGACCGGACCACGCGACAAAGATTTCAACATGCGCTGGATCGCATCGATGGTGGCCGAAGCACACCGCATCCTGATGCGCGGCGGGGTCTTCCTGTACCCGCGCGACACCAAGGATACGAGCAAACAGGGCCGGCTGCGTTTGCTGTATGAAGCGAATCCGATTGGTTTCGTCATGGAACAGGCGGGTGGACGCGTCAGCACCGGACGCCAATCTGTCTTGGAAGTGAGGCCCTCCTCGCTGCATCAGCGGATTGGCCTGGTGTTCGGTTCAAAGAATGAAGTCGATCGGATCGAGCGCTATCACCATGAACCGCAACCGGTCGAAATGCACAATCCGCTGTTCAACGAACGCAGTCTGTTCCACGCAGTGTGATCCGACTATCCACCGTGTTCCATTTCTGAAAGTTCACGCCATGTCTGAACGCCATCCGATTGTTGCGATCACCGGCTCGTCCGGCGCGGGTACCACGTCGGTCACTCACACTTTTGAAAACATTTTTCGCCGCGAAAAAATCCAATCAGTCATTATTGAAGGAGACAGTTTTCACCGCTACGACCGCAAGGAAATGCAGCTGAAGCTTGCCGCGGCTGAAGAAACCGGCAATATGAATTTCAGTCATTTCGGTCCAGATACCAATCTGTTTGCGGAACTTGAAACCCTGTTCCGCAACTATGGCGAGACTGGCACAGCCAGGCGTCGCAAATATCTACACGACACCGAAGAAGCTGCACCTTACAAACAAGAACCAGGCACCTTTACACCTTGGGAGGATTTACCCGCGGATACCGACCTGCTGTTTTATGAAGGGCTGCATGGTGGCGTGGTCAACGACACTGTCAATATTGCCCAGCATCCGGACCTGCTGATCGGGGTGGTACCAGTGATCAATCTGGAGTGGATTCAAAAGCTGTGGCGCGACAAGTCCACGCGCGGCTATTCGACCGAGGCGGTAACCGATACCATCCTGCGTCGCATGCCCGATTATGTGAACACCATCTGTCCGCAGTTCTCGCGCACCCATGTCAATTTTCAGCGCGTGCCCTGCGTCGATACCTCCAACCCTTTCATCGCACGGGAGATTCCGGCGCCCGACGAGAGCCTTGTGGTGATCCGCTTTGCCAATCCGAAGGGAATCGATTTTCAGTATTTGCTGAATATGGTGGCTGACTCGTTCATGTCGCGCGCCAACACCATCGTGGTGCCGGGCGGCAAAATGGAACTGGCGATGCAGCTGATCTTCACGCCGTTCATCTGGCGCATGATGGAGCGCAAAAAGCGCGCTCTGGGCACACTGTAAGAAAGGTTTCTCATGAATGCTCCTGATAGAGCGGTGATTCCCGCCGCCACCCCCGCAGACGCGTTGCGTTTTTTGGCCGCCGATGCAGTGGAAAAAGCCAAGTCCGGCCATCCCGGCGCGCCGATGGGCATGGCCGAAATCGCCGAGGTGTTATGGCGACGTCATCTGCGCCATAACCCGGCAGACCCGAACTGGATCAACCGCGACCGCTTCGTGCTGTCCAACGGCCACGCCTCGATGCTGATCTACGCGCTCTTGCATTTGACCGGTTACGACTTGCCGATCGAGGAAATCAAGCAATTCCGCCAGATGCATTCGAAAACACCGGGCCATCCGGAAGTCGGCATGACACCGGGGATCGAAACCACGACTGGACCGCTAGGCCAGGGACTGGCCAACGCGGTCGGCATGGCGCTGGCTGAAAAAATGCTGGCGGCCAGCTTCAACCGTCCGGGCCACGCTGTCATCGACCACCACACCTATGTGTTTATGGGTGACGGCTGTTTGATGGAAGGTATCAGTCACGAGGTGTGCTCGCTGGCCGGCACGCTCGGACTAGGCAAATTGATCGGGTTTTACGACGACAACGGCATTTCGATCGATGGCGATGTCAAAGGCTGGTTCAACGACGACACACCCAAGCGCTTTGCCGCTTATGGCTGGAATGTGATCGCTGCTGTCGATGGACATGATGTCGAAGCGCTCGACGCCGCGATCCGGCAGGCCAAGTCGCAGCACAGCCGGCCTACCCTCATCTGCTGCAAAACCGCGATTGGTCAGGGCGCACCGACCAAAGCCGGGGACCACGATGTGCATGGTGCACCGCTTGGCACCCAGGAAATTGCGGCGATGCGCGCGCAAAAAGGCTGGGCCGCTGCACCGTTTGAGGTGCCGCCCGAGATGGCGGCGGCGTGGGACGCGCGCGACACCGGCCGTACCCTTCAGGCCGAATGGGAAGCGCGTTTTGCAGCTTATCGGGCCGCGTTTCCCGCGTTGGGCGCCGAACTTGCCCGCCGCATCGCAGGCATCCTGCCCGCCGCGCTGTCCGCGCAGTTTGCGCAACTGATCAATACCGCCGGCGAACTGCACAAGAAGGTGGCAACGCGTAAAGCCTCGCAAATCGTGCTGGAACACATCACCAGCATTCTTCCCGAATTTTTCGGTGGCTCGGCCGATCTATCCGGCTCCAACCTGACCCATGTCAAGGCATCGGTGTGGGTCAACCATCATGGCAGCGGGAATTACCTGAGCTATGGGGTGCGCGAGTTCGGCATGGCCGCGATCATGAACGGCATGGCACTGTATGGCGGGTTTATTCCGTACGGCGGCACCTTCATGTCGTTCTCGGACTATTCCCGCAATGCGATCCGCATGGCGGCGCTGATGAAACAGCGCGTGATTCATGTTCTCACGCACGACTCCATCGGCCTGGGCGAAGACGGACCGACACACCAACCGGTTGAACACGCTGCCAGCCTGCGCTTGATTCCCAATAACCGGGTCTGGCGCCCGTGCGATGGGGTCGAGACCGCCATCGCCTGGCAAGCGGCAATCACCCGTGCGGATGGCCCGACCTGCCTCGTGCTTTCGCGCCAGGCGTTGACGCCTTTTGAGCGGAATCCTGAGCAGACCAGCGATATCGCTCGTGGCGGCTATGTATTGATTGAATGCCCGCAGCCACAGGTGGTGCTGATTGCCACCGGTTCGGAAGTGGAAATTGCCACTACGGCAGCCGTGCAATTAACCCAGGAAGGCGTTGCCGTCCGAGTGGTTTCGATGCCATGCGTTGAGACCTTTTATGTGCAGGATGCCGACTACCGCAATCGTGTTATGCCAAACGGTGTTCCCCGCGTCAGTATCGAGGCTGGGGTGACCTGGTTCTGGCGCGCAGTCGTGGGAGAAAACGGCATCGCCATCGGTATCGATACCTTCGGTGAATCAGCGCCTGCAGAACAGTTGTATCAACACTTCAAGCTGACGCCTGCGCATGTGGCCGAATGCGCGCTTACTCTGATCAAGGGTTGGTAATGGGCAGCATCGATACATCGCAGCGTGCGGTCCTGATCGATCTGGATGGCACGCTGGTGGACACCGCCCCTGACATTGTCGAAGCGGCCAGTAGGATGTTGCAGGAACTGGGTGCGCCGCCGTTGCCGGTCAAGACGGTCAGCGGCTTCATTGGCAATGGCGTGCCCAATCTGGTGCGCCGTGTGCTGGAGGCCAGCGCGATCAAGTCTGCGGTACAGGAGCACCAGGCGCTAACGCTGTTCTATCGACATTATCGGGATACGAATGGGCGCTTCGGCCAGATATTTTCGGGCGTGCGGGATGGGCTGACGGCATTGCAGCAGGCTGGCTACCGGTTGGCCTGCGTGACGAACAAGCCACATGCATTTACCGAACCGCTTCTGGCATTGACAGGATTGGCTGCGTACTTTGAGGTCGTGGTCGCAGGCGACTCGATTGCGCAGATGAAGCCCGACCCTGAGCCGCTATTGCATGCCTGCCGCCAAATGCAGGTCGATCCCGCGCTGTGCGTGCTGGTGGGTGACTCGGAAGTCGATGTTGCCGCCGCACGGGCGGCCCGGATGCCGGTCTATATCGTGCGCTACGGCTACCCGGGACCGGATGGGTACAGCGGCATGCAGTGCGACGCCTTGATCGAATCGTTTGATGAATTACCGGCCCTGCTTGCAGCGCCATCCCTATAATCAGAAAGAGCAACGGCGGCATGGCCATCAAAGTCGCCATCAATGGCTATGGCCGCATCCTCCGCAATGTCTGCAACGTTCTTCGTGCCCACCACGAAGGGGTCAACACCGCCGGCGGCACCAACCGAATCGTGCGTATCGGAGAAAAATTCGACGCTTGACTACGCAGCCCCTTAAAGGAGATTTACATGTCCCTCGTATCGCTACGCCAACTGCTGGACCACGCTGCCGAACACCGTTATGGCCTGCCGGCGTTCAACGTCAACAACCTGGAACAGATTCTGGCCATCATGCAGGCCGCGGATACCTGCGACAGTCCGGTCATCCTGCAGGCCTCGGCCGGTGCCCGTAAATATGCCGGCGAAGCATTTTTGCGCAAGATGGTGGAAGCAGCGGTTGAGGCCTATCCGCATATCCCCATCTGCATGCATCAGGACCATGGCGCCAGCCCCGCGGTATGCCAGGCTTCGATCCGTTCCGGGTTTTCCAGCGTGATGATGGACGGCTCGCTGATGGAAGACATGAAAACGCCGTCGTCCTACGACTACAACGTGGAAGTAACCCGAAAGGTGGTGGACTTCGCACATTGCATCGGCGTGTCGGTCGAAGGCGAACTGGGGTGCCTGGGCTCGCTCGAATCCGGTCAGGCGGGCGAGGAAGACGGCTCGGGCGCCGAGGGAATACTGTCGCACAACCAGTTGCTGACCGAACCTGCCCAGGCGGCCGACTTCGTCAAGCGCACCGGTGTGGATGCGCTGGCGATTGCGATCGGCACCAGCCATGGCGCTTACAAGTTCAGCCGCAAGCCTACCGGTGACATTCTGGCGATTGGCCGTATCAAGGAAATCCATGCTCGCATTCCCAATACCCACCTGGTGATGCATGGCTCCTCTTCCGTGCCGCAGGAGTGGCTGGACATCATCCGTCAGTATGGCGGAGACATGAAGGAAACCTATGGTGTGCCGGTCGAAGAAATTTTGGAAGGTATCAAGCACGGCGTGCGCAAGGTCAATATCGATACCGATATCCGGCTGGCAATGACCGGTGCGATGCGCCGCAGCATGGCCCAGCATCCGTCCGAATTCGATCCGCGCAAGTTTTTCAAGGATGCCACGGCTGCAGCCAAGGAAATATGCCAAATGCGCTTTGAAGCGTTCGGCTCAGCCGGGCAGGCGGCGAAGATCAAGGTTACACCACTGGAACGGATGGCGAATCACTACACGAAAGGTGAACTGGACGCTGTTGTGCATTAAGGCAACGCTGATTTAGCGAGTGCAATGCTGTGACGAAACGTTATAGATGTCATAGATGAAAAACACGGTAGACAGCAATCAAACAGCAGCCATTGGCGACGGCGGTGGATCAAGGTGCGGGATTTGGACAACACCGCAGACATCGGCTGGTTAGGGGAACACCGCAAGGCAGAGCAGGCGCGCAAGCTGGAAGATCAAAAGCCAGAGCTAAAAAAAACAGCTAGGAAAAGACGCAAGGAAAAGTCACTAATCTATTCGGTTGCTCTGCTCCTCCTCTGGCGTCAGCCCTTTTTGCACTTCTTCGGGCGAGCCTTGAACATCGAGAGTCTGGTCATTCGCGAAATAGATGGTCGTCGTTTGGCCACCATCCAGGGATCGGAAGAATCGCACCAACAGCGGGTTCACGATTACTTTTTCGCCGTCTGCTGCTGCCGTAAATGTGCAGAAATCAACTCGCATGCTTGCCTCCTATAAGAGTGTGCGACAACCTGCTGCATATCCATATTTTAGAAGATGCTGCGAAATTGTTGAACTGCGCCCCGACTTGAGCTATAGCGCGCCAATATTTGTTGGTTCAGATTGAACTCTGCGACGCTGCTGCCATAAGCGAGCGGTTCCTGTGGCTATAGATTTGGCCCACAAACACAGTGTGCCGAATCCCCTCACCCCAGCCCTCTCCCAAAGGGAGAGGGTGAGAAATGGACCCGAATTATTGAAACTTAATTCGGGCCGGATCAATAATGCGTGGGTCCTGAAATCGTGAAAAGGGAGGGTCGATGTACAGTGAAATTCAACACTTAGTGTGGCCGAAATACCCGCCCCACCGGGACGGCCGAAGGCACGTCGGTTGCAGTCCGCGTGGAGCGCTGGGCTAGCTAGGAGGACTGACGTATGCCACTCGTCGATTAACCGGAACGCGGTGAAAATGGCGCAACCGCTCCCGGCTTTCTCAGCATCTTGTCCACTTCCGCTACATGCATCTCTTCAGCCTGAATCATCTGCCGTGCGAATTCCTCCAGCGCGATGAAACGCGCTTGCACCAGCTCTAACAACTCACGGTAGAGAGCCAGTGCTTTGCCTTCCGCTTCCAACGACTCGATCAGCATGGCGATGATGTCATGTTTGTGCGAGTCTAAAAGGGGCCCGATGGCGAGGGAAGGATACGCACCGAGAGTCGTAATCCACTCGCCGGCTTGCTGTGCATGCAACAGCGATTCGTCGGCCTGTGCGCGCAACCAGGACACGATCGGAATTCGGCTAAACCCGAAGACGAGGAAGGAATAGTGCGTATAGCGTATTACCCCCGCCAATTCCGCTTCGAGTATTCGATTCAACACGGCAACCACTTCGTCCTTATCGATGTCTGGCATGTGAATCACCTCCGTCGTAAGCAAGGCCCCATCGCGCAGGGCTTGGGGCTAAAGACTTGGCAACAAATGCGTTGTATGAGCAGACGCACAATAGAAAGGTACGTTCGCGCTAGCGATACCCTAAGTTGTTTTATACGTCAAAACGACAAAAAACAAGGCGTATGCTGCCCAACTATGATGACAACGAAAATAGACGTCCCATATCTTTACGTTGTCATATTTTTTATATACGAAAAAAACCTCCCAGTTCTTTACAGAAAATGGGAGGTTGAGTAATGTTATTTAATCTTTAAAAAACAATGAGTTGCAAAATAAAACAACTCAGTTACATAACACCTAAAGTTCTATCCGCATCAAAACGGAATATCGTCGTCCATATCAGAAAAATTCGGTGCCGGCTTGGCGGCCTGACGCGGTGCCGATGCTGGTGCCGGTGCCGATGCCTGCTGACGCGGCGCCGGGGCGCTGTAACCCTCATCCATCGGCGCGCTGCCCATGCCCTGACGGCCGCCCAGCATCTGCATGGTGTCGGCGCGGATGTCGGTTGCGTATTTCTCGACGCCATCCTTGTCGGTGTACTTACGGGTGCGCAGGCTGCCTTCGATGTATACCTGCGAGCCCTTTTTCAGGTACTGGCCGGCGATCTCGGCCAGCTTGCCGAAGAAGGTGATGCGGTGCCACTCGGTTTGTTCTTTTTTCTCGCCGGTATTCTTGTCTTTCCAAGAATCGGTGGTTGCTACTGCGATGGTCGCCATCGCGTCGCCGCTCGGCATATAGCGCATTTCGGGGTCGCGGCCGAGGTTGCCGACGATGATGACTTTGTTGACTGATGCCATGGTTTTCTCCTGATTCTCTGTCGAACGCCAATTCTTTGTGTCACTTGACAATACTTGCTGTCACTCACAACCACATAAAATCAAGCACTTAGAAAAAACACAATGATTTGCCACTGTTTTTTTCTGAAATACGGCGTTGTTACAATAACAACTTTAACAAATTGTGCTGCGTAAAATCCCTTGGTGCGAATCCGCAATTATACCTATGAAGAACGGCACAAGACCCATTCATACACGGCTGAGCAGGTTGTCGGGTCTTCATCGGCCAGCAGGTACTCCAAATTTCACCGGGATCAAAGAACAATGCCGCGTCCAGATCGAGGCCGGTTCGCCCCCAGCGCATCAAATGCGCGATGCAATGCCTGACAGTTGATGTGCCAAGCATTTTTCAAAATATTGAAGGTCTTCCAGCGCCGGAACCAGTCGATCAATTCGATGATGTCGTCAAGGGATGCTGTCGTGCGATTGGTCAGCAAGCGCCACGAGATTGGCTCGACGTCTGCCGGCACATCGAACTCCTCCGCGGCGTGACGGCATGCGTCGAATGTAAATACATGCCGCACTGTAATGATCAGGCTAAGGCGGACATCGTACGTGGGGTATTGCTCAGCTTGCGCGCATGATCTGTCTGCCGACTGACACGCGCATCTCTAGATTGCAGCGCGCGTGACAGATATGTATAGCGACGGAACCAAAAGCGCCCGTAAGCGCCGTTTTACGCGACCTTCAAATTGTAGAAGGCCGCGCCTAGAGCGTTGAGCGATTAGAAGAAGTGACGGATACCGATATTGAACAATTTGTCCGTGTTGCCGGCAGCAGCAACTTTGATTTTGGCCGCACCATCGTTGCGCAATTCGCCGTAGCTGGTATACAGGGCAGTACGCTTGGACAGGTTGTGGATGTATCCGATAGCCGCCTGGCTAGAATTGTCGTTGGTAATCGCCCTATCCGTTTTGCGGATGTAGGAAATCAAGAAAGTGCCTGCTGCGCCGACTGGTGCGGTCAAGCCAATCAGTGCATCGCGTTGGTCGCGTTGCGTGGTAGCGGCGCTGCCAAATACAACGCCTTTTTCCCATGAATAGGTCGCAAATGCTTTCACCACGCCAAAATTATAATTACCACCAAGCAATGTCACCTTGGTGCTGTCGGTGCCGGCGGCGTTCTTGATATTCTGGTGAGTCAATACAACATCGACCGGACCTTTTCTGTAGCCGATGTAACCTGCAACAGTACGGCTGGCCGATGCGTCGCCGGGAACTTCACCCAGACCATATTGCAGTTCCCCTCTGAAGCCATTAGTGCCGTAACCGTAGGAGATCAGGTTGTCGGTGCGTTTGCCGCTAAAGGCGAACAAGTTTGCTGAGTCGCCAGCCAGAGAATCACCAAACGGATCGAAGGTTTCCACGTTGGCGTAGAGGGGGTTCTTTTGCCGGCCAAACTTGACGGTGCCGAAACCGCCGGTCAGGCCAATGAAAGATTGGCGGTTAAACAATTTTGCAGCATCTGCCTGTGCGCCAGTGTCGGCAGTAAAGCCGTTTTCAAATTGAAAAATGGCGGAAAGGCCACCACCGAGGTCTTCGCTGCCCTTAAAGCCCAGGCGGCTACCGTTCAAACCGCCGTCATCCATTCTGGTCAGGGAGGTGCTGCCGTTGTTCTCATGTGCTAAGCCGAGGTCAACCACGCCGTAGATGGTTACATTCGATTGGGCTTGCGCTACACCGGCAATTGAACCGAGTACAGCCAGTGCGATCAGGGTTTTTTTCATTTGTCGTCCTTGATAATTATTGTGCTTGAGAATCCGCTCAAGCTTGCCGGGTGAACAAACATTACGGTCGAACGTGATTGAGATCGACGTTATTGGTGAACCATGTCAACGAGTTTCGATGACATTTTTATTGGCTTTATCTGTGCTTTCCTGAAGCGACCGGAGGTCGACCATATGACTATCAGAACCGAGCGCTCCGGTTGATTAGAACGCCATCAACGGGAACGACGATTTGAACGGCGACGCGGGATCGGCTTGACCCGCAATCTGCATGGCTGGCCTTCAGCTTGGAAGACTGGAGATCACCCTTAGAGCTGGACTGACGCGTGCCCGATGCCGTCGAAAACGACAGTCACAAGATCGCCGGCAGCAGCGTCGAGAATGCCGACCCATGTTCCAGTGGTCACCACGCTGCCAGCTTCGACGACCCGGCCTTCTCGCGTGGCGTGGCGCAACCATGCGGCGACACAGAAAGTGGGATCGCCGAGCGCATGCGTGCCGCAGCGTTCCGTGCTCTCCTGGGCGATCTGCACCTGGCAGCGTTGTGCCGCCCAATCCCTTGGCTTAAAGGCCTGCCATTCGCCAAGCACCAGCGCGCCATGTGACTGCAGATCCGCCAGCTTCAGCAGCGCGGGCGCATCGATGGATTGGTCCCAGCGGGAATCGACAATTTCAATCGAGACCGCCATGGCATCGATCAACTCAGTGGCAGCCGGGCCGTCGAGCGTGGCAGCCAGCGCGGCATCGACATCGCGCGCAAGGCGCAACGCAATCTCCGCCTCAATGCCACGCCACGTGAATGGCCAACTGCCGGCATGCGCCGGACTGGTCCACACGCCGGCTGGCGGTAATGCCGCGTGGGTCAGCGCCGCTGCACGCGATGGGCCGCCGGATTTCCAGTACCGCCCTGCGCTTGGCATCTGCCAGCCCAACGATTGAGCCACTGCGGATTGCACGGCATAAGCCTCGTCGGCATTGCTAAGCGCATCGGCATAGTGAGTCGCGTCGGTGGTGCGATGCTCGTGCCTTGCACGGATCAGTGCTTCTGTCACGGTGGCAATCATTGATGTATTCATGGTTTGATATTCTGTACAAAGACTTTGTTGGAATCAGTAAATCAACCGATGCCGGCAAGCATGTGCAACAGGCTGCGACACGCTGCCGGCACCGGACCGATAACGGGAATGTCGAAGCGCGTGCTTAAGGCTTGTGCGGCCTGGCCGAGCGGTCCGCCGCCGATCACCACGGCCTGCGCGTGGTCGAGCTCGATGCACGCTGCCACTGCATCAGCCAGCGCGGCTTGCAGCGCCGCCGGCTGCCGGCCAAGCGCCTGCGGGTCGCCACTCGTGAAACGCACGCCGCAAAAAGCAGCCTCGAGCCCATGGCGCCGCACGCCGGCCTCGATCGAGGCTGCCATGGATGACGTAGTGGTCGCAATGCCAAACCGGCGCCCATGCTGCGCAGCCTCACGCATTGCGGCTTCGCCGATACCTACGACGGGCACCGCCAGCCGTTGCCTGAGCACTGCCACGCCGGGATCGCCAAAGGCCGCGACGATGACACCACACACCTCATCTGCCACCAATTCCGTGTGGGTCAAAGCCAGCTCACCGACCGCATGCGCAGCGGCCTGTAAGTCCGCTTCTTCGACAATCATCGGCACCCCATGCGGCATCGTTAAAGCGCGGAGCGCCGGCGCGCCGCCCGGCCAGCTGGCCAGGCAAGCACGAGCGATGTCGGCCATCATCTGTGTGGTGAGCACGGATGTGTTTGGGTTGATTAGCAAGACGGGCTTCATGCAACCCTCAAACATGTCTTGCAGCGACGGCATTGCTCACCGCGGCGTCTGTGCGTTCATCGTCCGCAGTTTCACCCATGGGGCGGCCAAAAGTCTCCGGTGCAAATTGCACGCTCAGCGCAAACACCGCATACATCCCCGCCAGCATGGTAAACATGCCGCCGACCCCGTAGGACTGGAACACCCGGCCACTGACCAACGGCGTCAATGCGCCTGCCAGCGTGCCGAGTGCCAAGATCATTGACGTGCCGAAGGCGCGCACACGGGTCGGATATTGCTCCGGGGCGAAAATCCAGATCGAGGTATTGAGGAGTACCACGCAAAACGTGAAGGCGGCCCCGAACAACAGCACCAGCGCGACGTTAAAGGTGAGAAAAGCGAAGCACAAACCGGCGGTGCAGGCCAGTCCCGCACCAATGGTCAGCACGCGCTTGCGTCGGATGTGATAGCCGCAATAAGAAGCTGCCAGCGCACCAAACAGGCTGCCGCTTTGCATTACCATCGTGAAAATCAGGCTCTTCGAGATGGTGTAGCCCTGGGCGATCAAGATGGTGGGCATCAGCGTCAGCACTGAAATCTGGGCGCCGTAGGTCATCGAAACCGCAATCCCAAGGGCGATCGTGCGGCGTCTTAGCTGTCCCGAGAATACCTCGCGCAGACGCACTTTCTGGTGCGAAGTATCGTCTTGCACCCACCTCTTGATATAGGCCTTTGGTTGACCCTCCAGTTTGCCCAGCCGCCCCGAAGCCAGGATCGACAATACGCGATTAGCTTCGTCGACCCGGCCTTTCGATAACAGAAAACGCGGAGTCTCCGGAATAAAACGCCGGTAGAACACCACGAAGAAAGCGGGCACGACCAGGCAGCCGAACAGCCAGCGCCAGCTGTCCGGCCCCGGGAACATCGCGAATACAGCCAAGCCGAACGCCGGCGCGAGCATATTGCCAAGCCCGCCGCTGCCCACGCTGACCAGGCCCACCGCGGTACCGCGAAAACGGGTCGAGCACAGCTCGGCCAGCATCGTCACGGCAATGGAAATCTCTCCACCAAGGCCCATGCCGACAATAAACCGGCCCGCCGCCAGTACCGTGTAGTTCGGTGCGAGTGCACAAATGATCGCGCCCAGCGTGAACAGCAGCAGGTTGGCACTCAGCATCGTGCGCCGACCGTATCGGTCGGCGATATAGCCCGAACCGATGCGCCCGAGCGCGGCGGCACTGAAGGTCAGGGTGTTGAGAAAGCCTACCTGTGTGACCGAAATGCCCCATTGCTCGCGCAACATGGGTCCGATCAATCCTACGGCGTTCTGTTCGAATACGTCGAACATCACGCCCAGCATGATCATGAAGATGATTTTTTTATGCGAAGACGTTACACCGATATCGTCCATCGCCCGATCAAGTTCATGCTGTTGCGGGGAATTCGACGTCTGAACCGCTACTTCTGCACCCATGGTTGTCTCCTGCAAGTTTGGGGTTCGCCGAGGTGTGCCTCGGACTATGTGCCACCGGGATCGTTTGGTGTTTTAAGCTCAGTTGCGAAGGTTCTCTTTGCGTCGTTCACCCCAATGCTGGCGTTGTATGAGGGGCCATGCGAGCCTGAATGGCTTGCTCTGCCGCATAGGCAAGTCTGATGAGGACAGCTTCGGAAAAGGGTCGGCCAAGAAATTCGATTCCTACTGGAACGCCCAGCGGCGCATCCGGGCCTGGCGCGGAAAAGCCTGCCGGGACCGCAATGGATGGGAAACCGGTGGCAGATGCGAGTACACCGTTGCGTTCAGATTGCGTCTCCCCGATCGGAACAACCAAGCGGCGTTGATGGGGAAACGCCAGCGCGTCGATCCGGTGCCTTGCCATCAAGTCCAGCAGCCGGTGCCGTAACGCCGCTTGTCGCTGCAGGCGTTCGCGGTATATGATTTTTTTAGCGCCTAGCTCCATTGCCGTGCTGAGCGTGCCCGCGACGCTGGGGTGCACCAGACCTGATGCGGCGATGTCCGCCAGCGAACGCACCATGATATTGGGCGGCAACTTTGCCAGATAGGCATCGAGATCCTGCGCCATCTCATAGTGGTGCACCAGCGTTGAAGTCAGCAGTTCATCGGGGTTGATTGGATCATCGATGGCGACCAGCGCCGCACCCTGCTGTTCAAGGATGGCAAGCGCTTTCTGCATGACGGAATTGACGGGCTGATGTTGCGGCTTGTGTCCGAAGAAATGCGTCAGGATACCGATACGCGCCCCCTTCATCCCGTCTCTGTCGAGAAACGAGGTATAGGTTGGTGGAATGTGGGCGCTGGCCTCATGGGTGGACGGATCTTCGCGGTCATATCCCGCTATGACATCCAGCAGGATGGCGGTATCGGTTACTGTTCGTGTGATCGGACCGATGGTGTCGTGTGTCAAGCCGCATGGAATCAGGCCGGTGCGGCTGATTAGCCCCATCGTCGGACGCAGGCCCACGAGGTTGTTTGCCGAGGCCGGTGAACGTATCGAGTTGACGCCGTCACTACCGATGCCGAGCAGGCCTAAATTTGCGGCGATGCCGGCCGCGGTTCCGCCGCTGGACCCGCCAGGCGTGCGACTCAGGTCATAGGGATTCAGCGTCTGGCCGATTAGCGTGCTGACGGTTTCGCCGCCGGAGGCCAACTCATGCAGATTGGTCTTCGCCAGGATAATGGCGCCTGCCTCACGCAACTTCTTGACGATGAAGGCATCGTCCTGAGGCACATTGTCTTTCAGCAATGGCGAGCCGGCGGTGGTAGCAAGCCCCTTGGTTTCGATATTGTCCTTGACCAGTACCGGCACGCCACACAGTGGCCCTATCTTCTGCCGTGACGACGCCGCAGCCACCGCATCGATACGATCTGCGTCTGCCAGCGCTTCCGGATTGAGCCGGATGATGCTGTTGATGCGGGGTCCGTGCCGGTCATAGGCCGCAATCCGATCGAGGTATTCTTGGACCAGTTGGCGCACCGTCAGCGTGTCGTTGCGTATCGCGGCGCGGACGCCGGCGATGGTCGCTTCTTCTATATCAAACTGCGTCTGCGATTTGAGTGCTGTTTTCATAAATTCTTTCCCTGCGCGCTATTCAAGACTTTGGAGCCTGTAGCGTTGCAGATCATGCAACGCTACAGGCGATGCCGTGACGCCTCGCCAGCGTGTTATCGATTGACCAGTTTTGCAGGTATGGTCCAGATGGCGAACGCACCGATCGTCAGCATTGCCGCGATCATGTAAAAGGCGGCATTGCTGCTCTGGGTCATATCCCGGAGGTAGCCGACCACGAAACCACTGGTGAAGCCGGACAGGTTACCAATCGAATTGCTCATCGCAATCGCCGTGGCCAATCCCGCTCCGCTCCACATGGCAGTTGGCAGAGACCAGAACAGCGGAGTGCAGGTCAGGATGCCGGAAGCCGCAATCGACAGGAACACAAGTGACAGCGTGGTGCTGTGCGTGACATAGGGCAGTGCCAGGAAGCCAGTCGCACCCATCATGCAGGGAACGATCAGATGCCAGCGCCGTTCACAGTGTTTGTCCGCGCTGCGGGCGAAGAAGAACATGGTGAAAATGGCACAGATATAAGGAATCGCGCTCAACAGTCCGATATGCAAGGGATCGCTAACCCCGGTCGACTTGATGAAGGTCGGCAGCCACAACGTGATGCCGTACTGACCGGTGACATAGCAGAAACAGATCAAACTGATGAGCCAGGCGCGCGGATCAGTGAAAATCTTGCCGACCCGGGCATCCGGAACGGTCAATTTGTTTTCTTCTTCCTTGGCCTTTTCCAGTATGCGTTTCTCACTGCTGATGAGCCACTTGGCCTTGCCGATCGTATCATCCAGGTAAAAGAAACACATGATGCCCAGTATCACCGCCGGAATGGCTTCGAGCATGAACATCCATTGCCATCCGTGCCAACCTGACACACCGGCCATGCCGCCCATCAGCAAACCGGACAAGGGGTTGCCGATGATGCCGGACAGCGGCGAGCCCATGCAGTAGATCGCCGTGATCTTGGCGCGCCGGTGCGATGGATACCAGGTCGACAGGTAGTACACGATACCCGGCGTAAACCCGGCTTCTGCCAAGCCCAGCAAGAACCGCAGAACATAGAACTCATTGGGGGTTGAGATGAAGGCAAAGCCGGCCGACAGCAGCCCCCAGGTGATCATGATGCGGCCGATCCACATCCTCGCGCCGAATCGGTGGAGGCACAGATTGCTTGGCACTTCGAACAGGAAGTAGCCGATGAAAAAAACCCCGGCGCCCAAGCCATAAATGGTTTCGCTGAAACCCAGGTCATGGGCCATCTGCAGCTTCGCGAAACCGACGTTGACACGGTCAAGATAGGCAACCAAAAAGCAAACCATCAGAAAAGGCACGATCCGCCAGGTAACCTTGCTATATACCGCCTCTTCGTGACTCCTGACCGCACCCGCTGTTCCTGCCGCTCCAGTTTCAACAGTAGTTTCCAAGGTGTCTCCCTTATAATATTTATTTAGGTGCGCAATAGCGCTATGTGGATGCTGTTGCGCTCAGTCTGGTGTGATGCTCACAGCGCGCCTGCTGCTGAAGGCCAGTCCCGGCGCAATGCCTCCACATTGCTGGACTGGAAATCAACTTGAGGCGCACCATGCCGGGTCAGGCAGCAGCCTTGACTGCCAATGGGATGGTATGGGACGCGAGATAATCCATGGCTGCTGAAACTCCGCTGGCCGCGACCGGTACGCCAGAAAGCTTCAATCCCATCTCGCAGCCCGTCAGGGTCGCCATCAACATCAGATCGTTGCAGTCGCCCAGATGGCCGATGCGGAACATGCGGCCTTTCATCTTGCCGAGTCCTGCACCAAGCGACATGTTGAAGCGTTCGTAGATTTTCTTGCGCACCGCATCTGCATCGATACCGTCCGGCATCATCACGCCGGTGAGCACCGGACTGTAGACGGTGGAATCGGCGCACTGGATCTCCAGGCCCCAGGCGCGCACGGCACGGCGGCATGCTTCTGCCAGCCGTTGATGGCGCAAGAACACATTTTCCAGGCCCTCGTCGAGGATCATGTCGAGCGCCTCCGAGAGACCGTAAAGCAGATTGGTGCTGGGCGTGTACGGCCAGTAGCCGGCCTTGTTCATCTCGATGATTTCCGTCCAGTCCCAGAAACTGCGTGGCAACTTGGCGGTCTTGCTGGCTTCGATGGCTTTGGCCGAGAGCGCATTAAAGCTGAGGCCAGGCGGCAACATCAGCCCCTTCTGGGAACCAGAAACGGTCACGTCCACGCCCCACGCATCATGCTGATAGTCGGCCGATGCCAGACCAGAAATGGTGTCGACGAGCAGCAGCGCCGGATGTCCGGCCGCATCGATAGCCTTGCGCACTGCGGCGATGTTCGAGGTGACACCGGTCGACGTCTCGTTGTGCACGACACAAACCGCCTTGATGACGTGCCGTGCATCGGCACGCAGGCGCGCTTCGATCATGTCGGCCTGGACCCCACGGCGCCAGCCTTCGATGCCGGGCAGCCCGAGGAACTCCGGTTTGACGCCAAGGCTCTCAGCCATTTTCTTCCAGAGCGTTGCGAAGTGGCCGGTTTCGAACATCAACACGGTATCGCCAGGACTCAGCGTATTCGACAGTGCTGCCTCCCAGGCACCGGTCCCGGATGCGGGATAGATGATAACCGGATGTTCTGTCTTGAAAATGCTCTTGATGCCCGCCAGTACCTTGAGTCCTAGCGCCCCGAATTCGGGGCCACGGTGATCGATGGTTGGATAGCTTACGGCCCGCAGGATGCGATCCGGCACCGGGCTAGGTCCGGGAATTTGCAAAAAATGACGCCCTGCCGGATGGAAGTTAAGTTTCAACATTCATGACTCCTTTTGAATTTTGAATTTTGAATACAAAATACATATTATTTGCAGGGTGATGAAATTGCAAGAAGATATTTGTCCCCACTGCCATTGCTCGCCAGGCAAATTTCTTTGTTTGAACGAATGGGTTAGAATGCAACTTGAATGACAATTGTGGTTTTTAGTATGCAAAATTCAGAATTTCAGGGCAACAAAACTTCCGCGTCTTCACTGCCGAAGGTCGAACGGCCACGTCTGCACGATGCTGTCGTCGACCACCTGCGGCAATTTATTATTGAAGGCGCTTTGGCGCCGGGCATGAAGCTCAATGAACGCGAGTTATGCGAGATGCTCGGCGTTTCGCGCACCCCGTTACGTGAAGCATTGAAGGTATTGGCCGCCGAAGGGCTAATCGAGATTTCGCCGAATCGCGGCGCAACGGTTTCCCGCATGACCGAATCCGAAATTTGGGAGACATTCGAATTGATGGGCGGCCTTGAAGCTTTCTCGGGGGAGTTGGCGTGCGAACGCATCACGCCGGCCGAATTGGCTGAGATCAAGGCGATTCACTACAACATGCTGGCGTGCCGCGTTCAGAACGATTTGCCTGGTTACTACGCACGCAATCATGAAATTCACGACCGCATCAATCAAGCTGCTCGCAATTCGGCGCTGCGCCAGATGTATGTGCTAGTGAACCGGCGACTTCAAGCGCTCCGGTTCAGGTCAAATTTCCAGACGCAGAAATGGGACAGTGCGATCCACGATCACGACGAGATGATCAAAGCCCTTGAATCGCGCGATGGCAAAAAGCTGGCGGCCATTCTGCGCCAGCACTTGCTGGACAAGCGTGATGCGGTGCTGCAAATTCAGCGTGCTGATTCAGTCGCTTCGAACCAAACAGAACCATCCGACCGCGCAGATTTATCCCTTTAGGACTTACGCAATTTCCATCGAGACCGATGGATTTTTGCGTTGTCGAATGAACTCATGATTCAGAAGCAGCAGCCCGCGTCGTCCATTCATAAAAACCGTTGTCACCAATTAATTGACGTGCGGTACCGGGTTAATTTTTCGCAATGAAAGTCAGCCCTGGCTAGTCAGGGCAGTTGGGGAAATGGGCAGGCCATCGCTGGGACCATACCCCATCGCTCGCGCATAGCCTTGTGGCTTAAAAAAAGCTGTAACGCCCAGCAACACAAACACCGTGCAAGCGAGCATCTGCCATGCAAACAAAAAGCTGCCGGTCATATCGCGAATCCAACCGGTCAGAAAAGGCGCAAGAGCCGCAATGATGAAACCGATGCCTTGCATGAAGGCGGTTAACTCTCCGGCGCTCCTCGGATTTTGAAGGTGGTCCAGCGCCAGGATCAAGCACAGCGAAAACGTTCCACCCAGTCCGAACCCCAGTACGGAAACCGAGAGCACTGCCAGCTGTTCCGAACCGGCAATCAAGCCCATAAAGCCTATCAATTGCGCGAGCAAGCCGAACGCAAGCCATGGACGACGATCCACGCCGCGCCTTGCCAGCGTGGGCAACAATACGGCGGCGGCGACTTGCATCGCGGTCATCAAGCCGAGCAACGAGCCGCTTTGCTGGTTAGTCATGCCGCGCTGCATGTAAAACGCCGGCAGCCATGCAACCATGCTGGTATAGCCGCCGTTGATCAAACCGAAGTAAATACCCAGCAACCACGCTCGCTTATTTTTATGCAAAAAACGCGCAACAGCAGGAGCATCGTCGGTCGACGATGGCATCGGATTGCGCACCATCATCCACAGCAGCAACGCGAAGACTGCCGGCAAGGCCCAGATTCCCAGGCCGGCGTGCCAATCGTGAAACCACTGCGCACTCGATGGACTCAGCACCGCCCCCAGCCCACCACCACCCATGATGGCGGCGGAATATAGGCCCATCGTCACCGGAATTCGCGTCGGGTAATGGTGCTTGATCACGCCAGGCATCAACGCTTGTATCAGCGCCACGCCGGTGCCGGCCAATCCTGCGCTCAAGATCATCGGAACCGTGCTATCGACAAAAAATCGACCGGCGCAAGCCATGCCTATTGCCAGCAGACCCAGCGCAATGCCGTGCCTGTCGCCGATCAAGCGGTTGATCCTGGCTCCGGCCAACGCGACAATCCCCATCGCCAGCACGGGAAGGACCGTGAGCATCGAAGCGACCTCGAAGCTCATCCCGGTTGCGGCCTTGATGTCGGACAACAACGGACTGATCGAGGTCAGCAAGGGCCGCAGATTCAGCCCCACAACCAGCAGCACCATCAGCAAACGCAGGTCGAACGTCTTATCGGTACGCTCTGCGCCACCGCCGATGCGGCTGTCGAACACGTTGCCCAGCATCACGCTGTCCGTCGACTTCTCAGCGAGCAGGGCCGTCTTGCACCAGTACATCGATCAAGCCTCCATTCGCCCGCAACTCAGGCGGACGGAGCTTGCAGATCAATAAATTGTTCATCGCACTCCCCATTTCTTAAGCGGCCGCTCGCCGCTCAACCATCGCCACGCCGGTGACGAAACTGACCACGACAACCATGCAAGTGCCACCAGTCCGATATTCAAGGACTTCAGCAGCGTCGATCCATTGGGAAACCGCTTGGCCAAGCCGACATCGAACGCCAACATAGACGGCAACCGTCCCCGGCATGAGTCCGGATATCGTCTTCTCAATC
Source organism: Pseudundibacterium arcticum (assembly GCF_042646465.1). Classification (NCBI taxonomy): domain Bacteria; kingdom Pseudomonadati; phylum Pseudomonadota; class Betaproteobacteria; order Burkholderiales; family Oxalobacteraceae; genus Pseudundibacterium; species Pseudundibacterium arcticum. The sequence continues at coordinate 38,327 of NZ_JBHRTP010000016.1, forward strand.
CCTGGAGTCCGATGATGGTAAACCAAATTTATAATTTTGGTTAACCATCTAAATTATAATCATCCTCGGCCGTGGCCATTTGGATTGCTATCCTGCACCGGATGTCCCCGATCTGGTGCCACGCGCAGGTACAATTCCAGCTCCGAATTTCACTCAGAACAAGCCATGGCAACGCCTTCCTCTCGCAACACCGAGCCGCTCAGCACCGCCGCTGCGCCCCACGACGACGACCTCGATGAGGTACGGACAGCACTCGACCATGGCATCGAAGAACGGGTCTACATTGCTATTTCCAGCGCGCTACTGGGCGGCAAACTGCGACCGAACATGCAGTTGCGCGAACGCAATCTGGCTGAAGTATTCGGCTGCAGCCGCGGTGTGATACGCAAAGTGCTGGCCCGGCTGGGCGTGGAAGGCAAACTTGTGTTGAAGCACAATCGAGGGGCGTTCGTGCCCTGTCCATCGGCCGAGGATATGCGCCAGGTGTATTACGCCAGACGCGTGGTGGAAACTGGGATTGTAACGATGCTGTGCGGCCAGCTGTCACCGAAGCAGATAAAACAATTGCAGCAGCATGTCCAGGCCGAAGAGCTGGCGTTCAAGCAGCTGAGGCGCGACGCTTCTATTCACCTGGCTGGCGAATTTCATGTGCTGTTGGCACAGATGGTCGATAGCGAGGAGTTGCTGGCATTCATCAAACGCCTGGTAGCCAAGACCGAGTTATACAAGGCGCTTTATGATCCGGCCGAGTTTGTCAGTTGTGCCCCCAAAGAACATCAGCAGATTATCGAAGCACTGAAAACGAGATCAGTACAGGAAGCAGTCGACTTGATGACCGCCCATCTGGACGAGGTGAAAAACCGGGTCATAGTAGCGGCGAAAAATGCCGAGATGCCCGATCTCACGTCTGTATTTACGGAAAATTTTTAACCACGGGCGCAATCCCGACGGATCAACGCGTTGGCCCGAAACTGTATCTGCAGTGATCTTGATCGCCAACATGTTTCCCATCCGCCAATTCAATCGTCTTTTCCCGATTGCGACCAAGCGCTGAACAGCGTTGCTACGAAGCAATTCCAGAATGACTGCTGCATCCTTCGGGTCGGCTCAATCTCGACTCTGCTTTGCAAGATTCGTCGCCGTAACTGGATGCGACGTGTTGCTCGATTCAACCTTGACCCGCTCGCTACGATCTCTAGCGATGCCCGCAATTGCCGTGGCAGCGATTATGTGCCAGCGCGCCGCTCGCAAGACTCCGATTCGCTACCAATAAACCAGCTTGCCGATGCAATTTACTGTGGCTATCAAAAGCGGCTATAGTACTAGGTTGCTCCGCATTTCAAGCCGTCCAAGTCACCGAATTCACCGCAGAAAGTTGTACATGAAGAAACCGAAGTCGAGCCAGGAATCCGCGCAGCTTGCAGCGGCGGCGGCAGCAGCCGCGGCTGCGCAGCGAGATCAAATTCGCATTCGCGGCGCGCGCACCCACAACTTGAAGAATATCAACCTCGACCTGCCGCGCAACAAGTTGGTGGTGATCACCGGCCTGTCCGGTTCCGGCAAGTCGTCGCTGGCGTTCGACACCCTGTATGCAGAAGGCCAGCGCCGTTACGTCGAATCGCTGTCGGCCTATGCGCGCCAGTTCCTGCAGCTGATGGAAAAGCCGGACGTCGATCTGATCGAAGGGCTGTCGCCGGCGATCTCGATCGAGCAGAAAGCCACCTCGCACAACCCGCGCTCGACGGTCGGCACGGTCACCGAAATCCACGATTACCTGCGTCTGCTGTACGCCCGCGTTGGCACGCCCTACTGCCCGGACCACCCGGAAAACGCGCTGGCGGCGCAGTCGGTGTCGCAGATGGTCGATGCGGTGCTGGCGCTGCCGGCAGAGACCAAGCTGATGATCCTGGCGCCGGTCGTGGCCAATCGCAAGGGCGAGCACGTCGACCTGTTCGAGCAGATGCAGGCGCAAGGTTTTGTCCGGTTCCGGGTGCAGAGCGGCACCCACGCGGCCAAGATCTATGAAGTCGACGATCTGCCGAAACTGAAGAAGACCGAGAAACACACGATCGACGTCGTGATCGATCGCGTCAAGGTCAATCCCGACATCAAGCAGCGCCTGGCCGAGAGTTTCGAGACCGCGCTGCGCCTGGCCAGCGGCCGCGCGATCGCAATGGAAATGGAAGGCGGTCACGAGCATATCTATTCCAGCAAGTTCGCCTGCCAGATCTGCGGTTACTCGCTGCAGGAACTGGAGCCGCGGCTGTTCTCGTTCAACAATCCGATGGGCGCCTGTCCCGAATGCGACGGCCTCGGTCACATCGAATTTTTCGATCCGAAGCGGATCGTCGCCTTCCCCAATCTGTCACTCGCATCCGGTTCGGTCAAGGGCTGGGACCGACGCAACCAGTTCTATTTTCAGATGCTGAACAGCCTGGCGGCGTTTTATGAGTTCGACGTCGATGTGCCGTTCGAGCAGTTGCCGGAAGCGTCGCAGCAAGTGGTGCTGTACGGCTCCGGCAAGCAAACGATTCCATTCGCCTACGTCAACGAGCGCGGCCGCACCGAAGTGCGCCAGCATGCGTTTGAAGGCGTGGTCAACAATCTGCAGCGGCGCTACCGCGAGACCGATTCGATGGCGGTCAAGGAAGAACTGGCCAAGTTCATCAACGAGAAAGAATGCCCGTCCTGCCACGGCGCCCGCCTGCGCATCGAAGCCCGTTACGTCAAGGTCGGCAACGGCGCCCAGGAACGCGCGATCTATGAAGTGGCCGCGATGCCGCTGCGCGCCACGTTGAGTTTTTTCGACGAGCTGACGCTGACCGGCGCGAAGAAGGAAATTGCCGACCGCGTGGTCAAGGAAATCATCTCGCGCCTGAACTTCTTGAACAATGTCGGGCTCGATTACCTGTCGCTCGATCGCAGCGCCGACACGCTGTCCGGCGGCGAGGCGCAGCGCATCCGGCTGGCGTCGCAGATCGGCTCCGGCCTGACCGGCGTGATGTACGTGCTGGACGAGCCATCGATCGGCCTGCATCAGCGCGACAACGACCGCCTGATCGCGACGCTCAAGCATTTGCGCGACATCGGCAACAGCGTGCTGGTGGTCGAGCATGACGAGGACGCGATCCGTACCGCCGATTTCGTGGTGGACATGGGCATCGGCGCCGGCGTGCATGGCGGCGAAGTGATCGCACAGGGCTCGCTGGAAGACATCCTGAAAAGCACCAAATCGCTGACTGCGCAATACCTGAACGGCACGCTGGCCATCGCGGTGCCCGCCAAGCGTACCGCAGCCGATCCGGAGCGCCAGTTCGTGATCAGCGGCGCCAGCGGCAACAACCTGAAAAACGTCACGCTGAACTTGCCGGTCGGCCTCCTGACCTGCGTCACCGGCGTCTCCGGCTCGGGCAAATCGACGCTGGTCAACGACACGCTGTATCACGCCGCCGCACGGCATCTGTACGGCTCGCAGGCGGAACCGGCGGCGCATGAATCGATCAGCGGCCTCGAACATTTCGACAAGGTGATCTCAGTCGACCAGGCGCCGATCGGGCGCACACCGCGCTCGAATCCAGCCACCTACACCGGATTGTTTACACCGATCCGCGACCTGTTCGCGACCGTGACCACCGCCAAGGAACGCGGCTATTCGGCCGGCCGCTTCTCGTTCAACGTCAAAGGCGGGCGCTGCGAGGCCTGCCAGGGCGATGGCGTGATCAAGGTCGAGATGCACTTCCTGCCCGACGTCTATGTGCCGTGCGACGTCTGCCACGGCAAGCGCTACAACCGCGAAACGCTGGAAGTGCACTACAAGGGCAAGAACATCACCGAAGTGCTGGGCATGACGGTCGAGGAGGCGCACGTATTCTTCAAGCCGGTGCCGGTCATCGCGCGCAAGCTGCAAACGTTGCTCGATGTCGGCCTCGGCTACATCCGGCTCGGCCAGAGCGCGACCACGCTGTCCGGCGGCGAGGCGCAACGCGTCAAGCTGTCGCTGGAACTGTCGAAGCGCGACACCGGCCGCACCCTGTACATCCTGGACGAACCGACCACCGGCCTGCATTTTCACGACATCGATTTATTGTTGAAAGTAATCCACCGGCTGCGCGACCAGGGCAATACGGTGGTGATCATCGAACACAACCTGGACGTGATCAAGACCGCCGACTGGCTGGTCGATCTGGGGCCGGAAGGCGGCGCCGGCGGCGGGCTGATCATCGCCACCGGGACGCCGGAACAGGTCGCGAAAAATCCGGAAAGCGTGACCGGAAAATATCTGAAGCCGTTGTTGAAGCCCTTGCTGAAGCGATAGCGGCAGCATCGGCGCCAGACCGTTGAAGGTGGACAGCAACGTCGTGAGGGCCGTTGCCGCCACCGTTGTGGTTTCGCATCACCAACCCGCGCATTCCGCCGGCGTGCAGAAGTCCGGCAAGCAGGAATTTTAGGGGAGTATTGCCGGAAAATAAGCGATTGCGGCAATGATGGCGCGCGGGAAATAAAATACACCTCCGTGTATTTTATGATGCGGCTTATTTCAGCAGCCGCGCTTCCGCCCTCGAAATGCCTTCTACCGCGCCGCGCAACACCACCACGTCACCGATCTGCAGAATCGCCTCCGGCGTCACGTCCAGCCGCAATTTGCCGCGCCGCAGCAACGTCACTTCGGCGCCGAGCGACGCCAGATCGAGTGCCTCCAGCGACTTGCCGACCGCCGCCGCACCATTGTGCAAGGTGACCGAATGCAATCGCAACTGCTCGTTATCGTCCGCCTCGACATCGCTGGCGCCGTGGAAAAAACCGCGTAGCGACGCATAACGCTGATCGCGCGCACGCTGCACCCGATGCACCACGCGCCGCAGCGGCACACCCAACAGCATCAGCGCATGCGAGGCCAGCATCAGGCTGCCCTCCATCACTTCTGGTACCACTTCGGTGGCGCCGGCGGCTTTGAGCTGATCGAGATCGCTATCGTCGTAGCTGCGCACGATGACCGGCAGTCTCGGATGCAGCTCGTGTGCGAAATGCAGTACTTTCAGTGCCGACGGCGTGCTGGCGTAGGTCACCACCAGCGCCGCAGCGCGGTGGATACCCGCCGCCACCAGGCTCTCGCGCCGGGCCGCGTCGCCGTACGACACATTGGCGCCGGCGGCCTGCGCCTCGCGCACCCGTTCCGGGTCGAGGTCGAGCGCATGGTAGGCGATTTTTTCTTCCTCCAGCAGCTTCGCCAGATTCTGGCCGCTACGGCCGAAACCGGCGATGATCACGTGTTTTTGCGTGCTCATGGTGCGGCTGGCGATCTGGGTCAGCGCCAGCGACTGCAGCATCCATTCACTGGCCGAAAACTTCATCGCGATCGCGTCGGACTTGGCGATGATAAAAGGCGCTGCCAGCATCGACAGCACCATCGAGGCCAGGATCAGCTGGATGAGCAAGGGGTCCATCAGCCGCAGTCCACCGGCCTGATTCAACAGCACGAAACCGAATTCGCCGGCCTGCGCGAGACCCAGGCCGGTGCGCAGCGCGACACCACTGGAGGCGCCGAACAGCTTGGCCAGCAGCGCGATCAAGGCAAATTTCAGCAGCACCGGCCCGGTCAAGAGCAGCAGCACCAGCCACCAGTGCTGCAGCACCAATTCGAGATTGAGCAGCATGCCGATGGTCACAAAAAACAGCCCGAGCAGGACGTCGCGAAACGGCTTGATGTCTTCTTCGACCTGATGCTTGTATTCGGTCTCGGAGATCAGCATGCCGGCGACGAACGCGCCAAGTGCCAGCGACAAGCCGGCCAGTTCGGTAATCCAGGCCGCACCCAGTGTGACCAGCAACAGGTTCAACATGAACAGCTCTTGCGAGCGGCGCTGCACCACGATCTGGAACCATTTGCGCATCAGCTTCTGGCCGATGAACAGCAGCAGCAACAGCACGATCACGGCCTTGAACGCGGCCCAGGACAGAGTGGCCAGCAGGTCGGCCGGATTTTGTGCCAGCGCCGGGATCACGATCAGCAGCGGCACCAGCGCCAGATCCTGAAACAGCAGCACGCCGAAGATGCGACGGCCGTGCTCGCTTTCCAGTTCCATCCTCTCGGTCAGCAACTTCGAGACGATCGCGGTGGACGACATCGCCAGCGCGCCGCCGAGCGCAAACGCGGCCTGCCAGCTGATATTGATGATTTGCGGCGCGAAGCGCGCGACCACCCAGCCGAACAGCATGGTGGCGCCGATGGTCAGCAACACCTGCGCCATGCCAAGGCCGAACACGGTGGTGCGCATCGACGACAACTTGGGCAGCGAGAATTCGAGCCCGATCGAGAACATCAGGAATACCACGCCGAACTCCGCCAGCGAGTGCATGGTGCCATCGTCATGCACCAGGCCGAGCGCATGCGGTCCGATCAGGATGCCGACCACCAGGTAACCGAGCATCGGCGGCAGATGCAGCATGCGGAACGCGACCACACCGAGGACGGAGGTTCCGAGAAGCAACAGGGTGAGTTCAAGCGCTGAGAACATTATTTTGGTCGTTGTTGTTTTATTACGTAGATAGTGCGTTTTAGCGCCAAGTATTGCGGAATTGACTGCGGACTTGATTGCAAACTAGCGCGGGACCGGCCCGGGATGTGACTTTATGTTACAGATGGCAAGTTTTTTGCTTTATCAAATTCGTTTATACTTTCGCCATGAGTGTACCCCAAGCAAAATCCCCTCCCAAAGCTTTCGACGCCGACAGTGCCCAGCGGGCGCTGCGACTGGCCCGCGAAACCCTGCAAATAGAAGCCAACGCGCTGATCGCGCTGGACCAGCGGCTGGCCGACGGCGATCACAGCATCGTGCAAGCAGTGCAACTATTGCTCAATTGTCATGGGCGGGTCGTGGTGTCGGGCATCGGCAAGTCCGGTCATATCGCACGCAAGATCGCCGCGACGCTGGCCTCGACCGGCACCCCGGCCCTGTTCGTGCATCCGGCGGAGGCGGCGCACGGCGACCTCGGCATGATTACCGCGCACGACGTATTTATCGCGATTTCCAATTCCGGCGAAGCGTCCGAGCTGATGTCGATCGGACCGATCATCAAGCGCATGGGCGCCAAGCTGATCGCGATGACCGGCAATGCCGACTCCAGCCTGGGCGAACTGGCCGACGTCCACCTGAACACCCGGGTCGACAAGGAAGCCTGCCCGCTGAATCTGGCGCCTACCGCCAGCACCACCGCCGCCTTGGCGATGGGCGACGCGCTAGCCGTGGCGGTACTCGATGCGCGCGGTTTCCGTGAGGAAGATTTCGCGCGCTCGCACCCCGGCGGCGCGCTCGGACGCCGGCTGCTGACCCATGTGCGCGACGTGATGCGCAGCGGCGCCGATATTCCAGCGGTGAGCGCCGACACCTCGCTGTCTGCGGCGCTGGAGGAAATCACCAAGAAAGGTATGGCGATGACCGCCATTGTCGACGTCGACGGGCGCGTGCTGGGCGTGTTCACCGACGGCGATCTGCGCCGTCTGATCGAGCATGTACAGGACTTCACGAAACTAAGCATCGCCGACGTGATGCACGCCAATCCTCGCACCATCGAGCCGCAGCGGCTGGCGGTCGATGCGGTCGCGATGATGGAGGAATTCCGCATCAATCAGCTGCTGGTGGCCGATGCCGACGGCATCCTGGTTGGCGCGCTGCACATCCACGACCTCACTCGCGCCAAGGTCATCTGATGCACACCGACCAACACAAGCTCGGTCTGGCGATGGAACGCGCAGCGTGCGTCAAGCTGATGATTTTCGATGTCGACGGCGTGCTGACCGACGGCGGCCTGCATTTCGGCGCCGAGGGCGAAGTGATCAAGCGCTTCAATGTACTCGACGGCCACGGCATCAAGCTGCTGCAGCAATCGGGCGTCGCCACCGCGATCATCAGCGCCCGCCAGTCCCCGATCGTGCTGCGCCGCGCCAGCGATCTCGGCATCGCCCACGTACAACAGGGCGTGCATGACAAGGCCGCGGCGTTTCAACTGCTGCTGCAGCAGACCGGCCTCTCTGCCGCCGACTGCGGCTTCGTGGGCGACGATGTGATCGATCTGCCGATTCTGCTACAGGTCGGCTTTGCCGCCAGCGTACCGAACGGCCACCCGGAAGTCACCAGCCGGGTCCATTACGTCAGCCGCGCGACCGGCGGTCACGGCGCCGCGCGCGAAATCTGCGATTTTGTTCTGCGCGCACAGGGCACGTATGACGCGGCCATGGCACCGTATTTAACGCTCACCCCGAGGCCCGCTCTACCCTCCCGTCCTGCGCCGAGCACGGGCGAATTTCCGCAATGAACGCCGGCCCCTCGCCCCGTTTGCGCCTGACCGTATTGATGGTGCTGGGCCTGGCCCTTGCGCTAGGCAGTTTCTGGTATCTGGAGAACACGCGCAAGGAGCTGGCCGACATGCTGCCGAAGGGGCAGCGGACCGAGCCGGATTATTTTATCGATCGCTTTCAGTACGTCCGCATGTCGACCACCGGCCAGCCGCGCTACAAGGTTTCGGGCGTCAAGATGACGCATCATCCGCTGGACGATTCATTCCAGATTCGGCAACCGGTGGTGCGCAGTCTCGGCGACGAGCGGCCGCCGATGACGATCGTCGCCGATCGCGCCCGGCTGGAAGACTTGAACAGCAGGCTGCACATGCTCGACCATGTGCGGGTCGACCGACCGGCCACACCGCAGTCTCAGCCGTTTCGGCTCGACACCGAACAGTTGTTGATCCTGCCGGATGAGGACATCATGCAGAGCGACCAGGCAGTCGAGATGGCGCTTGGCAATGCGCGCATGAGCGGGGTCGGCATGTTTGCCAACAACGCGACCGGTGAACTGAAATTACTGAGTCAAACCAAGGTTCACTATCCGCCGCCGACTACCCGGTAGCCGAAATTCGTGCGCCAAGAATCAACAATACCAATGCCGTACTCAATGAAGATTTTGTCATGACACGTTTTCTTTCTTACCCGCCGCTGTTGCTGGCGCTATTGCTGGCGTTTGGCGTCACGGGTGTCGCGCATGCCGAAAAGGCCGACGCCGGCAAACCGACCAATATCGAGGCCGACCAGATGGCCTATGACGACGTCAAGCAGATCAATACGTTCAGCGGCAACGTGGTGTTGAAGCGCGGGACGTTGATCATGAAGGCCGACAAGATGGTCGTGACGCAGGATCCGGCCGGCTACCAATTTGCGACCCTGACCGGCGTGTCGGGCGGCGTCGCGACGTTCCGGCAGAAGCGCGACGGCGGCTCCGACCTGTGGATGGAAGGTCAGGGCGAACGGATCGAATACGACGGCAAGAACGAACTGGCGCGCTTCTTTTCCAAGGCCAAGCTAAAGCGGCTGGAAGGCAGTAAGCCGACCGACGAGGTCGAGGGCGAATTCATCTCCTACGACAGCCGCACCGAATTTTTCTCGGTCAACAATACCGCCAACGGCGGGAGCAAACCCGGCGCCGGGAGGATCAAGGTCGTGATTCAGCCGCGCCCCGAGTCGAAGGGAAGTAAATGAGCAGCACCCTGGATGTGCGCGGCCTGCAAAAATCCTATGGCAAACGGATGGTGGTCAGCGATGTGTCGGTGCAAGTAAAAAGCGGTGAAGTGGTCGGCCTGCTGGGCCCGAACGGTGCCGGCAAGACCACCTCGTTTTATATGATCGTCGGCCTGGTGCCGTCGGACGCCGGCGAGATCGATCTGGATGGCGTCGATATCTCGCACCACCCGATCCACCGGCGCGCGATGCTCGGCCTGTCCTACCTGCCGCAAGAGGCGTCGGTGTTTCGCAAGCTGACGGTGGAAGACAATATCCGCGCAGTACTGGAACTGCAAAAAACGGATGGCAAGGCACTGCCGAAAGCGGAGATCGAGCAGCGACTGGACACCTTGTTGCACGATTTGCAAATTGAAAAGCTGCGCGAGAATCAGGCGCTGTCGCTGTCCGGTGGTGAGCGGCGGCGCGTCGAGATCGCGCGCGCGCTGGCCACCAACCCGCGTTTTATCCTGTTGGACGAACCGTTTGCCGGCGTCGATCCGATCGCGGTGATCGAGATCCAGCGCATCGTGCGTTTCCTGAAGGCGCGCGACATCGGCGTGCTGATCACCGACCACAATGTGCGCGAGACACTCGGCATCTGCGACCACGCCTACATCATCAATCAGGGCGAGGTGCTGGCCAGCGGCCATCCGGACGAGATCATCGCCAATGAATCGGTGCGGCGGGTGTACCTGGGGGAACATTTCCGTATGTAAACCCGTGCGATGCAAGCCGTGGGCAACGCCGTGCGGCACTGCGGCTGGCCGCTGAACGAGTGATGCAGCATGCATACGGAACTGTAAACGATCCACATACTCCATGAGAGGAACGTTGGTTTCGCATACCAATTAATGGGAGAAGCAACATACTCCATCACAAAGATCAATATCAATCAATATCAATCAAGATCACCGGCGCGCCATCGGTCCGTGATAAGTTGCAGCAAGCCGCACAGGAAATAATCCAGCCGACATGAAACAAACATGAAGCAGTCACTTCAGCTCCGCACTTCGCAGCATCTTGCGTTGACCCCACAATTGCAGCAATCGATACGATTGCTGCAATTGTCGACGCTCGAACTGCAGCAGGAACTGGAGCAGATCATGCTAGAGAATCCGCTGCTGGAGCGACTCGACGATCCACTCGATCGTTCGGTGCGATTGCAGGCCGATGGCGTGTTTAACGATACGTCCGGCACCTCCAGCACGCCGGCCGACACGGGGCCAAGCGCCAGCGACAGCAATGGCTCAGGCAGCGCCGACCAACCTGAGCGCGCTGCGGAGGGCGCCGATGCCGGCGCTGCGGCGGACGGCGAACCGGCCGAAGCCGGCGACTCCGACTGGAGTTTCGACGATGCCCCGCGCAGCAGCAAGGCGCCCGACGACGATGGCTGGCCGCAACTGGAAGCGCATCACTCGACGCTGCGCGAGCACCTGCTGGAGCAGATGCGGGTGACCGTGCGTGAGCCGCGCGACCGCGCGCTGCTGGAACTGGTGATCGACGCAATCGACGAGAACGGCTATCTGGAGCAGACGCTGGAAGAAATCCACGCGCTGCTACCGCCGGAATTGGAAGTCGAACTCGATGAACTGAACACGGTACTGAAGCTGTTGCAGAGTTTCGACCCGGCTGGCGTCGGTGCCTGCTGCGCCGCAGAATGCCTGGCGTTGCAAATCAAGCGATTGCCGAAAGTGCCATACGTGACGCGCAAGATGGCGCTCGCAATCGTCGAACACCACCTCACCCTGTTTGCGCAACGCGACTTCACCAAACTCAAAAAAGCGTTCAGTTGCGACGACGAGGATCTGCGCGAGGCGCAGACCGTGATCCGGATGTGCAACCCGCATCCGGGCGCCGTATTCGCCGCCGGCAGCTCGGATTACGTGGTGCCGGACGTGGTAGTGCGGCGCATCAAGAACGACTGGCAGGTGACGCTGAACCGCGATGTGATGCCGCGGCTGCGGGTCAACGCGATGTATGCCAGCATCCTCAAGCAAAACAAGGGCGATGGCTCGCTCGGCTCGCAACTGCAAGAGGCAAAGTGGCTGATCAAGAATATGCGCCAGCGTTTCGATACGATTCTTCGCGTATCGCAAGCGATTGTGGAGCGCCAGCGGAACTTTTTTACCCATGGCGCTGTCGCGATGCGCCCCCTTGTTTTGCGTGAAATAGCTGATACACTGGGTTTACACGAGAGCACCATTTCTCGTGTCACCACGCAGAAGTACATGCTTACCCCGCACGGCATGTTCGAGTTGAAATACTTCTTTGGCAGCCACGTCGCCACCGAAGCGGGAGGGGAAGCGTCATCGACGGCGATACGGGCACTCATCACGCAACTGATAGGAGCAGAAGACCCTCAACATCCACTTTCAGACAGCAAAATTGCAGACATGCTGGGTGAACAGGGCATGGTAATCGCGCGACGCACGGTCGCGAAATATCGAGAAGCCCTCAAGATCCCGGCGGTAGGCCTGCGCAAGTCTTTGTAGTTTTTCTCGTTGCTGTGTTCCTGCGGTAGCGTTGTTTGTAGTTGATCGGGAACGCCAGTGACATCAATAGGAGCGTTGTATGAATCTCACCATCAGTGGACATCATCTCGAAGTGACCCCCGCAATCAGGGACTATGTACAAAGCAAGCTCGAGCGCGTCATGCGCCATTTCGAACATGTCATTGATATAGCGGTCATCCTGACCGTCGATAATCTCCCGGAAAAAGAAAAGCGACAAAAAGCGGAAATCAATCTGCGTTTGAGCGGAAAGGCGCTGCACGTGGAAAGTCTGGCGCATGACCTGTATGCCGCCATCGACAGCCTGATCGACAAACTTGATCGTCAAGTGATCAAGTACAAAGACAGGTTGCAACAACATCAACATGAGGCAATCAAGCATATGCCGGAGGCGCCAGCGCCCGAAGTCGTCGCCACCTAGGTGGCCGACTGCCGAACAGATCGGCAACATGGTATGAAGGGCGCAGCGATGCGCCCTTTTCCATTGGAGCGCATCAAGATTTGCCGTGACCTGCACCGATATGGATATTCGCGTAGCTCGAGAGAATCGGATTTGATGCTTCGCGGAAAACTCGGCATCCGGTACTGCGCACGGCAACGGGCACTGGCAACACGAGTTCCGATAAAATGCTGCTTTCTTTTTCGCCAATCACACCATGTCCGACTACGTTCAGAGCAGCACCCACAACCGGATCGGCTTCATCACACTGAACCGCCCGGATGCGCTCAATTCCTTGTCACTGGCGATGGTGCGCGCATTGACGCAGGTGCTGCTGGGCTGGCGCGATGACGCGGCGATCGATGCGGTCGTGATCCATAGCAGCAGCGCCAAGGCGTTTTGCGCCGGCGGCGATATCCGCTTCTTTCATGCGGTTGGCAGCAAGCCACCCACCGGCGGCAGCGCGCTGCTGGAAGATTTCTTCACCGAAGAATATGCGCTGAATCACCTGATCCACCATTATCCGAAACTGTATATCGCGCTGCTCGATGGCGTGGTGATGGGCGGCGGGATGGGTATCGCGCAGAGCGGCGAAGCGGCGCGTCTGCGCATCGTCACCGAGCGCACCAAGATGGCGATGCCGGAAGTCAATATCGGTCTGTTCCCCGATGTCGGCGGCGGTTATTTCCTGTCGCGCGCACCAGGCCGGATCGGCGCCTATCTGGGCCTGACCGGCGAGATCATCGGCGCCGCCGATGCCCTGCATGCCGGGCTGGCCGATGTATTCGTGCCATCGGCCGAGTTGCCGACGCTGCTGGCGCTGTTGCGCACCAATCCGCGCGGCGGATCGGGCAACGGCGCGCGTGCCGTGGTCAATCACTTTGCTGCCGGGTTCCGTGCGCAAATTGATCCGGCCGCGAGCCGGCTGGCAATGCAACGCGCGCTGATCGACCGCCACTTCGCGCACGATAGCGTGCAGCAGATCGTTGCGGCGCTGGAGCAGGATGGCGACCCGTTCGCGCAAAAAACCCTGGCCGTGATGCGACAACGCTCGCCATTGCTGATGTGCGTCACGCTGGAACAGCTGCGGCGCGGCGCCAGCATGTCCGTGGCCGACTCCCTGCGCATGGAGCGCACCATGGTGCGGCACTGTTTCGAGCATGGCGAAGTGCTGGAAGGCATACGCGCGCTGGTGATCGACAAGGACAATGCCCCGCAGTGGAACCCGCCGGCATTGGAGGCCGTCACGCCCGAGATGGTGGGCGCGTTCTTTGTCGAGGCGTGGCCGGCCTATGCGCATCCGCTGAAGAATTTGGCGTAACGGCCGCAACGCCCCGCAGTGCTATCTATTGCAGGCGACAATGCGTACATGAGCAAACAACTCGATCATCGCGGCGCTGCGGCGAGCGCAGGATAAACTGGCCTGCCGTCATGCGCGCGAGCAGGTCGGCCATTGCTTGATCGACGGACGATCAGATTTCGTCGACTGCAAACAGGCGTCGATACTCGCGGATCGCGTAGCGATCGGTCATGCCGGCGATGTAGTCGGCTACTTGACGTGCCTGTGTATGGCGGTCGCCGCCGGCAGCCAGATAATCCGGCGGTAGGAGGCCCGGCTCGGCGATGAAGGCATCGAACAACTGCCGCACGATATGGCGCGCCTTGCTGGTCATTCGGTTGACCTGGTAATGCCGGTACAGATTCTGGTGCAGGAAATGCTTCAGCTGCAGCGCTTCCGCCTGCATCGCATCCGAAAACACGATCAGCGGCGAACCGGCGCGCACCTCGTCGACGCTGGCGGGATGCGCATCCCGGATCCGCGCTTGCGAACTGTCGATCAGATCTACAACCAACGTGTTGATCATGCGCCGCATCGTTTCGGCAATCGCGCGCCGTCCGCCCAGACCGGGAAACACGCTTTCGACTTCACGCCGGTGCCGCGCATAAAAATCGACCTGGTCGAGTTGCGTCGTGGTCAATAAACCGGAGCGCAATCCATCGTCGATATCATGATTGTTATACGCGATTTCATCGGCCAGATTGGCCAGTTGCGCCTCCAGCGACGGTTGGGTACGATCGAGGAAGCGCTGCCCGATCTCGCCCAGTTTGGCGGCATTGACTACCGAACAATGCTTGAGGATACCCTCGCGCGTCTCGAACATCAGGTTCAAGCCGTCGAATGCACCGTAGCGCTCCTCCAGCGCATCAACCACGCGCAGGCTTTGCAGATTGTGCTCAAAGCCGCCGCAGTCTTTCATGCACGCATTCAACGCATCCTGACCGGCGTGCCCAAACGGCGTATGGCCGAGATCGTGCGCCAGCGCGATCGCTTCGACCAGATCTTCGTTCAGACGCAGATTGCGCGCCACCGAACGGCCGATTTGCGCCACTTCGAGACTGTGCGTGAGCCGCGTGCGGAACAGGTCGCCCTCGTGATTGACGAACACCTGGGTCTTGTATTCAAGCCGCCGAAAGGCGGTGCAATGGATGATGCGGTCGCGGTCGCGTTGGAACTCGCTGCGTGAACTGGATGCGGCTTCGGCAAAGCGCCGGCCCCGCGATAGCGCCGACACGGCGGCATAGGGGGCCAGTTGCGCTTCGTGATTCATGTCACTGGATGCCGGCCTGCAGGGTTGCGTTCAACACATCCGCTGGTACGGTGGTGATGGTTGGCGTGCCGAGCGGCTTGGGCAGGATAAACTGGATCTGTCCACCTTCGTTTTTCTTGTCGACCTGCATCAACTCGATCCAGCGCGCTTGACCCAAATCTGGTGCCGTGGTCGGCAAACCCGCGGCGGCGACCAGCGCCTTGATCCGTGTTTTGCTGACGAAATCGATATACCCGAGCCGGTAGGACAGGTCGGCAGCCATCACCATTCCGCAGCCGACCGCTTCTCCATGCAGCCATTGACCGTAGCCGAGTCCGGCCTCGATTGCATGGCCGAAGGTATGCCCGAAATTGAGGATCGCGCGCAAGCCGCCCTCGCGCTCATCCTGCCGCACCACGTCGGCCTTGATTTCGCAGGAGCGCTGGATCGCATACGCCAGCGCCGCCGGATCGCGCGCCACCAGCTGGCCGATATTCGCTTCGATCCAGTCGAAAAACCGGGCGTCGATGATCGCACCATACTTGATCACTTCGGCCAACCCGGCCGATAGTTCCCGCGCCGGCAAGGTATTGAGCGTACCGGTGTCGGCGATTACCGCCCGCGGTTGGTAAAACGCGCCAATCATGTTCTTGCCGAGCGGATGATTGATGCCGGTCTTGCCGCCGACCGAAGAGTCTACCTGCGCCAGCAAGGTGGTCGGCACCTGTATGAACGGAACGCCGCGCATATAGCTGGCGGCAGCAAAGCCGGTCAGATCGCCGATCACACCGCCGCCAAGCGCGATCAGGGTGGTCTTGCGATCGCATTTTTCGGCCAGCAAGGCGTCGAATACCCGCATCAGGCTGGCCCAGGTTTTCTCTGCTTCGCCATCCGGCAGGATGATCGTGATCACGTCTTTGCCGACCAACTGCAGGCTCTGTTGGAGCTGCGCCAGATACAGCGGTGCCACCGTCGTATTGGTCACGATCGCAGCCCGCTTGGCGCCGATGTGACGCCCGAACATGGCGGCATTGCCAAGTAAGGACTGGCCGATGACGATCGGATAACTGCGCTCTCCGAGCTCAACTTGCAAATGGATGGTAGAAGGTTGCTGCTCGGTCATGATTGTGTGCGACGAGGTTTTCTGATTGCGCTGAAGCGATTGGTTCGATGCTGTGGAGAAATTGAGCGGGGCCGCATCACCGACCTCCTCGCTCAATCCGAGCTGTTGCAGGATTGCCTGCACCATCAGATGCACGTTCTGGCGTCCGGTGTCGATAATAACATCGGCCACTTCACGATAGTAAGGTTCACGCTGAAGCGTAAGCTCTTCGAGCTTCTTGCGCGGATCGACGGTCTGCAACAGGGGCCGGTTCTTGTCGTGGCTGGTCCGGTGCAGGATGCTGTTGACACTGGCCCGCAGATACACCACTTTGCCACGCGTTTTGAGGTATTCACGACTGTCGGCATCAAGTATCGCACCGCCGCCGGTAGCCAGCACGATGCCCGTCCTGGCGGTGAGATCGCGAATCACTTCAGCCTCACGGCGCCGAAAACTTGCTTCACCCTCGATCTCGAAAATCCACGGAATCGAGGCGCCGGTACGCACCTCGATCTCATGGTCGGAATCGATGAATTGTTTGTGCAGTTTTTTGGCGAGGGCGCGGCCGACGGTAGTCTTGCCCGCGCCCATCAGACCGACTAAAAACAGATTTCTTGACGCGTTCAACGGCTACATATCCCTGGGCAATTATGGAATCGGGTAATTAATGCTGTAATGATACACAACCGGCGAGCCCAAAGGTGAGGCGACTATGATGTCGAAAGTGTCGGTCGCCGTAGTTGCACCACCAACCAGGCAAGTCGGACCAGGAGTCACAGGAATCGTATGCGGGATCACAAAATACGTGTCGGGAACCGCATTCGGAATGATCTGACCTATCGTCGTGCCGCCGCTAATATTCGCCGAGACCAGCGTTGTGCCTTGGGGCAGCGGATTTCCGTTCAGGTCCGTCGGCGCAAGCTGCAGCGAGTAGGCTCCGCACGAGATCGTCGTCAACCGTGTGACCCCTGCAGGCACGACTGGCTGATCGGCGCTGAGATGAATGCCTATCGATCCGCTTAGTGTGTACAGCGCCGAGGTCGTCGATACGCTGATCGTCGCTAATCCTGGTACCTTGCCTGCGGCATTACCGACGCCGTAACGTGGATTTTGACTGCGGAATACAACGCTACACGCGCCGTTGACCGTCGTGCAACCGCCGTTGGACGCGCTGCCGATAGCGCCGCTGTCGGTCGTAAAAATTACGGGTGTGCCATCGGCCACTGGATTGCCGTTGACGTCGGCGAGCAGGATATTGACGTCTGTTGTTTCATTATCGTGATTCCAACCCGAAATATTGAAACTCTTTGCGCTCAGTGAAAAAGCGGCTTGAACCGGCTGCCCGGTTGTTACCGTAACACTGTCCGAGATGGTCGAAATCGCCGGTTGATTGTTGAACGCAGCAATCACCCGGAAAGTCGTCGGCACCGAGCCCGAATTCACGGTGACTACCGCTGTACCGTCGCTGCCAGTGGTGCCGGAAGTCGATTGCAGGCTAACCACATTGGCCGGATTCACAGAAAAATTAATTAGCTGGTTTGGCAACGGTTGCCCGGATGTATCTAGTGCCTTGAAGGTCAGGGTCGCCGTTTCTACGCGACCATTTCCGCCCGCACCCTGCAAAACGATGGCCTTGTCGCTAGGCGCTGCCGAAACGAAGCCGATCGAGGCCGCCACCGGTGCCGCGACGATGAGATTGGCCGAGATTGGCTGCGCGCCGGTGACCGACGCTGTCACGACATCGGTCGCGCCGCACCCCTTGTCGGTATACACTACCTGCGCTTGGCCGTTGACGGTAGTTGCACTGCTCGGCAACGATGCCTGACCGGAGCTGGCGCAACCGGACGAGAAATTCACCGTCACCGGCTGAGCCGTGTACAGTGCGCCATTGGCCAACACATTCACCTTGAGCGCGGTCGTGGCATACGACTTGAGATTGATTGTGCCCGAACTTGGCGCCGACAGATTCAGGGTCACGGCGGTCACACCCAGTTGATAATTCGATTTGACAATCAGGGCCTGGGTAGCGACAGTCGCAGTAGCCGTCACCGTATCGGCGGCCCCGGATTGCGTCTGGGCCGTCAGTAGATCTTTTGGCGACAGCTTGATCGATGCTACGCCGGACGCGTTGGTCAAGACCGAGCCTGAGGCCGGCGATAAGATCGATAGCGTGCCGCTGGTCGCAAAGGTCACGACGGTATTAGCGATCGGATGACCATTTGCGTCGAGCACGGTAGCCTGGGCCGTCAATGGATTCACCGTGGACAAGGCCTGCGAACTGACCCCACTCGCATCGACGAGATTCATGGTGATGGTACCTGCTGCGGCTGTTGTAGGGCCTGCAGTTCCCGTTGCCGGAGTACCCGTCGTTCCGGTGCCGGTTCCGACCGTGGTGCCAGGCGATCCGCCGCCGCCGCCGCAGGACGCCAGCGCGATTGCAAATACGGCACACGCGGTAAAGCGCAGACGATTACCGAGAGTCAATTCGTTCATTTTTAGTTTCATATTATGTCGCAGCCTTGATAGGTATTAACGGGTTGCCACGCGATCATTGACGATCTTCGGCGTGATGAAAATCAGCAGCTCGGTCTTGTCGTTGCTACGGCTCTTGGTCTTGAACAGATTGCCGACTACCGGGATATCGCCGAGCAGTGGCACCTGGGTCAGGGAATCGAGTTCCTGCTGGGTGTAAATGCCGCCCAGCACCACGGTTCCGCCGTTCTCGACCTGGACGTTGGTTTTCACGTGCTTGGTATTGATTGCGAAACTACCGGCGACTGCGACGCCACGGCTGTCCTTGGTAACGTCAACCACCAGGATGATATTGCCGTCCGGCGTAATTTGCGGTGTCACTTCGAGTTTCAGGTTGGCCTTTTTAAAGGTCACCGCGGTGGCGCCGCTGCTGGTCGCTTGCTGGTACGGAATCTCCTCACCTTGTTCGATTAGCGCCGCCTGCTGATCGGCGGTCACGACGCGCGGACTGGAAATGATCTTGCCCTTGCCGTCAGCTTCCAGCGCGGAAATTTCCAGATTCAGGAAGCGGTTGGCCGCTGCCGAGAACAGGCTAACTGCCAGGCTGCCAGCATTGAAACCATTGAGGTTGGCCGCCGGCAAATTGACGAATTGAGAATTCGGAATGAAGCTGCCGCTGGTCACTGGTGTTTGACCAGTTTGCTCGCCAACGCCGAGATAGTTACCGGTCAATGCGGCGCGATTATTGCCATTGATTTGATAACCGCTGTCACCGCCCCGCAGCGTGCGCAGATCAGCAAAGCCCAGTTTGGCACCGAGATTTCTGCTGAAGCTGTCGCTCGCCTCGACAATCCGCGCCTCGATCAGCACCTGACGGGTCGCGATGTCGGTGACCTGGATCAGCTTGCGCACCTCTTCCAGTTTCGATGGGATGTCAGTCACGAACAGCTTGTTGGTACGCGGATCGGTCGCTGCGCTGCCGCGCTTGGACAGGATGCGGTTCTTGCCGTCGCCACCATCCAGACCGAACACCATCTTGAACGCGTCGGCTTTCTGGTAATTCAGCTGGAATACTTCAGTCTTCAATGGTTCCAGTTCGGCGATCTGCGAGCGCTGCTCCAGTTCCAGTTTTTCCTTGGTCAGCAATTCATCTTTCGGCGCAATCCACAGGACAGAGCCGTTCTTGCGCATGTCCAGACCCTTGGCCTGCATCACGATATCCAGTGCCTGATCCCACGGCACGTCTTTCAGACGCAGCGTCAGATTCCCGCTCACGGTGTCGCTGGTGATGATGTTCAGGCCGGTGAAATCGGCGATCACTTGCAGCACCGCCCGCACTTCAACGTTCTGGAAGTTCAGCGACAGCTTTTCGCCGCGATAACCTTGTGTGCCCTGGGTCAGCTTGTTCGGCTCTTCCTTGATCGGCTTCACTTCGATCACGAGTTGGGTGTCGCTTTGATATACGCTGTGTTCCCACAAGCCTTTCGGCTCGATGATCATGCGCACGTTGTCGCCTTGCGGTACGGTGGTGATGGTGCTGACCGGCGTACCGAAATCTGCCACATCCAGGCGCCGCCGCAAAACCTCAGGCAGGCTGGTCTTCAGGAAATCAGCGACGATGGTCTGGCCCTGCTGGCGCACGTCGACGCCGGTCTGGTTATTGGGCAAATCGATCACGATCCGTCCTTCACCATTGACACCGCGGCGGAAATCGATATCGCGCAATGCCTGCTTGCCGCCCGCGCTGGCATTCGACGCGGGATTGGCCGGAATGCCGGCCGCGGTCAGTGCAGTCGCAGGACCGCCGGAACCATCGATCGTCACGATGATCGAATTACCCTCGACCACCGTGGCATAGTTCAGCGGCCGCTTGAGATTGAATACCAGACGCGAGCGTTCGCCGGCCTGCACGATATTCACATTGCGCACGTCACCGATATTGATGTCCTGCACCCCCTTGCCGGTGCCATTGCTGGTGGCGGCAAAGTCGAGTGCGATGCGGGCCGGACTGGTGATCGAAAAGCCGATCGGCGGCTTGGCAGGCGGGTTCTTTAACGTGACCTTGACGATCACATTGGAACCCTGCTGATTGGCGTTGATCGATTCAATCGAGTTCTCCTGTGCGCACGCCAGACTGCCGACCAGCGACAGACATGCGAAAGCACAGACCTTTACTGATTGTCGTAGCGATTTAAGTGCCATCATGGTCAAGCCCACCTGTGTTTTTTTTAAGGCAATCATTTTTTACTCTCCTGCAGCTCTAACTGGGCTTTACGCTCGGTCCACTCACCGGACGCATCCTGGACTATCTCTTTAATCGCGACCGCGGTATCGCTGACCTTGGTGACCATGCCGAAGTTTTGCCCGATGTAATTACCGACTTTGGCCTGGTAGATTGTCTTGTCGGCCTGTATCAACGCATAACCCAAACCCGGCTTTTGCAAGGTGCCGACCATTTTCAGTGCATCCAGCGGATAAGCTTCCAGCGGCTCGCGGCGGCGCTCCATGTCGGGCTTGAAGCCGTTGCCGGATTTGGCCTGCAACTTTGCCAGCGCGGCCGACAGCTTGGCCGGATTGTATGGATCGACCTCATTCCTGGCGTCATATACGAAGGGGGTGAATTTCTTCGGCTCGGACAATTTCGGCACAGCCACCTTGGTCTGCCGTCTGGCCTCGTCCATCCATTGCTGGACTTCCCGCACACCACTATCACCGCATCCTGCCAGCCCGGACAGCAAGGTCAGCGACATCACAGCACGCACACCTTGAGAGCGCATCATTTTTTGCCTCCCTTTTTGTCTTTCGTCGCATTGCGCTGGGCCAGAACTTCGTCCTTGTCCAGATAACGGAAAGTTTTGGCGACGGCGTCCAGCGTCAGTGCGCCATCCTTGCCGGCAACCAGATTCAAATTATTCAGCGTCACGATCCGCGGTAGATTCGCAATGTCGCTGGTAAACGAACCAACGTCATGATAATTGCCGGTGATTTTGATGTCGATCGGCAGCTCTGCGTAGTAATCCCTCACGACTACCTGACCCGGCTTGAACAGTTCAAATTGCAAGCCGCGCCCCAACCCGGCCTGATTGATGTCCGACAACAGCGCGTCCATCTCGGCCTTGCTCGGCAATTGCTTTTCGAGCGTCGCAACGTATTGACCGACCTGCTCTTTTTGCTTGCGCAAGGCATCGAGATTAATCGCTTGCTGGATCTTGCTCTTGTATGCGTCCTTGAGCTTGAGCTCTTCCTGCTCGCCACGATCGAGCTCGCCGAGCTGGTCCGACCAGTAACAATACCAGCCGAGCCCAATCGCAACCGCCAGCACGCCCACGCCGCACAACAGGCGCGGCATGATCGGCCATTGTCCCGGATGCCGGCCATCGAGGCCGCGAAACTGCGCGGCCAGGGATTCTCCAATACTTTTCAGATCTGCCATGGTGCGTCTCTCATATCAAGGTTTTTTTGACGCGGCGCTGGCGGCCACAGCACTTGCGGTCGCAGCACCGGCAGTTGCGCCGGCGGACGTGCCGCCGGCAATTGCCACCACCTGATTTTTGTCGCGCGGGCGCTTGATGCCCACGTTGATGTTGAAGTCGAACACTTTCTTGGCATCTTTACCCTGACCCAGCGCGGTTGAGCGAATTTCAATCAGATCCGGACGCTCCAGCCACTGGGAGTTATTGCTGAGATTGCGCAGGAACTCCGACACGCGCTCGTTCGATTGCGCATAGCCGTTGAGGACGATACGCTGGCCGTCCTGTTTGAAGGCACGCAGATAGACGCCTTCCGGGGTCTGTTTCACCAGCTCATCCATCAGATAAACTGGCTGATTGCGGTCGCCCTGCAAATCTTCCACCGCTTGCTGACGTGCTTTCAAGGACTCGATTTCCTGCTTCAGGGTGGAGATTTCCTTGATTTGCTCGTCCAGCTTCACGTTCTCGGCCTTGATCAAATTATTGCGTTCATTCTGGCCCGAGATCAAGTTCGCGATCACACCACCGACCAACAGCACCACGATCGCGCCGAGGACGGCCGACACGGCCAACAGGGCGAAGAACGCATTCTTGCGCTGCTTGCGTTTTTCCTCACGATGAGGAAGCAGGTTAATTTTGATCATTAGCCAAATCTCCGCATTGCCAGTCCGCAGGCGACCAGGTAAGCCGGCGCTTCGATGCGCAATTGTTTTTCACGTACGTTGGGAGCGAGTTGCATGCCTTTGAATGGACTGACCACCGAAGTGGAAATCTTGGTACGGTTCGCGACGACATCGAGCAGGCCCGGAATCATGGCGCAGCCGCCGGCCAGAAATAATTGGTCGACGCGGGTGTATGGTGTCGACGTGAAGAAAAACTGAATCGCCCGCGTGACTTCCAGCGCCGCGTTTTCCAGGAACGGATTACGGATCGCTTCGTCGTAGTCTTGCGGCAGATCGCCATTCTTCTTCTTCGCCTCGGCCTCGTCAAACGACAAGCCGTAAGCGCGGACGATATCCTGAGTCAGCTGATTGCCGCCGAACGGCTGTTCACGCTCGTAGATCGCCTGACCGTCGAGCAATACTGAAATATGGGTCGACTGGGCACCAATCTGGAATAGCGCGACGATCTGCCCCTGGCCGCCATTTGGCAACTGGGCCGTAATCCGGTCGATCGCCGCGCGCGCCGCATACGACTCGATATCCATCACCGTCGGCGTCAGGTCGGCCGCTTGTGCGATCGCGACTCGGTCTTCCACCTTTTCCTTGCGCGACGCAGCCAGCATCACCTCGATATCGTCCGGCGAGTTCGGTGCCGCTCCGATGACGTCGAAGTCCAGACTCACCTCATCCAGCGCAAACGGGATGTACTGGCTAGCCTCCGACTCCACCTGGACTTCCAGTTGGTCTTCGGACAAGCCCCCCGGCAGAATGATTTTTTTCGTGATCACCGAGGCTGGCGGCATGCCGAGCGCGGCAAATTTGGCACGGGTCCCGCTCTTTTTCCAGACCCGGCGTACCGCTTCCGCGACTTGCTCGATATTCTCGATATTGCCGTCTACCACTGCGCCTCGCGGCAGCGGCTCCGACGCATAGCGCTCCAGCCGCAATTCTGTCTTGCTGACTTCAGACAGCTCGACCAGCCGGACCCCGGACGTACTGATGTCCAGACCAACCAAAGGCGGATTTTTATTTCCGAACAACGATCCAAGATCCAAATTCAAGGGGGGTTCTCCCTAAAAACGTCATTTCCCTGGCGAACTTTTTATTAATTTCCTTGTCTTCTTCTCAAGAAAATTTTTTAAGCTCGGAAAATTTCGTTTAAAAACCAATGGTTATGTGACAAATGTGAAACAGTACATTAAATCCTAACAATAAGGCTTGTCACATGTAAAGAAATTTCCTCAGGGCATCAAAATATGCGTTGCCAAAATCCGACGGCGATCTGCAGCAAAATTACCGGTGCGCCGGTTTGTTGTCACTATCGACCGTCTGCGCGGGCTGCCAGTCCGCGCCGTTAGTCTGTCAGTCCACCCCGTTATAATGTGACGGTCTACACTCCTGATCCTCTTCGAATGACTTCTAAAGATTCTGCTGGCACCACTCCCCGACATGCGTCCAAACGTCCTAAAACGATGATCACGCGGCTACTGCTTGGATTTTTTGGCCTGGTCGCGGGACTCGCGGTGATCGGCGCTTTGATCGTCGGCTTTGCGCTCGCCATGGCATATCCGAACCTGCCGGCGATCGATTCGCTGACCGATTACCGGCCCAAGATGCCGCTGCGGATTTTCTCGGCGGACGGCGTACTGATCGGAGAATTCGGCGAGGAACGGCGCACCATGGTGCGCTTCAAGGAGATCCCGGACGTCATGAAGAAGGCCGTGCTCGCGATCGAAGACGACCGCTTTTATGAACACGGCGGCGTCGATTACCTCGGCATCACTCGTGCTGCATTGCACAATCTGACTGGCGGCGCCAAACAGGGTGCCTCCACCATCACGCAGCAGGTGGCGCGCAATTTCTTCCTGTCCAGCGAGCAAACCTTCAAGCGCAAGATCTATGAAGTGCTGCTGGCCTGGAAAATCGAGAAAAGCCTGAGCAAGGACCAGATTCTCGAGGTCTACATGAACCAGATCTACCTGGGGCAACGCGCCTACGGTTTCTCGTCGGCGGCCCAGATTTATTTCGGCAAGAAGCTGCAGGACATCAGCCTGGCCGAGGCGGCGATGCTGGCCGGCCTGCCGAAAGCGCCGTCGGCCTACAATCCGGTGGCCAACCCGAAACGCGCCACGGCGCGTCAGCAATACATCCTGCTGCGCATGCACCAGCTCGGTTACATCAATGATGCACAGTACGAGCAAGCCAAAAATGAAGAGCTGAGGATCAAGACCGACAGCTCCGAATTCGGCGTGCATGCGGAATACGTGGCGGAAATGACGCGCCAGCTGGTCTATGAGCAATACAAGGAAGAGACCTATACCCGCGGGCTGAATGTGGTGACCACCATCACCAAAGCCGATCAGGATGCCGCGTATCTATCGTTGCGGCGCGGTGTGATGGACTATGAGAAACGCCACGGCTATCGTGGGCCGGAAGGTTTCATCGATATTCCCGCCCAAAAGGAAGATGCCGACGACGCGATCGAGGTCGAACTGGCTGACCATGCCGACAGCGACGACATCGTGGCTGCGGTGGTGCTCGACGCATCGCCGAAAACGGTGCATGCCATGCTGTCCTCCGGCGAAGAAATCACCATCAACGGCACCGGCTTGAGCTTCGCGGCGTCCGGACTCAGCAACAACGCCCAACCGAACCGCCGTATCCGGCGCGGCGCGGTGATCCGCGTGACCCAGGAAGGCAAGCACTGGAACATCACGCAAATGCCGGAAGTGGAATCGGCCTTTGTTGCGGCCAACACGCAGGACGGTGCGATCCGCGCGCTGGTCGGTGGCTTCGACTATAACCGCAACAAGTTCAACCATGTGACGCAGGCCTGGCGTCAACCCGGTTCGTCGTTCAAGCCGTTCATTTATTCGGCGTCGCTGGAAAAAGGCTTGTCGCCGTCGACCGTCATCAATGATGCCCCAATCAGCTTCAACGCCGGCCAGACCGGCGGCCAGGCATGGGAACCGAAAAACTACGACAGTAAATACGAAGGCCCGATGAGCATGCGGCGCGGCCTGACCAAGTCGAAAAACATGATTTCGGTGCGCATCCTGAACAAGATCGGCGCCAAGTATGGGCAGGAATACACCACCCGCTTCGGTTTCGATGCCGACAAGAACCCGCCGTATTTGACGCTGGCCCTCGGCGCCGGCGCCGTGACGCCGCTGCAAATGGCAGGCGCGTATTCGGTATTCGCCAATGGCGGTTACAAGATCAGTCCCTACATCATTGCCAAGATTACCGATGCCGACGGCAAGGTGCTGTCGCAAGTCAAACCGGACCACGCCGGTGATGAAGCCAATCGCGTGATCGACGTGCGCAACGCGTTCATGATGGACAGCATGTTGAAGGACGTCGTGCGCTACGGCACCGCGACCAAGGCGCTATCGCTGAATCGCACTGATCTGGCCGGCAAGACCGGCACCACCAACGATTCCTTCGATGCCTGGTTTGCAGGGTATCAGCCGCACTTGGTCGGCATCGCGTGGATCGGCTACGACCAACCGAAAAACCTGGGCAACAAGGAAACCGGCGGCGGCCTGGCCCTGCCGATCTGGATCGGCTACATGCAGAAAGCGTTGAAGGATGTACCGATGGACCAGCGGCCGGTGCCGGAAGGCCTGATTCAGGCCGGCAATGACTATTACTATGCAGAGAATCCTCCGGGCACCGGCGTCGCCAGCATCGATGCCGGGGCCCAGCAGACCGACGAAGAAAAAGCCCGGGATGCGGTGAAGAACGAGCTGTTTTGAGCGGCATGGACCAGGTGGTCCCGGCGCGCGGGACGCGACGGCGTGAAGCCGGATGGTGCCGGGCGGCCGAGCTTAACCTAACCGTCCTTCAGCACCAGCGTCATGCCGGCCTGGGCGCTGACCATCTTTGACAACGCGGCGAACAGTTCCGTGCCGTCGCGGGTGTTGAGCCAGCGAGCGCCGACGCGCTTGTAGTGGAAACCGCCGGATTTGGCGGCGACCCACATCTCCTGCAGCGGTGCCTGGCTATTGACGATGATTTTCGAGCCGTTGTCGATGAACTCGATATCGAGCACGTTGCCGCTACGGTTGCATTCGACATCCAGATCGCTGATGTCGCAGGCCTGTTCCAGCGCGGTCGAAATGGCGTATAGGGTAGTGTCGGCCAGCGTCAGGAATTCGGAATCGGTCATGCTACACTCCAGTGGTTAATTTATCCCTGATTCTAATCGTGAAATCCCAGTTTAATCCGCCCCGCGCAACCACAATTTTGCTGGCCGTGGCCATGCTGGCCGGCTGCGGTCAACGCGGACCGCTGTATCTGCCAAAGATGCCGCCGCCGGCGCCGCTGTCGACCGCGACACCGCTTGCGCCGGCCGCTGCACCAGTTGCGCCGAAGACACTGCCTGCTGCGCCGACCAATGCGCCCACTACTGCGCCCACCCCCGTTTCCCAATAATCCTTAGTCTCCACCATGTCGCATTTTTATCTGCAAGACGGCGTGCTGTGCGCCGAACAACTGCCCTTGACCAGCATCGCCGCACAGTTCGGCACGCCGACCTATGTCTATTCGAAGGCGGCGCTGCTCGAGAATTTTTCCGCCTACACCCGGGCCTGCGCCGGTCGCGACGCGCTGGTCTGTTATGCGATGAAGGCCAACTCCAACCTCGCGGTGCTGAAGCTGCTGGCGCAGCATGGCGCCGGCTTCGACCTGGTGTCGGGGGGCGAATTGCTGCGCGTGATTGCCGCCGGCGGCGATCCGAAGAAATGTCTGTTCTCCGGTGTCGGCAAGAGCGCCGACGAGATGCGATTGGCGCTGCAGCACGAGATCCTGTGCTTCAACGTCGAATCGGTCCAGGAATTGCACCGGCTGAACCAGGTCGCCGGGGAGATGGGAAGGACGGCACCGGTGTCGCTGCGCGTGAATCCGAATGTCGATGCCAAGACGCACCCGTATATTTCGACCGGACTGAAGGAAAGCAAGTTCGGCGTCGCCTACGATGAAGCGCTGGCAACGTATCGCACCGCGGACAGTCTGCCGCATCTGACAGTGGTCGGCATCGATTGCCATATCGGCTCCCAGTTACTGGAAGAAACACCACTGCTGGAGGCGCTCGACAAGCTGATCGAACTGATCGATGCGCTGGCGGCAGAAGGCATCGCGATCCATCACCTGGACATCGGCGGCGGCCTCGGCATCACCTATGACGACGAACAGCCGGTCGCGGTCGGCAGCTATCTGGCACAGCTGTTCGCACGGATCGACCAATGGCGCGCGGCAAAACATGGCGGCGCGCCAATCAAGGTGCTGTTCGAGCCGGGCCGCTCGATCGTCGGCAACGCCGGGATACTGCTGACCAGAATCGAATACCTGAAGCACGGCGAAACCAAGAATTTTGCGGTGGTCGACGCCGCGATGAACGACTTGATGCGGCCGGCGATGTACGAAGCCTGGCACGGCGTGCAGCCGGTCGTCGCGCGCCCGACCGCAACGCAAACCTACGACGTGGTCGGGCCGGTGTGCGAGTCGGGTGACTGGCTGGCGCGTCAGCGCGACTTGGCGATCGAGCCGGGCGATCTGCTGGCGATCATGTCGGCCGGCGCCTACGGCATGACGATGGCGTCGAACTACAACACGCGCGGCCGCGCCGCCGAGGTGATGGTCGACGGCGCACTGCCGCATCTGATCCGAAAACGCGAAAATCCGGCCGATTTGTTTGCGCTGGAGAGCCCGCTGCCGGGCCTGTGATCAAGAATATACACCCGCGTGTATATTTGATCCCGCTTGTTTTTTGCGGGGGATGGCGCGATTTATGCCGATACTCCCGTCATTTCTTGCTTGCGCCGGGCTGAAAGCGGATCGGTGCGGCCAACTCGTGCCTGCGCCCGCGCCGCCCTGCATACGCGGCCCGAATCTGCGCCAGGTCGGCGTCGACATCACCGCTCAGATCGATGTGATCGACCAGCCCGACTTCCTTGTTGACGTAATCGAAATAGGCAATCGCCAGCGGTACCCTGGCGCTCAGCGCGATATGATAAAAGCCGCTGCGCCAGTGGTCGCGGTAGCTGCGCGTCCCTTCCGGCGTCAGCGCCAGCCAGTAGTGATCGGCGGCCTGGATGCGCTGCGCCAGCCGTTCGATCGCGCCGCTGGCGACGCTGCGCTCAATCGGTTCGCCGCCCCAGGCACGCAGCAACGGCGTGCTGTAGCGGTTGAATAGCGTGGATTTGCCGAGCCAGCGGAAATTGACGCCGATCGCCCATTTGGCGAACAGGCCGACCAGGAAATCCCAGTTCGAGGTATGCGGATAGATGATCAGCACGCCGCGCGGGCCTGGCAGCGGCGCCATGCGCACGTGCCAGCCGAACACCTGCAGCGCGCGCAGTGCCCAGCGTTGTTGCCAGGTCGGCAGCGCGGCCGGATGCATCAGGGGAGTGGTCATGGCGGCTGGTGCGGAAGGCTCAAAACACAATTATGCGCGTGAAAAGCGACGACGCGACACGGCAAGATCGGTACGGCGCAGCGGTTGGCACCGCCCGCAACCTAACGATAAATCTTAGTCAAGAAATCCGGAGCGGGCCATGGCGATTGATTTCTCGTCGCTCTCGTGATCCGTTCAGGCTGAGTAGCCGCAAAGCGGCGTATCGAAGCCTGCCTCGGCCTGGGAAACGCTTCGATACGCCCCGCCGGGGCTACTCAGCGCGAACGGTTCTTGGAGAAATTAACGGCCCTGGGCATACCGGCCGGTCGCTGAGCTGCCAATCACCCCTGCGTCGGCGCGAGCTGCCGCTTGCCGGCGACCGTCGGTTGCGCACCCGCGAAGCGCCAGTACAGACGCATCAGCAGCAGCGCACCGACGATGGCGCCAAACAGCAGCGGTTGCACGAAGTCGTGCTTGGCGGCCTTCATCCACCAGAAATGCAGGATCCCGAGCGGCGCGATCAGATAGATCAGCCGGTGCAGCCATTGCCAGCGCTTGCCGCCGAGCCGTTTCACCATCGCATTGGTGCTGGTGACGGCGAGCGAAATCAGCAGCACGAAGGCGGAAAAGCCGACCAGAATGAAGGGCCGTTTGGCGATGTCCTTCGCCATCTCCTGCAGGTCGAAAAAGTGATCGAACCACAGGAAGGTGGTGAAGTGCAGCGCGACGTAAAAGAACGCGAACAGCCCCAGCATGCGGCGCAGCTTGATCAGCCAGTGCCATTTTGACAGCTTGCGCAGCGGCGTCACGGCCAGCGTCAGACACAGGAAATACAGGGTCCAGTCACCGCTGTTGCGCGTAATGAATTCGATCGGATTGGCGCCGAGCCGATCGGTCAACGCGAACAGCAGCAAGCGCAAGAACGGCAACAGCGCCAGCGCGAACAGGGCGGCCTTGATCCACTTGAATTGCTTGACGGTGGGGGTGAATGGCATGGTGGTGTGGTCCTGATGTTGTCCCGATATCGTCCTGATGCAGCACTGATGTAGGTCGGTTACTAAATCCGTCAGTCGGTCATGCGTGGCGAGTCAAAATCGAAGTCATCCCAGCGAACGCTGGGATCCAGCGGCGTTCGCCGTACGGTCGTGTCGGTTGTAGAGTTTAATCACTTTCAATTGGCGCCGTGGCAGTGCTGCCGAAGACACTGGGTCCCCCCTTGCAGGGCGCATCTGCGCCTGCAAGCGCAGACCGTTACGCAGGCGGACAGCATGCTGTCCGAATTCCCTGCTTCACCTTTCGCTGGGACGACGGTGCGGAAGTAGCCAAGTGATCCATCCGCTGCGGCGCCGTTTCCGGCCGATTCGCAAAACCATTCAAACTAAACTCCCGTGGCTGTCATAACGTCCCGCATTAGCCTGCCCGCAACTGCCCGCTCCGCTCAAAAATACTTCTTCAAATCCATCCCCGCATACAGCGACGCCACCTGGTTATAGCCGTTGAACCTCAAGGTCTTGCGCTTCTTCGCGAAGAAGCCGTCTTCGCCGATGCGGCGCTCGCTCGCTTGCGACCAGCGCGGATGATCGACATCCGGATTGACGTTGGAATAAAAGCCGTACTCGGACGGCGCGGCGATGTTCCACGCGGTGTTTGGCTGCTCCCTGGTGAAGCGGATCTTGACGATCGACTTGGCCGACTTGAAGCCGTATTTCCACGGCAGCACCACGCGCACCGGCGCGCCGTTCTGGTTCGGCAGCGCTTCGCCGTACATGCCCAGGCACAGCAGCGCCAGCGGATGATTGGCTTCGTCCAGCCGCAGGCCTTCGACATACGGCCATTCCAGCACCGGGCTGTTGATGCCGGGCATCTGCTTCTTGTCGGCCAGCGAAATGAATTCGATGAACTTGGCGTTGCCGGTCGGTTCGACCTTCTTGATCAGCTCCGACAGTGAAAACCCGACCCACGGGATCACCATCGACCAACCTTCCACGCAGCGATGGCGGTAGATGCGCTCTTCCAGCGGCGCCAGTCTCAGCAGCGCGTCGAGGTCGAGCGTGAGCGGCTTCTTGACTTCGCCTTCGATCGTCACGCTCCACGGCCGCGGTTTTAGCGTGCCGGCGCTGCGCGCCGGATCGGCCTTGTCAGTGCCGAATTCGTAGAAATTATTGTAGGTGGTCGCGTCCTTGTAGGCGGTCGGCGGGTCCATCACGACATAGGCCGGATTGGCCTTGGCGCCGAGCTTTTGCAGCCCGCCCTGCGCGAACGCTTCACGGTTGGCGATCTCAAACAGCGCGCCGCCGGCGATCGAGCCGAGTGCCAATTGCCGGATGAAGCTGCGCCGCGCTTCGAATACTGTGCGCGGCGTGATCTCGGATGAAAACGGGAGATCCAGGCCGTTGGGACTGCGTTTGATCAACATGACGACTCCGATGTAAGGGGTGTTCCGAATGACGCAACCAACGCATGGTCGGGCCGACTGCCACGCCCGGCACAGCTGCGTTTTTCAGACGCTTCCAGCTCTTGCTGAACTGGTTACGGCCTAATTACGCAGTTTGCCCGGATCCGGTTTCAGCGATTCTACCGGGCTCCGTGCGGCAACGTGGGCATTGGTCATTCGGACGGCGCAAACCTTACACCGTGCCGTTGCTTACGGTCGTGCGGCGTGCCAGGCGTTGTTCAGCATGCCGTCGCCGGTCTTGTCGCCGGGCTTGGCGTCGTTGGACCAGGTATACAGCGCCCGGCCTTTCAGCGCCCACTGCTTGCTGCCGTCATCGCGTGTAATCACGGTGTAGTCGCCTTGCACGCGGTCGTCGGCTTTGGCCGCAAATGGCGGCCAGCTGGTGGCACAGGCCGCGTTGCAGCTGCTGGCGCCCATCTGGTCGCGGTCGAAGGTATATAGCGTCATGCCGGATGGGGTGGTGATGACACCGGCGGCTTCCTTGGCCGGCAGCTGGGCCGATGCGGTCGATGCGACGGCGCTCAGCAACACGGACAGTAGCAATGACGCAGAGACAGTGGATATCTTCTTCATGTTTTCCTCACTAAGCGGGTTGATGGATCAGTCAGTAAATCGACGAATCAGTGAATCGATCAACGATTCAAGACGATGGCCTGCGATGCAGCCCTTGAAGTAGACATTGAAGCTTGCGTTTTATTCCCGCAGCAGGCAAAGAAAGCCTGTCCAAAATGCAATATGGCCACATACTGGTGTGGCCATATTGGGCGCGCTCGAATTCCAAGTGCAACATTTTTTATGAAAGAATGTTGCATGGCAAA
>NZ_JBHRTP010000017.1:0-26179 GCF_042646465.1 Pseudundibacterium arcticum
GCCTTTCAAGTGCGGAATTTCAATACGAAGCATCAAGAATGCAACACTACACTAGCTATTGTTATAAGCGCGCTGCAGGGCCGCAATATCGAGCTTTTTCATTTGCAGCAGCGCCGCCATCGCACGTTGCGTCGCGGCGACATCCTTACCGCTCATCAGCGCCGGCAATGCCGTGGGAACGATTTGCCACGACACGCCAAATTTATCCTGCAGCCATCCGCATTGCACTTCGGCGCCGCCGGCAGAGAGTTGCTCCCACAGGTCATCCAACTCGCGTTGTGTCTCGCAGTACGCGACCATAGAAATGGCGGGAGAGAAGGTGTATTCCGGCCCTCCATTGAGCGCCAGGAATTCTTGCCCGTCGAGAATAAACCGGACCGTCATGACCATTCCTGCCGGCCGCGGCGCCCCTTCCGGGAAGCGGGCAACCTCGACGATCCGCGAGTTCCTGAAGATGGAGACATAGAAATTGGCGGCCTGTTCGGCGTCCTGATCGAACCAAAGGCACGGACTGATTTTTTGCATCTGGGTTTCTCCCGGCGATGGATGAATGCGAGCAATAAATCCTTGAAATGACGGGTTTGGCAATGACGACCGATTCCGGCGTGCGACATCGGCCGAACGCGGCTTGCCGCTGGTCCGCGTCAACCTGACAAACGCGAATGTAAACGCAACGGGCGGTGTTATTTTTGCGCCGGCACAAGCTCTTCAAGGATCGCCGTGCGGTCGATTTGATGACTTTTTTCGAACTTAAGTAACGCAATCCAGTATGGAAATTGCCGCCAAGGAAAGCGTGCCCCGTATCGGCTTTGACCGTCCAAGTTCACGCCCCCCTGACAATCAAACCTGTGAGATGCACCTCACAGGTCGGTGTGTGATGCCCTTGATCTACACTCCCGCACTGAGCCGCGCGAGCCCGCCATCGATGAAATTAGCGTGGCGCATGAAACAGCGATCGGCGCACTGAAGTCGCCGCAACAAATTAGGCTTGACTAATCAATTAGTAAATACTAATGTATAGACTATGATTGAAGCCGCCACCATCAACACTGTCATGCGCACCCTCGCCGACCCCACTCGGCGAGCCGTGTTCGAGCGGATCGTCGGGTCCGACGAGATTACCGTGGTCGAGCTGACGCGGGGGAGCGGCGTGACGCAGGGCGCCATCTCCCAACACCTCAAGTCATTGAAGCAGGCCGGCCTGGTCGCCGAGCGCCCCGAAGGCCGGAACGTCTATTATCGTGCCGAGCCTGAGGGCCTCAGGCCGCTAGTCGATTGGATGAGCCACTACGGGGTCTTCTGGCGCGAGCGATTTACTAACCTCAGAACCCTCCTGAAGGAAATTGATCCATGAACGACGCCGCTTTGAAGTCCGACACGCAAGACATCGTGGTGGACGAGGTCTTCCCACATGCGCCGGAGACGATCTGGGAAACGCTCACCACCGGCGAACTGATCGGCCGCTGGTTGATGACGCCGAAGGGATTCGAGCCGGTGAAGGGCAAGCACTTCACGTTCCAGACGAGACCTGCCGGTGCGTGGGACGGAACCATTCACTGCCAGGTGTTGGAGGTGATACCGAACGAACGCTTCGTCTATGTCTGGAAAGGCGGACACGAAGGAAACATCGGATACGGCTCATGTCTGGACACTGTAGTCACATGGATCCTTACCAGGGTTGAAAACGGAACGCGCCTTCGCCTTGTTCATTCCGGCTTTGTCACGCCGAAGAACGATTCTGCTTTCAAGACCATGGGCGAAGGTTGGAAGAAGGTTGTCCCAAGCATCGGCGCCATTGCGGACGAGCAGGACTGACGCAATAAAAATGAGGTAATCGATGTGAAGCCGGGTGGGCAAAGAAGCTTGATGCCCTCAAAGTATTCGTGGTCCAACAGCACTTTATAAGGGGAGAAAAGAAATGAGCAAGGCTTACACTGGCGGATGCGCCTGCGGCGCGATCCGTTATGAAATATCTGATGAACCGATGTTTATGAACGACTGCCAGTGTCGTGACTGTCAGCACACGAGCGGTACCGGACACGGATCCTATCTGACCTTCCCGAGCAAGAAGAGCGTGAAACTCAAAGGCGAAGCGAAGCGTTGGGACATGGTTGGTGATAGCGGCAATGTAAAGACGCACGCCTTCTGCCCCACCTGCGGGGCGCCAGTGTACCTGACGTTTTCGGCCATGCCTGATCTGTTTACCGTGCACGCCGCAAGCCTCGATGATCCAAGCCGATACAAGCCGCAAGTGGTGACATACGGCGTGCGCGGCTACGTTTGGGATCACCTTGATCCAGCCCTGCCGAAATTCGACAAGATGCCGCCGATGTGAAACGCAGCCTGACTTCGCTTCGAGGCCTGGATAACCGACATCACGTACGTCGGCGGGCACGAAGGACGTCGTTATCTGCGAGATGGTTGGCTGCGCGATGGGAGCGCGCATGACGTAGGAGCTGGCGGCGCCGCGCGATTGGTCGGCACGCAACAGGGCTGCGCCCTGCGTCCCGGCTCTAACGCCGTTCAGTCAAGCGCGATTTTCACCAGTATGTCATCCCCGCGCAGGCGGGGATGACATAGCTTGTGTGCGTACGACACTGGATTCCCACTCGCGCGGGAATGACCCGGATAGTTGGTTATGCGCTAACCGAACGACATTAGCGACCCTCCTCAGGCTTGTTGACCATCCTGAGGAGGGCGGCCAATCAACAGCCAGGCACTCAAGGCACTGCCCAAAGCCAGCGACGCAGAAAGACCCATCACCCAACGAAAGCCGGATATGTATGATTGGTCAATTGCGCTTTTCAGGGCGACCCGCTCCTGCTCGCTCGCCTCGGCCGGTAACGCAATCGCGGCCAGCTTGGCACGCTGCACTACGACCTTGTGCAACTTGTCCGGCGCCATAGTCATGCCCTTGAGCTGCCGATCCAGACTGGCATTGAAGGCCAGGTTCATCACGATCCCGAAGATGGCAATCGCCAGCAAGGCGGCGGTGCGCGAGACGGCATTGTTGACGCCGGATGCCGCGCCGCCAACACCCTGATCGACCGCATTCATCACCGTCGTGGTCAGCGGCGCGACGCTGATCGACATGCCAAATCCCAACAGCAGTACCGCCGGAAAATACTGCGTCCAGTAACTGCCACCAACGCCGGGAACGGCGAAGCCGGCGAATCCGATGGCCGCAATCGTCGGGCCAATCACGAGCGGCCCCCTGGCGCCGTACCGGTCAACCAGCTCGTAGGGCGCAATCGTTATTGCGCCGCATGTATAACCCATAAACCTGCACCGCCACCACGCATTATCCAGGCGCCTTCCCAGCCTATGTGCTCGCAAACCCGTATGGATATCGCGTGGTGCAGGCGACATCATTTTTCGACACAATCGAAGCTGATTCGGTGTAATACGCTGCGCGATTACATCCTACGTGCTCATTTCGATGGGCCGAAACGGTGCGCGTGGCGCGCACTACGACTGCTCAGAATTTGTGTTCGAGCGGCGTGCAGCCTTGCGGCGGCGGAGTGTCGGTGACTGTGCGTACAAACCCGATCCCTTCGTAGAATCCAACCGCATTGCGCGAAGAATTCAGGCGCAATGCGGGCCGCTCGGTCTTTCCGCGACACCGCTCTATTGCAGCGAAGGTCAGCGCGCGCCCGATGCCTTGCCCATGCTGGGCCGGCGCAACGAATAAATTGCACAGGTTCCAGAAGTTCTTGACCAGGACGACGCCAACGATACGGCCGTGAACGCTAAACTTCAGGTGGACTGCCTGGTCCCGATGCTGGCTCCACCAGTCCAGGTTTTGCCGGATATTTTGAAGGAGCGAGGGCTTCTCGTCTGCATCGGCGTCCACACTTTCGGCGACTGTGTATTCGATGAGCGCCATGATTTCCGGCAGCTCATTTACCTCAACTGGTTCGATCATGTTCGGTTCAATCTCGGGCTGTAGAGTTAAGTGCGCGATGCTCGATTCATGCAACGCAAGTTAGGCCTCGCAGCCCCATCCGTTAAATCTCGACCTGCGTCCCCAGCTCGATCACCCGATTCACCGGAATTCGGTAAAAATCGGCCGCATCGCGGGCGTTGCGCGACATCGTCACGAAGATCTGCTCGCGCCAGCGCGCCATGCCGGAGCCTACCGTCGAGATCACGGTCTGGCGCGCGATGAAGAAGGAGGTTTCCATCACGTTGAAGTCGAAATTGTGTTGGCTGGATAATTGCTCCAGCGCCTTCGGGATATCCGGCTCGTCCTTGAACCCGTAATGCACATCGACCTGGTAGCAATGATGCCCGAGCTCGTGCAGCCGCACGCGTTCGCTCAAAGGCACCCATGGGATATCGAGGTTGTACACCGTCAGGAACACCACGCGTTCATGCAGCACCTTGTTGTGCGACAGATTGTGCAGCATTGCATGCGGCACCCCATCGCCGATACCACGCATGAAGATCGACACGCCGGGCACCCGGATCGGCGGATCGATAAACAGCGATGCCAGGAAATCTTCCAGTGGAATCGCGTGCTTTTCCAGGTTGTCGGCCACCAGCTCGCGGCCGCGCTTCCAGGTGATCAACAGGGTAAACATCCCTGCACCCAGCAATAGCGGGAACCAGCCGCCGTGGAAAATCTTCAATGCATTGGCCGAGAAGAACGCGAGGTCGATCAACACGAAGAAGCCGGTAGCGATAAAGCACAGGATCAGGTTGTATTTCCAGCCATAGCGGATCACGAAGAAGGTCAATATCGTGGTCACCAACATGGTGCCGGTCACCGCGATACCGTAGGCGGCGGCCAGATTGTCCGATGAACTGAAAGCCAGCACCGCCAACACCACCGCCGTCAGTTGCAGCCAGTTGACCACCGGAATGTAAATCTGCCCGATCTCTTCCTCGGAGGTGTGAATGATCTTCATCCGCGGCAAAAAGCCGAGCGAGATCGCCTGCTTGGTCATCGAGAACGAGCCCGAGATGGTGGCCTGCGATGCGATGATGGTGGCAATCGAAGACAGCGCGACCAGCGGGTAGACGCTCCAGGCGCCAAGCTGCTGGAAGAACGGGTTGCTGATCGCTTCCGGCGTGGCCAGCAGCAGCCCGCCCTGCCCCAGATAATTGAGTCCGAGCGCAGGGAATACGAAAAAGAACCATGCGACGCGGATCGGCTTGCGACCAAAATGGCCCATATCGGCGTACAGCGCCTCGGCGCCGGTGAGCGTCAGCACCACCGCGCCCAGCGCAATGAATGCGATCCAGTGGTTATGGCTGAGGAAAAGCACGGCGTGCCACGGATTGAGCGCCTCCAGCACCTCCGGCGCCTTGATGATATTAATTACGCCCATCACGGCCAGCGCAAAGAACCAGACCAGCATGATCGGCCCGAACCATTTGCCGATCCCGGCCGTGCCCTTTGATTGCACCCAATACAGTCCGATCAGCAGGATCAGCGTCAACGGCACCACATAGGGTGAAAAAGCCGGGGTCGCGATTTCCAGACCTTCCATCGCCGACAGCACCGAGATCGCCGGCGTGATCACGCCGTCGCCATAAAACAGCGCGGCGCCGAACAGGCCCATCACCATGAGAGAGAAATACCAGCGCGAGGACTTGCCGACCGAGGCCAGCGCCAGCGCCGTCAGCGCCATGATGCCGCCCTCGCCGCGATTGTCCGCGCGCAGGATCAGGGTCACATACTTGACCGAGACCACGATCAACAGACTCCAGACGATCAGCGATACCACGCCTAAAATATTAGCGGGCGTCAGCAACAGTCCGTGTTCTTTGGCGAACACGGTCTTCATCGAATACAGTGGGCTGGTGCCGATGTCGCCATAGACGATGCCGATGGCGCCCAGCGTCAGCGCGGCCAGGTTGCTCTTTTTATTCTGCTCTACCAAGATGACACCCGAATGTCGTTATGTTGCGTCGCAGCGTAAGTGAAGCCTCAGCAAAATGCAAGTGTACGGCGCAAATGATCGTGACAGGGTAGCAAGTTTGTTGCCAGGCCGCCTAATCCAGTGCAAAGGCTGGGTCATACAGGCCTTACCACGCGTGTTGCGAGCGCGCCGCCATCTTTCCGGTCTTTTGCCTGACATATCTGCATATATCTTGCATTTGCGTGGAGTATATGTAGTTTTATCACTATTTATTTGCGCAATTACATATCACGTGAAGGAGTATATTTCCACATCGCGCTGCGCCTGAAGCGGTCTGCACATCTGGCCGATCGTCCGTGGCGCGCCTGTCGAGCGCGCCGATTTTTAATGGATACAATGGCGGCGCCGG
Organism: Pseudundibacterium arcticum; assembly: GCF_042646465.1. Lineage (NCBI taxonomy): Bacteria > Pseudomonadati > Pseudomonadota > Betaproteobacteria > Burkholderiales > Oxalobacteraceae > Pseudundibacterium > Pseudundibacterium arcticum. Next base: position 6,277 of record NZ_JBHRTP010000017.1, read on the forward strand.
TCTCAAGAGGTAAAATAGCGCCCGTGTTGTGCACTCGACTGCGCGCCCCGACCGCCTGCATCGACATTGATATCAGCATCCACGCCGACTCACCCCAAGGTTTTACCGGAATACCGATTATGTTGCGACTGACTGAAGTGAAGCTCCCGCTCGACCATGCCGAAGGCGACCTGCAGGCCGCCGTGCTGCAACGGCTGGGTATCGCCGCCAAGGACTTGCTCAGTATGGCGATCTTCCGGCGCGCGTTCGACGCCCGCAAAAAATCGGCAATCGTGCTGATCTATACGCTCGACGTTGCGACCAGTGACGATGCGGCAGTGCTGAAACGCCTGAAACACGACGCTCATCTGGTGCCGACGCCGGACACCGAATATCGCTTCGTCATGCAGGCGCCCATCGCCGGCCAGCACTGGCGCCGGCCGGTAGTGATCGGCACCGGCCCCTGCGGCCTGTTTGCCGGCCTGATTCTGGCGCAGATGGGCCTGCGCCCGATCATCCTGGAGCGCGGCAAGGCGGTGCGCGAGCGTACCAAGGATACTTGGGCGCTGTGGCGCAAACGCGAGCTGCATCCGGAGTCCAACGTCCAGTTCGGTGAAGGCGGTGCCGGCACTTTCTCCGACGGCAAGCTGTACAGCCAGATCAAGGACCCGAAACATTATGGCCGCAAGGTGCTGACTGAATTCGTCAAGGCCGGTGCGCCCGAAGAAATCATGTATGTCAGCAAGCCGCATATCGGCACTTTCCGGCTGGTCAAGATGGTCGAACAGATGCGCGCGACGATCGAAGGCCTGGGCGGCGAATTCCGCTTCCAGAGCAAGGTCGACGATATCGAGATCGTGGGTGGCGGCGCCGATGCGCAGGGACAGATCCGCGCCGTGGTGCTGGCCGGCGGCGAGCGAATCGAGACCGATCACGTGGTGCTGGCAATCGGCCATAGCGCGCGCGACACCTTTCAGATGCTGTACGACCGCGGCGTGTATATCGAGGCAAAACCGTTCTCGATCGGTTTCCGGGTCGAACATCCGCAGTCGCTGATCGACAGCCGCCGCTTCGGCCCTAGCGCCGGCAACCCGATCCTGGGCGCGGCCGACTACAAGCTGGTGCATCACAGCGCCAACGGTCGTGCGGTCTACAGTTTTTGCATGTGTCCGGGGGGTACCGTGGTGGCCGCGACATCGGAGCCGGGGCGCGTCGTCACCAACGGCATGAGCCAGTATTCGCGCAACGAACGCAACGCCAATGCCGCGATCGTGGTGGGCATCACGCCGGCCGATTATCCAGGTCATCCGCTGGCCGGCATCGCGTTTCAGCGCGAGCTGGAACAACGCGCGTATGAACTCGGCGGCCGCAATTACGATGCGCCCGGCCAGCTGGTTGGCGATTTCATCGCCGGACGGCCGTCGACCGAATTCGGCAGCGTGCTACCGTCGTACAAGCCGGGAGTGCACCTATGCGATCTGAGTCCGGCGCTGCCGGAATACGCGATTGAAGCCATCCGCGAAGCCTTGCCGGCATTCGACAAGCAGATCAAGGGTTTCAGCCTGGCCGATGCGGTGCTGACCGGCGTCGAGACCCGCACCTCATCGCCGATCCGCATCAAGCGCAACGACGATGATTTGCAAAGCCTGAACACGACCGGACTGTTCCCGGCCGGCGAAGGCGCCGGTTACGCCGGCGGCATCCTGTCGGCGGCAGTCGACGGCATCAAGGTGGCGGAAGCGGTGGCGCTCAGCATGATGGGCAAGTTACATTCAAACTGATTGTTCGCAGCGTCATCAAGACGTGCATCATTCGCAAAATTATTTTCAGGTCAGGGGCGCTAAGACCGGGGTAATCGCATAAAAATCTGCATGAAAATCGTTGCTGGCTAAAGCTTCTAACCCCTTCCCCCTTCGAGGGGGAAGGTTGGGATGGGGGTAGGCCGGTCGATCGGCAACATGCATCATTTATCGATCGCACTACCCCCACTTGCAGTGCGCATATCCGCTTGCAGGCGGATACCGCTACGCAGGCAGGAGGCATGCCTCCTGAATTCCCTGCTCCGCCCCTAACCCTCCCCCTGCAAGCATGTCCTGAGCTTGTCGAGGAGGGCAGGGAACTCAACTCGGCAGCGCCCATGTTCAAGCAGATTTTCAGACACTCGCTCTAGGTCGAGACAGCTACAACCAGCCCGACTTCTTGAACCGGTAATACAGGTAGGCGCAGATCGACACCATGATGCCGATCGCGACCGGGTAGCCGTACTTCCATTGCAGCTCCGGCATTTCCTTGAAGTTCATGCCCCAGATACCGGCGAACGCGGTGGCGATTGCAAAGATCGCGGCCCATGCCGCCAGGCGTTTGTTGACTTCACTTTCATCGATCGCGACCATCGACAGGTTGACCTGGATCGCGGTGCTGATGGTGTCGCGGATGGTATCGATCGAGGTGCTGATGCGGTACAGATGGTCATACACATCGCGAAAATAGATTTGGGTATTGACGCATAGCGCCGGCACCCGGCCGCCGTATAGCTTGCTGACCGATTCCATCAGCGGCGTCACCAGGTGCCGGAACTGCATCACCTTGCGCTTGAGCTGGTATAGCCGCTCGATGTTGGCACGCTCCGATCCTTTTGAAAAAATCTGCTCTTCGATCGTTTCCAGCTCCGATTCCAGCGCATCGACTACCGGGAAATAACGGTCCACCACCGCGTCCATCAGCGCGTACAGCACGAAGGCCGAGCCCAGCTTCAACAAATGCGGCTCGTGCTCGCAGCGCGCGCGCACACCGAGAAAGCCCTGCTTGCTGCGGTTGCGCGCCGATAGCACGTAATTTTCGCCGACGAACACGTCGAGCTCGCCGATATTCAATTCGCCGTCGATCAGTTCGACCGTATGGATCACCGCGAACAGCGAGTCGTCGTACTCTTCGATCTTGGGGCGCTGGTGGCCGTGCCGTGCATCCTCGACCGCCAGTTCGTGCAGGCTAAATTCGTGCTGCATCTCTGCCAGTTCACGCGGCTCGGCGTCGCGCAACGCGACCCAGACAAAACAGTCCGGGTGACTGACGTATTCACTGATGTCCTCGACCGGAATATCGGACAGCTTCTTGCCGTCCTGGTAGGCAACGCAATTGATCAACATGGCTGGTTCCAACGAATGGGATGAAGATCGCTTGCCGTCGGCCGGCAAGCGAGTGGCATCGGCCAAGTTTACACGTTCCCGCTACCTGATCGCCAGCATTTTGTCTGGCGGGGCTCACGTGATCACACTCAGTCTTCGCGGGCGCCGTCGATGCCGAGTTCCTGGATCTTGCGAGTGATGGTGTTGCGACCGATACCGAGCCGGATCGCGGCATCGTTCTTGCGGCCATGCGTGTGCTTGAGCGCGGTGCGGATCAGCGTCGATTCAAACTGGCGACCAAGCGCATCCATGACTTCAGACTGGCCGTCGGCCAGCATGCCGGCGGCCACTGCTTCCAGTTGCGCCAGCCAGCCGGCGTCGGCGTGCGCAACGTTGATCCCATTTGGACTTGGACTTGGACTTGGACTTGGGCTTGGATTTGGACTTGAACTCGGACTCGGCGCCGGCGCGATGCCGGGCGCGAATCCCGGACTGTCAAGCGTCGCCTTGACTGGCACGGCCGGGTCCGCGGAAAAATCCTGCACCTGCAACAATTCCTGCGGCAGATCCTTGACCTCGACCATCTGGCCGGGCGCCATCACGGTAATCCAGTTGCATAAGTTTTCCAGCTGGCGTACGTTGCCGGGCAAATCGAGTTGTGTCAGAAACGCCATCGCGTCGTCCGACATCCGTTTCGCGTCGACACCGAGCTGTTTCGCACTCTGCTGCAGAAAGTAGCGCGTCAGCAGCGGAATATCTTCACGCCGCTCGCGCAAACTGGGCAGCCGCAGCCGGATCACGTTCAAGCGATGGTACAAGTCCTCGCGGAACAGCCCTTCCCTGACCCGCTGCTCCAGCTTCTGATGGGTGGCCGCAATCACGCGCACATTGGCCTTCAGCGGTTGATGGCCGCCGACCCGGTAGAAGTGCCCGTCCGACAGCACGCGCAGCAGGCGCGTCTGCAGATCGAACGGCATGTCGCCGATTTCATCGAGAAACAAGGTGCCGTTCTCGGCCTGCTCGAAACGACCACGGCGCGTGGTCTGGGCGCCGGTAAAGGCGCCACGCTCGTGGCCGAACAGTTCCGACTCCAGCAAATCCTTTGGAATCGCCGCCGTATTCAGGGCGATGAAAGGCTGGGCGGCACGCGGGCTGTGCTTGTGCAAGGCACGCGCCACCAGTTCCTTGCCGCTGCCCGATTCGCCGGTGATCAGCACCGTCACATTCGATTGCGACAAGCGGCCGATTGCGCGAAACACGTCCTGCATCGCCGGCGCCTGGCCCAGGATTTCCGGCGTTTCGCCGATCGATTGTGGGGCACTGGCCTCGCGCACGCTCTCTTCCAGTGCGCGCCGGATCAGTTCAACCGCCTTGTCAAGATCGAACGGCTTGGCCAGATATTCAAATGCACCACCCTGGAACGCCGCGACTGCCGATTCCAGATCGGAAAACGCGGTCATGATGATCACTGGCAGGCCTGGATAGCGGTTCTTGACCAGTTGCAGCAATTCCAGCCCCGAGCTGCCCGGCATGCGGATGTCGGACACCAGCACCTGGGGCGTCTCGGTTTGCAGCGCGGCGATGGCATCGCGTGCATTGGAAAAACTCCTGGTCGCGAGGTTTTCGCGTGCCAGCGCCTTTTCCAGCACCCAGCGGATCGATTCGTCGTCGTCAACTATCCAGATTGATTTCATAGATGGTTCAGCGTCCTGCGGTTGAACTGCCAATCAAAGTCGGTGTGCAAACGATCGGATCCTGCCGCCGCGGTCACGGCAGCGGTATCAGTATCCGGAAATCGGTTGCTCCTGGCCGGCTTTCGCATTCGATCACGCCCTGATGCTGCTGCACGAAAGTCTGCGCCAGCGTCAGTCCAAGACCGCTGCCGCCCTCTCGTCCCGATACCAGCGGATAAAAGATGCGATCGCGGATTTCGGCTGCGATGCCCGGTCCATTGTCGATGATATGCAAGTCTAATGCCAGCCGATAGCGCTGCTTGGCCAGCGTGACCTGGCGCGTGATACGGGTCTTGATGGTCAGTTCGGCGTCGCCGGCCGCGATCCGCTCGGCCAGCGCCTGCGACGCATTGTGCGCGATGTTCAACAGTGCCTGGATCAGCTGCTCCTTGTCACCGCGAAATTCCGGAATCGACGCGTCGTAATCGCGCAGAATCGTCAGTCCATGCGGAAATTCCGCGACGATCAGGCTGCGCACCCGCTCGCATACTTCGTGGATATTGACGTCGCCGACGATGTGTGGCCGCCGGTGCGGTGCCAGCAACCGGTCGACCAGCGTTTGCAGGCGATCCGCTTCCTTGATCACGACCTGGGTGTATTCGCACAGATCCTTGCGGCGCCGCTCCGGCAGTTCGAGATCACGCAACTCCAGTTCCAGCAATTGCGCCGCGCCGCGGATACCGCCGAGCGGGTTCTTGATTTCATGGGCCAGGTTGCGGATCAGTTCCTTGTTGGCCTGACTCTGGTCGAGCAGCCGCTCTTCACGGTCCAGTTTCAGTTGCTGCACGTTCGCACGCAGCTCGATCAGCACCGGCGTCGCCGGATCGTCGAGCGTGGTGACGATGCAATCGACCTGCAACGGGTCGCGTCCGACCCGCTGCAGCGTCATGTCCTGCCGCTTGTCATCGAACTGGTGCGCCAGCGCCTGCGCCACCAGTTGCATCAGCGGCTCGCCATCGACGAATAGCGCACTCAAGGTCTGATTCGCGATCGCCTTGAACGAGCTTTCCAGCAGGATCTCGGCCGCGGCATTGGCATAATGGATGCGTCCCTCGGCGTCGAGGATCAGCACCGACGAGGCCAGCAGGTCGAGGCCGCGCATTGAACTTGGGGTGATTTTCATGAGGGTGTGCAGATCGATTGCCGGTCAATGCTCGGACTGGTAAACACTATACATACTCCTAGGCACATATATCGATACCCGCAAATAAATTAATGTAGTTGATAGCATACTCCATCATGTTTTATCTATCATCCGATCTGGTCGAGCCGTTCGACTTCTTCCCAGGCCGTAGGATGGGTGTAACCCATCATCCACGTCCGCAATGATGGGTTGCACCCATCCTACTTGCTGAATCCGGCAGATCCAACGCATGACGAATGACCACGACGCATGACGCCAACAGGCAAAACAAAGGCCGCATCACGCGGCCTTTTCATGCAAGCGGCGCACCCGCCGGCCAGTGCTTATTTCAGATTGCCGATCTCGCGCTTCAGCGCCTCGACATTCTTTTCGGTGCGCGCGATATCTTCTTTCATCGACGCGACCCGGTCCTGATATTTTGCGTAATTGCGTTCGTTGCCCTGACGCTCCGGCTCGCCGTTGTTGTATTCCTTCTTCAGGTTTGCCAGTTTCTGTTCTTCCGATTTCATCTCGTCGAGCAGGATCTGGCGCCGATCGCTGTCGCGTGCCTTCTGTGTGCCGCCATCGACTTTCGGAAAATCGGTCGGCGCCGACGCCCCCTTCACAGGCGCGGGCCCGGCTTTGTGGGCCGGCGCCATGATCGTGGTCAGGCCGGGTAGATCGACTTTCTTGCAACCCTTCATGGGGCCGGTGTTTTTGTATTCCCTCTTGCCGTGCTCGTCGACGCAGAGGTAGACCTCCGATTCCGATTGCGCATACACATGGCCGATCGCACTGGCCAACAACATCATTGCTGCAAGTTGTCGTTTCATACACTTTCTTTACGAACTGTTCAAGATGTCTGTTAGTTTATGATAAGAATCAAGCCTTTACAAACATTCATCCGGGGCCAGACCCGCGCAATTGTGTCAATTCGTAAAAAAGGCGGGGAAAGCCGTAGCCGTCCCCGCCCTGTTCCGCCCGCAGGCCGCTTACTGTAACTTATTGCAACCAGCTTACAGCGAGTAGTACATGTCGAATTCAACCGGATGCGTACTCATGCGGAAACGCTGCACTTCCTGCATCTTCAATTCGAGATAAGCGTCGATCATGCTGTCGCTGAAGACACCGCCGCGGGTCAGGAACTCGCGGTCCTTGTTCAGGTGATCCAGCGCTTCTTCCAGCGAGGCGCAAACGGTCGGGATCAGCGCATCTTCTTCCGGCGGCAGATGGTACAGGTCTTTCGACGCTGCTTCGCCCGGATGAATCTTGTTCTGCACGCCGTCCAGGCCCGCCATCAGCAACGCGGCAAAGCACAGGTAAGGATTGGCCAGCGGATCCGGAAAACGGGTCTCGATGCGGCGGCCTTTCGGATTCGCCACGTGCGGGATGCGGATCGAAGCGGAACGATTGCGCGCCGAGTAAGCCAGCTTGACCGGTGCTTCGTAACCTGGCACCAGACGCTTGTACGAGTTGGTACCCGGATTGGTGATCGCGTTCAGCGCCTTGGCATGCTTGATGATGCCGCCGATGTAGTACAGCGCAAATTCGGACAGGCCGGCATAGCCATCGCCGGCGAACAGGTTCTTGCCGTCTTTCCAGACCGACTGGTGCACGTGCATGCCCGAACCGTTGTCGCCAACGATCGGCTTCGGCATGAAGGTCGCGGTCTTGCCGTAGGTATGCGCGACGTTCCAGACGACATATTTCAGGTTCTGGGTCCAGTCGGCGCGCTCGACCAAGGTCGAGAACTTGGTGCCGATTTCATTCTGGCCGGCGCCGGCGACTTCGTGGTGATGCACTTCGACCGGAATCCCGAGCGCTTCGAGGATCAGGCACATTTCAGAACGCATGTCCTGGAAGCTGTCGACCGGCGGGACCGGGAAATAGCCGCCCTTGACGGTTGGACGATGGCCGCTGTTGCCGCCTTCGGTCTTGGCATCGCTCGACCATGACGCTTCGTCGGAGTCGATCTTGACGAAAGAGCCGGACATGTCGATCTTCCAGCGCACGCCGTCGAAAATGAAGAATTCTGGTTCCGGACCGAAGTAGGCGGTATCGCCCAGGCCGGATGATTTCAGATAGGCTTCGGCGCGCTTGGCGATCGAGCGTGGATCGCGGTCATAGCCCTTGCCATCGGATGGCTCGATCACGTCGCACTGCATGAACAGCGTGGTTTCTTCCATGAACGGATCGATATTGGCGGTATTCGGGTCCGGCATCAACAACATGTCGGACGCTTCGATGCCCTTCCAGCCGGCGATCGATGAACCGTCAAACGCGTGGCCGGACTCGAACTTGTCCATATCGAAATGCGAAACAGGAACGGTGACGTGCTGTTCCTTGCCACGGGTGTCGGCAAAGCGAAAATCAACGAACTTGACTTCATTATCTTTCGCCATCTTCAAGACGTCTGCGGCGGTCATTGCCATGCGAATCTCCTCTGAATACAAAAATGGTGTGAATTTGTTGGTTGAGCCGACTGCTGTGGTGTGATCTATCCGTCGCCATCAGACTGAAGAAAACCGCAACGCGGCCAGAACTCGGATTCCGATGATAGCAGATTCCATGCCAGTAACAATTGGCGGAATGAGCCTTTTTTGCGACCCAAAATGGCGCCTTCAGGCAGCATCTTCATCAAGCGGGGATGTTGTTCGCTGCCTGTCGCACCATTTTTGTGCGCGCGATGGAATTGGCACAAAAATGGTGCGGATTCGCAATCGCCCGCCTCCCAAAATGGGGCAGTGAGCGTTTCGCACCGACTCCTCCTGACTCAAGCCGAGGCGCGACCCGATTGGCATCAAGGCGCAATCCTGCGATCGGGATCATATACTCCTACGATGCACCATCAGTACCGCAATTATTATTTGCGCATTGAGAATATACTGCCACCGGGCACTATCTTGGCCGGCACGACTACGCCGCGCAAGATAAACTCATCCGTGCGCACCAAATACTATAATGGAATCACAGTATAGGGAGCACCCGTCGCCAACTCACTCGATCTCATCTCTTGCATATGGACATCCAGCAGATACTCTCCATCGCCCGTCAGCGCGGTACCGACCAGCACCTGCCGTATGCCGGCGCCGCGACGCCGCAAGAAGCCTACGCCTTGCTGCAAGGGGACGCTGATGTCAAGTTGATCGACATCCGCACCGATGCCGAGCGCGACTGGGTTGGGCGCGTCGCGCTGCCGGAGGGAAAGCACGCCGCGGCGCAATGGAATCTGTACCCGGGCGGAACGCCCAATCCCGATTTTCTGGCGCAACTGGCCGCCACATCGTCCCAAGACACCGTGCTGTTATTTCTGTGCCGTTCCGGGGTGCGTTCGCACCACGCAGCAAAACTCGCTACCGAACACGGCTACCGGCACTGCTTCAATATTCTGGAAGGTTTTGAAGGCGACAAGGACGGCGAGGGCCACCGCAAGACGCTCGCCGGCTGGTGCAAAGCCGGCCTGCCCTGGATCGGCGCTTAGCGCCCGTTGACCACCGCAAGCATCTATCCGCGCTACTTTAACTTGCGGCGCACACTCCTAGCCCGCCAAGGACAACCCGTCGCTGTTCTGGTCGGGTACGACTCTTCCCATTATCTCGACGCCGGACGCTTGACTGAGTTCGTCAAGAAACCAGCGCCGCTCTGGCGCGCACACCACGATCAGTTCATCGGTAATCCACGGCTCCACGTTCAAGTCGGGCGCGTGACGGGAACCTTCGATCAGGCCGACATCGATAGCCTTGCGAATAGGCTTGCATTTGTTACCCGGGCTATAGCCACTGGAACGGCCCCTTCCGATCGGCCGACACCGCATCGGCAAAGATATTTTTAATGCATTGGAATAAAGGGCTGCAATGCACGTTTACGTACAGGTAAGCCCGCCCAATTACCCATACTTAACTTGATTTTAGGAGTCATCATCGTGAAACAATATTTTTTCGCCGCGCCGGCAATCGCCGCAATCGTATTGATCTCCGGCGCCGCGTTCGGTCAAACGGGGCCGACCAAGAAATCAGATGGCATTCTGGTCACCGCAGCCAGCATGACACTCTACACGTTCGACAAGGATGTGGCAGGCAGCGGTAAAAGTGCCTGTAACGGTCCGTGCGCGGCGATCTGGCCGCCGGTATCCGCTCCGAGTGCCCAGCTTGGCGCTCCGTACTCGGTCGTGACGCGTGACGATGGATCAATGCAGCTTGCCTATAATGGTAAGCCGCTCTACTTGTACGCGGCCGACAAGAAGCCGGGTGACCGTGCCGGTGACAATTTCAAGGATGTCTGGCATGTGGTGAAGGACTGAGTCCAGCTAATTTTGAAGCACGATATAAATTTATCCGATTGATGCCATGGAGCCTTCCATGCAAGATGCACGCGCTCAACTGCTTTCCTGCATTCCCCGCCTGCGCCGTTATGCCCGTGCGCTGGTGGGAGAGCGCACCGGCGCGGACGACCTGGTGCAGGACACAATGGAGCGTGGCTGGCACAAGCTGTCGTCTTGGCAGCGTGGCAGCGACATGCGCGCGTGGCTGTTCGGCATCATGCACAACCTGCACGTTGATCAGATTCGGAAACCGTCGGTGCCGATCGAGGTGTTGGACGATGACACCCCAATACCATTTATCAACGCATCTCAAATGGATGGACTGGAAATACGCGACATGGAATCCGCGCTACGCCTGCTGCCGGACGGGCAGCGTGAAATCCTGCTCTTGATTGCGTTGGAAGAAATGACTTATGAGGAAGTGGCGGCGACCTTGGGTATCCCGATGGGAACAGTCATGTCGCGCCTTTTCCGCGCGCGGGAGAAACTACGAGCCTCGATGGAAGGACGTACTGTGGTATCGCCGTTAAAGGTGGTCAAATGAAGACCCTGCCTGTTACTGAAGCGGACCTGCATGCCTACCTTGACGGTTTGCTGCCGGCGGCGCGACGCGCCGAGATCGGAGCCTATTTGGCATCCCGGCCAGACGAGTCGGAACGCCTAAACGCCTATCGCGCACAAAATGATGCACTGCGTGCGCTGTTTAAGCCAGTGCTGGATGAGCCGCTCCCAATTCGCTTGACTCGCCTGTCCACCGCGCCGCGCAAGCATGCGTGGATGTTACAGCGCCTTGCCGCAGGCCTGGCAATTGCGCTCGTCAGCGGCAGCGCCGGATGGTTGCTGCATGGACAAGGGAGCGATGGACAGCTCGCTCGGAACGCGGTTTCGATTCCGGCCTCAACCCAAAAAGTGGCTGGCTTGGCGCGCCAGGCTGCGATCGCGCATGTGGTCTACAGTCCGGATGTGCGGCGTCCGGTTGAAATCGGCGCCGACCAGGAAGATCAACTGGTGGCTTGGCTTTCGAAACGGATAGGCAGCCAGATCCGGCCGCCCAAACTGGGAAAACTCGGTTATGAGTTGATTGGCGGGCGTCTGTTGCCCGGCGAAAGCGGCCCGGTCGCGCAGTTCATGTATCACGACGCGACCGGCCAGCGCGTGACCCTGTATGTTTCAACCGAACAGGCGCACAACAAGGACACCGGTTTTCGATTTGCGCAAGAAGGCCCGGTGAACGTGTTCTACTGGATCGACGGTAAATTCGGTTATGCGCTGTCCGCAGGAATCAACAAGGGCGAGCTGTCCCGCATTGCTACGGCCGTGTATGAACAATTGGAAAAGCCATCATGAACCAAACCGAAGCAAGCCGAATTTCAGCAATCCATTCGGTAACGACGGCTTTGCGCAGTGGTCTAGGAATTGGAATTGCGGGTGCGGCATTGTTGATGGGCGCCACCGTTGCGCCTGTCGGGGCGCAGGAAATGCATCACCATCACGTTGCAGAATCGAAAAAATCACCGCAGTCTTTCATAGCCAGTACCGCGAAACCTTTTTCTGCCCTGATGGATGACGCGATGGCCGTCATGGACGACGGCATGAAGCGCGCGCCGATGAATGGTGTTGCCGAACACGACTTCGTCACCATGATGATTCCGCATCATCAGGGCGCGGTCGACATGGCCAAGGCATTACTGCTCTACAACAAGGATCCCGAATTGCAGAATCTGGCGCAGGGCATCCTGACCGAACAGCAAAACGAAATCAAATTGATGCAGGCTTGGCTTGGGCGTTATCAGGCCAGGCAAGCCAACGTCCCTGATGCGCCCCAATAATCAAACCTGCGTATCACCAAGAAAGATTGAGCCATGAAAAAAATTGCCATCCTGCTCGCGCTCACCCTTGGCGTATCGCTGGTCAATCCAGCCTGGGCCGCACCCAGTGCACAGGACCGTGTCTACACCGCGGATCAGAACAGCAACACAGTATCGGTAGTCAATCCCACCACTAACACCCTGCTGGGTCAGATCCGTCTCGGGAATCAGCGGCCGGACGTGCTGTCGCCGCTCTATAAGGGCGAGATCAACGTGCACGGACTCGGCTTCTCGCCGGATCACAGGACGCTCATCGCGATTTCCAACGGTTCCAATTCAGTCGCGTTCATCGACACTGCCAACAACAAGGTCAAAGGCATCACCTACATCGGCCGGTCGCCGCATGAAGGCTTCTTCACAGCGGATGGGACGGAAGTCTGGGTGGTGGTGCGTGGCGAAAATTACATTTCGGTCATCGATCCGAACACGTATCGGGAAACACGCCGTATCGAGACCACCGCCGGCCCCGGTATGGTGCTGTTCCAGCCGAGCGGCAAACTGGCATTCGTCGTATCGAGCTTTAATCCGGTGGTCGAGATCATCGATGTAAAAGAGCACAAAGTGATCAAGCAAATCAAGGTCGTCAGCCCGTTCTCGCCGTTCCTGCAATTCACGCCGGACTTCAGGGAGATCTGGATGACGCACAAGGATGTGGGAAAGGTGACGCGCATCGACACCGACAAGCTGGAAGTAAAAGGGGTGTTTGATACCGGCTTCATCACCAACCATTTGGCTTTTGCAAAAACCGGCACTGGCACGCATGCGTATGTCACGATCGGTGGCGAAAACGTGGTCAAGGTCTATACCACCGACGACACGCCAAAGTTGATGGCAACCATTCCAACCGGAGCGCTGCCCCATGGCATCTGGGTGTCGGACGATAGCAGCCGGATCTACGTCGGGCTGGAGAACGGCGATGCGGTCGATGTGATCGACACCGCCACCAACAAGGTCATCGCGCGCGCCCCCGTGGGCCAGGCTCCGCAGGCTTTGGTGTATGTGTCGAAGGCAGTTCCTGAAGGCGATGGCGTGGCGAATCTGACACCGCGCGGCAACAGCGAACCGATCAACATCGCGCTGAAGGCCGTCGCAGGCGACGCGAAGGGCTTTGTCGTTGCACGCAATCTTGGCGTGATCGATGCGCTGGAAGTATCGCTCTTCAAGCTGAAGCCGCAAACTGCCTACAGCGTGTATGTTAGCGGCCAGAAAACGCCGGTTGCCAGTTTCAAAACCAATCCGATGGGTGGCGCCAATGGCACCGCAATTGGACCGCTGCGTGAAGTATCGAAGTCCTTGGCGGGTAAGAAGGCGACACCGAGCAAAATCATCGTCATGGAAGGCGATGCAGCAGCTGATGCAACGAAGGCTGTTCTGGTCAGTGGGACATAGACCAGCAGCCGACACGCAGGCGCTTGCGCATTATGTGTCGTCGCAATAAGTTGCGTGGAAGAATGTGACGTCGTCGCGTTAATGCTGCTCGCCCGAACGATGGGTACAACTGTTCAGAAATAACCAATATGACGACCGTCATCATCGAGTCTGTTTCTATTCTGACCTGCCCGCTGCGCGGCTATGCCAAGCCAAAAGTGATGCTGACAAATACATGCCAATTCTTTACGAATGTGGCAATTGCAGAACGATCCTGCGGCCGAAAGCCGGCGATTGCTGCGTTTTCTGCTCGTATGGCTCGGTGAAATGCGCGCATGCGAGAGAAAAAGCCAAAGAAAAAAAAGCCCGCACCTTGCGGGCGGGCTTGAAACCAATCCTTAGGAGGAGTTGGAGGAGACACACACAATATACTGCAACGCACCATATATGTCTTGTTTATTTTTTGAATAGCATATATTAGAAAATCATATAACTCGTCCCGCTATCCGATTCGCAGTGCGCCGTTGTCCGGTTTTTCGCCGTGAATCATGGTTTGCGGCATCGCCGGTAGCGCGGCCCGCTTCGTCAGTGGCCCGCATACCGGATGCTGCATGATTGGTGCTGGAATATTTCCCGACCGCCAGCTACGGTAGTGCTCTTTTCAACCACCTGGTTGCGAGCAAATTCAATTCCCAATTGATCAAAATTGAATGAGCCGAATGTTACCGGTCCAACGTGACCGCCCAATGACAGGCCGGCGCCGATCGGCACTTATTCGCGAATGCCTTCGACGCTGAAATGCAAAGTCACCTCATCGCCGATGAACGGTACGTAGCTGCCCATGTTGAAATCGCTGCGCAAAATCCTGGCGGAGCCGTTGGCACCGCAGGTCTGCCGGCCATAGATCAGCATGAAACGGCAATTGAACTGGCCGATATCGAGTACCACCGGCCTGGTAATGCCCTTGACGGTCAACGCCCCTTCAAGTTGGGTCAGGCGGTCGCCGTCGAAATGCACTTGCGACGACCGGAACCGGATGTCCGGATGGTTGGCAACGTCAAAAAATTCTGCCGACCGCAAGGTCTTGTTGAACGCGTCGACGCCGCTGCTGACTGACGCAGCGTCGATCACGAGGTCGATCGTTCCGGTGCCGGCAACCGGATCGAGCTCTATCGTGCCGACGGTATTGTCAAAACGTACGTCCTGGGTGGACAGCCCCCAGTGCTGGTAGGTGAAACCGGCAAAACTGTGTTGCGGATCAATCCGGTAGCGGTCAGCGGCAGTACTGGCCGCGCAGATTGACACCAGACCAACCAATAACGCTTTTCTCAGCGACATATCGACCTCCGGGGTCCAGCCGTTTAGTAGCAAATCACAACTGCGGGAAAATCCCATCACCGGCGTCGCGGCAATCAGGCCTTTTTCAGCTCTTGAGCGCGTCGGTTCAAACGGGCAAAAAAATCGGCGACACGCTGCAGCATTTGTCGCGACCGAACCACACTGACAAAGTTAACAGGTGCTTTTGTCAGCAGGATCGCTCAGCACATCCAGAAGAATACCGCGGTCATGCGCTTTTCCTCGTGTTCTTCGCCGAAATAAGCGCTGGCGGAGTGCACCAGGTCGGCGCGATACAGTATCACCCGGTTGAAGCGATTTGGCACGGCGACGTCTTCGGCCCAGGCATCCAGGGGCAGCTTGCCAACGCCCAGCGCCTCGCCCAGATTGGCGTGTGGCGGCGTGCACAGATTGCCACCCAATGCGCCATTCGGATAACGAAGTCGGTAAAACGAGGTCCCGCTTCTGGCCGGCGCATCGGACGACAGGTAGATCACTGCTGCATAACGGCATAGCTTGCGCGAATCGGTGTGCGGTCGTGGGCCGGATTCACTGCCGCCGACGAGTTGCGCATAGTTGTGATTGAGGGTGGCGCCCTCCGGTGTCACTTCCTGCCACAAGCGCTTGGCGCCAGTGGCCAGCTTGACCCAGGTTTCCAGTCGTGCCAACTCGTCCGGCAACAATGCGCCTGCGCTACGCATGCCAGGCCAGAACTCCTTCCGTCGCGGGAAGCCGAGCTCCCAATCGGTCTTGGCAAAGCAATGCTGCGACACCTCCAGGGCATTCGGCAAAATGCCATCCTTGATCCAATAATCTCGGCCCAACTGGGGTTTGCGATAAGCCAGTTCAGGGCGACGGGGCGACGCCGGTGGGCGCAGCAGGGAAGGATCAAGTGTCATGAAAGGGATATCGGATGGGGGCCAGAATAACGATCGCGCCGATCACGCGAAATGCGACAGCACCGAAAACGCCAGCGCCATTTCGCTTTGCTCGAGAAAGATCGTCAATTCGGTATAGCTGCAAATCATGTTGACCAGGTTGATCTTGCGCCACGCCAGTTGCTTCAGGATCGAATGAAAAATGCCAGGCGTGTGTTTGGAATCGGGCGTCAGGCGCAGCGTCAGCGCCGAGAGGTTGCTCTTTTTTAGCAACAACTGTTCCGACCCAAAGCAGGATTCGACCGAGCTCACCATCGAGCGCCCCGAAATGACCAGCACTTCACGCATCCCTTGCGTGACAGTGACAAACACGCCCGGATGAGACTCAGCCATCGCCAGCAGATGACGCTGGCATTCGTAACTGGTGTCGGAGTTAGTGTAGGTAAATTCGGTGAGCTCGGAGCGCGTGATCAGTTCGCCGACCTTGGGCAATACCCGCACCTCGGGTCGGTCGTTTTGCTGCAATCGCAGCGCCAACCGCGTCAGGGCCATCACTACCGCCGCCTGGCCAACCGGTTTCCATAAATCGCGCTCCAGCTGAGGGCGCAGGTGCCTTGCCAGTTCTGACAGGTTGAGCAAACCGCGCATCATCCCTTCGGTCAGAAAGGCTGATTCGATCACCACCTGCTCCACTCTCATCGCTATCGAGATCATGTTAAGAATTGAACACTTTAGGACACCTCGTTGAATTTATTGATTTTTTTGACTCGCCATATTCGATGGGATTAGTGTCGATCCCGCTTTGATGTTTCCAACGAAAAGTTGCTCAATGGATTGTAATGGCTTTTTATTGGAAATACGACTTGTCAAAGTTACGACCACCGAGGCAGTAGTCTAATCACCAAAAATATTATTCAACGGAGAAATAATGAATCTACGCAAGACACTTATTGCTGCTTCATTGGCAGCAATGTCCGCAGGCATCGCGATGGCAGCAGAACCATTGATGGCGGCAGGCCAGGCCCAATCATCGCCACAAGAAACAGCTAGCCTGATCGCAAAACTGATGTCGCAACGCGGCAATCATGGTCTGGTCGCAGACCATGGCTTCGTAGTCGCTAGCGAGCACCCAGGCGTGGTCGGCACCAAGATCCACCGCGTCAACCACACCTTCAAGAATGTCCGCGTGTGGAGTTCCGAATCGGTGGTCGTGACTAACGACGCCGGTAGCATCGTCAGCGAATCGATCTCCGAGCGCCGTCAAGGCCTGGGCCTGGGCCTGGGCCAATCATTTGCCGGCAAGGCAGGTACGGATATTGACGTCAATCCAAGAATATCTGGCAAGCAAGCGACCGACTTAGTGGTCAGCAAGCTGGCTCCAACCGGCACCCACATCGTGCCACCAAAAGCCGAGCTGATCATCTACCCGGTGATGAAGACAGTCCGCGTCGCGTCCGCCGTCAACAAAGCTGAAGCAGCCCTGAACGCGATGGACCTGGAAGAAGTGGTCGATCACTATGAGCTGGCGTACTTCGTACAAACGCGTATGACCAGCAATGGCCGTCCAAACCTGAATGACTCGATCGTCAGCGCCACCGACGGTCACCTGATCAAACAGTGGAGCGCAATGCACACCGTGGTTGGCGTTGGCCACAGCGAGTACAACGGCGACGTGCCTATCAACACCACCCTATCGGGTGGCACCTATCAGATGATCGATGCCAGCCGCGGTACCGGCGGTACGTATGGCGCGATGGCGATCACCAACGCCAACCACACGACCAGCGCCGGTAGCGTCTACACCAACTCCACGAATACCTGGGGCGACGGTCAGAACTACATTTCTGGCGGCAGCACCACCAACGCCAACGGCCAGACCGCAGCGGTCAACGCGATGTGGGGTCTGATGAATACTTACGACATGCTGACGAACACGCTCGGCTGGCAGAGCCTGGATGGCGTCAACACCGCAACCTACATCGCTGCACACGTCAACAGCAACTATGACAATGCCTACTACAGCGATACCTGCAAGTGCATGTATATCGGCGACGGTTCGTCGTTCACCAGCCTCGGTTCGATCGACGTGATCGGTCACGAAATGTCGCACGGTGTGACCGCATCGACCTCCAACCTGACCTACAGCGGTGAATCCGGCGGTCTGAACGAGTCCAACTCGGACATCGGCGGCGAAATGGTTGAAGCCTATGCACGCAATGGCGGCACCGGCACAACCATCCCTGGCGGCAACGACTGGATGATGGGGGTAGAGATCAGCAAGACGGGCACGCCTTTGCGCTGGATGTACAAGCCAAGCAAGGATGGCTCGAGCCCGAACGCGTGGAGCAGCACCGTCGGCAATCTGGACGTGCATTACAGCAGCGGCCCGAACAACCGCATGTACTACTTCCTGTCCCAAGGTTCCAACGCCACCTCGTCCAGCGACTACTACAGCGCATACCTGACCAAGAGTCCTGCTGCGATGACCGGTATCGGCAACGACAAGGCCTATCGCATCTGGTTCAAGGCATCCACCACCAAGTTCACCGCCTCGACCAACTATGCCGATGCACGTAGCAAGGTATTGGCCGCTGCGCAAGAACTGTATGGCGTTGGCAGTAAAGAAGCCATCGCGGTACAACGCGCTTATGCAGCGATCAATGTCGGTACCGACATCGACGAAACTGGTGGCGCGCCAGGTCCTGTCACCATCTCCAGCCCAGCCAACGTCACGGTTGCGGCCGGCAGCGCTGCTTCGTTCTCTGTATCGGCCAGCAGCGGCACCGCACCGTACAGCTACAAGTGGTATCGCAATGGCGTGTTGATCAGCGGCGCCAGCTCGGCAACCTACAGCTTTACCGCGCAATCGACCGACAACGGTGCCGTGTTCAAGGTGACGGTGACCGACAGTGCGACCACACCGACAACGGCAACCAGCGGCAACGCGACGTTGACGGTGACCACCGGCGGTACTGCTACTGAGACGATGGTCAACGGCGGCTTCGAGTCCGGCACCAGCCCATGGACCGGCAACACCGGCGACATCGGCACCTGGAGCGGCGAGCCAGCGGCAACGGGCACCAAAGATGCTTGGATGGGCGGCAACGGTAGCGCAATTACGGAAACGCTGTCCCAGACAGTCAGCATCCCTTCGACCGCAACGTCGGCAACTCTGACGTTCGCTCTGCATATCGATACGGCAGAAAGCGGCTCGACGGCTTATGACAAGCTGACCGTTAAGGTGAAAAACACCGCCGGTACCGTTCTGCAGACCTTGGCAACCTATACCAACGTCAATGCCGCTTCCGGTTATCAGACCCGTACTTTCGATCTGAGCGCTTACAAAGGCCAGACCGTCCAGGTATCGTTCTCCGAAACAGAGGATTCTTCACTGCAAACCTCGTTCGTTCTGGATAACGTCAGTCTGATGGTCAAGTAATTCATGTTGCAGCGCCGAGGAAGGTCTCACGGCTTTCTTCGGCTGACGGCCCGGGTCGCAAGAACCGGGCCATTTTTATTGCTAAGGCTATGCTGATCAAGCGGAGTATTTTTGGAATTCAATCGACAATCGAGGCTTGAATCCGTAAAAAGGCATGTTCAGCACGTTTTGTTTTGCCCTTTCGGGCGATTCACCGGGCTTTTGGCCCACGTTTCGCCCATTACGGGCGCACCTGTGCCATCAGTCGGTTTCGCGACAAGTAAATATTGGCCAAGGCCAGTGCAGTGAACGCGCGACCGGCATTCTTCTCCAAGCCGCGGTAGCGCACTTTTGAGAATCCCCACAAGCGCTTGATTACACCAAAGACGTGTTCCACGCGAGCTCTGATTTTTGACTTGTTGCGGTTCTTACCGCGCTTCACCTCGTCGACTTCGCCGCCGGCTTTCTTCGTACGCTGGTTGGTGAAATCCTTGGCTTTAGGCGCTTTTCCTTGTATCAGTTCCTTTTGACTGGCATAGGCACTATCACCGTACACGCGACGCTCCTGCCCGTGCAGCAAGTTCGGCAATGGATGCTTGTCGTGAACGTTGGCCGGCGTCACCACAGCGCTATGGGCCAGGCCGCTTTGACTGTCGACGCCAATGTGCAGTTTCATGCCGAAGTGGTGAGTCGGCCGAGGGAACTTCCCCCTCAGCCGCTCGCAGGTAGGGTCGAGCACTGGCGCGTTGATTTAG
>NZ_JBHRTP010000018.1:0-7029 GCF_042646465.1 Pseudundibacterium arcticum
GCCTTTCAAGTGCGGAATTTCAATACGAAGCATCAAGAATGCAACACTACACTAGGAGCACACCACCCGCTTGCGCCAACGCAAAGTGTGGCCGAATCGGCGCGGCGCCCCTCCAACACTTACCAGTTGCATAGTCGAGCTATCCAGATGGCGGCGGCATTCAATTTTCGCGGGAGTATATGCCAAAATGGGTGATTTACCGCAAGGAATCAAACGGGATAAAAAAATACTGCACCCGGTATTTCCCGTCAGATGCTCCGCGGCAAGATTGTCCCGTTAACGGTTTATGCTTGTGCGGCGACGAGGCTGACGATATAGTAGAACCATGTTCGATATTCTTGTTTACTTGTACGAAACCTATTACCGGCCCGATGCCTGTCCCGACACGGCGGCGTTGACCAAAAAGTTGTCGGCGGTCGGTTTCGAAGAGGACGAGATCTCCGAGGCGCTCGACTGGCTGACCGATCTGGCCGAAACCACGCGTGACTTCGCGGTCGACTATCCGCAGCAAAGCGCATTTTCATTCGGGACGCGGATCTATGCGGACCAGGAATTCGACGCGCTCGGCTCACCTGCGATCGGTTTCATCCAGTTCCTCGAGTCGGCCAAGGTACTCAATGCGCTCCAGCGCGAAATCGTGATCGAGCGCGCGCTCGCGGTCCACGAGTCGCCGATGCCGCTCAACAAGCTGAAAGTGATCGTGCTGATGTTATTGTGGAGCCTGGGGCAGGAGCCGGACGCGCTGACGTTCGACGAGCTGTTCCTGACCGACGACGAGCCGGAACCACGTCTGTTGCATTGAAGTCACAAACCGCACACAGCGCCGCTGCCGTTGATACTGGACTCGTTTTTGCGCGGCGCCGACCGTTCCCTTCCATTGCCTTTCCGTCATCTCATCGTCCCCTGCGCTTGCGGATTTGCGCCCAGCCCGCATATGATTGTTCGCAGCGTTGCTTAATTGGCAATTCGAATTGGCAATTCGATTCGGAAATGCGCGTGCCGGCGCTGATGATGCATTTACCGACTCTTTGCGCACACTGGACGCACCAGCAGTGTGCAAGACAGATAAGTTGGTTACACTATCGGCAAAATTCGCCATGAGCGAATCTTGTACCTGACGCACACTTCGAGACCCACTATGACCAAAACCCTCATCATCGCCGAGAAACCGTCCGTCGCGAACGACATCGCGAAGACGCTCGGCGGCTTTACCAAGCACGATGAGTATTTCGAATCCGACCAGTACGTGCTGTCGTCGGCAGTCGGCCACCTGCTCGAAATCGCGGTGCCGGAAGAGCACGATGTCAAGCGTGGCAAATGGAGCTTCGCGCATCTGCCGATGATCCCGCCGTATTTCGCGCTGAACCCGATCGCCAAGACCGAATCGCGGCTGAAGGTGCTGAACAAGCTGATCAAGCGCAAGGATGTCACCGCGCTGATCAATGCCTGCGATGCCGGGCGCGAGGGCGAGCTGATTTTCCGCCTGATCGCGCAGAACGCGAAGGCCAAGCAGCCGATCAAGCGGCTCTGGCTGCAATCGATG
Source organism: Pseudundibacterium arcticum (assembly GCF_042646465.1). Classification (NCBI taxonomy): domain Bacteria; kingdom Pseudomonadati; phylum Pseudomonadota; class Betaproteobacteria; order Burkholderiales; family Oxalobacteraceae; genus Pseudundibacterium; species Pseudundibacterium arcticum. The sequence goes on from NZ_JBHRTP010000018.1 coordinate 1,544, forward strand.
ACGCCGGGCGCGATCCGCGACGGCTTCGCGCATCTGCGTTCGGACGAGGAAATGCTGCCGCTGGCTGACGCCGCGCGCTGCCGCTCGGAAGCGGACTGGCTGATCGGCATCAACGGCACGCGCGCGATGACCGCGTTCAACTCGAAAGAAGGCGGGTTCTACCTGACCACCGTGGGCCGGGTGCAAACCCCGACCTTGTCGATCGTGGTCGAGCGCGAAGAAAAGATCAAGGCTTTCGTGCCGCGCGACTTCTGGGAAGTGCGTGCCGACTTCGTCTGCGCCGCCGGCATCTACGAAGGCCGCTGGCTCGATACCAAACACAAGAAAGACGAGCTTGATCCCGAGAAACGCGCCGAGCGGCTGTGGAGCAAGGCCGCCGCCGACTCGATCGTGGCCGCCTGCCGCGGGCGCCAGGGCAGCGTCACTGAAGAATCAAAACCGACCACGTCGATGGCGCCGGCACTGTTCGACCTGACCAGCCTGCAGCGCGAAGCCAACTCGCGCTTCGGCTTCTCGGCCAAGAACACGCTGGGCTTAGCGCAGGCGCTGTACGAAAAGCACAAGGTGCTGACCTATCCGCGTACCGATTCGCGCCACCTGCCGGAAGATTATCTGGACACCGTCAAACAGGCGCTGGAGACGGTATCCGAGAACAACAACTACCAGCAGTTCGCCGCGCAGATCCTGAACAAGGGCTGGGTCAAGCCGAACAAGCGGATTTTCGACAACACCAAGATTTCCGATCACTTCGCGATCATCCCGACCACCATCGCGCCGAAGAATTTGTCCGAGCCGGAACAGAAGTTGTACGACCTGGTGACACGGCGCTTCATGGCGGTGTTCTTCCCGGCCGCCGAATTCCAGGTCACCACCCGCTACACCGAGGTGTCTGGCCACCAGTTCAAGACCGAAGGCAAGGTCATGACCAATCCGGGCTGGCTGGCGGTATACGGCAAGGAAGTGGCTAGCGACGACGACAAGGAAAACGCCGGTAACCTGGTGCCGGTGGCGAAGGGTGAAAAGGTCCAGACCGACAAAATCACCGCCAACGGCCTGGTCACCAAGCCGCCGGCGCGCTACACCGAAGCGACCCTGCTGTCGGCGATGGAAGGGGCCGGCAAGCTGCTCGACGACGAAGACCTGCGCGAGGCGATGGCCGGCAAGGGGCTCGGCACGCCGGCCACGCGCGCCGCCATCATCGAAGGCCTGCTGAACGAGAAATACCTGCTGCGCGAAGGTCGCGAGATGATCCCGACCGCCAAGGCGTTCCAGCTGATGACGCTGCTGCGCGGGCTCGGCGTCAACGAACTGACCGCGCCGGAACTGACTGGCGAGTGGGAATACAAGCTGTCGCAGATGGAAAAGGGCAAGATCTCGCGCGAGGAATTCATGCGCGAGATCGCCCAGATGACGCAGATCATCGTCAAGCGCGCCAAGGAATACAGCAACGACACTATTCCCGGCGACTATGCGACCTTGAAAACGCCGTGCCCGAATTGCGGCAGCGTGGTGAAGGAAAACTATCGCCGTTTCGCCTGCACGAAGTGCGAATTCTCGATGAGCAAGACGCCCGGCAGCCGCCAGTTCGAGGTGGCCGAGGTCGAGGAATTATTGCGCAACCGCAGCATCGGGCCGCTGCAGGGATTCCGCTCCAAGATGGGGCGGCCGTTCGCGGCGATCCTGAAAATATCGCGCGATGAGGACATCAACAACTTCAAGCTGGAGTTCGATTTCGGCCAGAACGACGGTGAAGGCGAAAACGGCGAAGGCGTCGACTTCACCGGCCAGACCGCGCTCGGCGCCTGTCCGAAATGCGGCAGCGGGGTATACGAAATGGGCCTCGCCTATGTCTGCGAAAAATCGGTCGCGAAGCCGAAAGCCTGCGACTTCCGCAGCGGCCGCATCATCTTGCAGCAGGAAATTCTGCCCGAGCAGATGGCGAAATTGCTAAACGAAGGCAAGACCGATCTGTTGCCGGGCTTTATCTCGCAACGCACGCGCCGGCCGTTCAAGGCCTTCCTGGTCAAGGGCAAGGACGGCAAGATCAGCTTCGAGTTCGAGGAACGCAAGGCCAAGGCGCCGGCCAAAGGCAAGGCTGCTGCTACGGTAGACGTCGACACCGCCGCAGCGCCTGACAAACCGGTGAAGAAGGCCGCCGTCAAGGCACCGGCCAAGACCGCAGTCAAGGCGACCGCCAAAAAAGCCGCGCCGAAAAAGGCGTCCGCCAAAAAAGTCGCAGCCTGAACTTCGCTCCGGACAGCACCATCCTGATGCCGTAATGGTGCGATGACTGCGGTCGTCCCAGCCGCTTCGCCCAGCTCAGGACATGCCCTTCGACAAGCTCAGGACATGCTTCGGCGGGCTCAGGATAAACGGCCCTGCGGCCGCGCCGGGACCGTCTTGCGTCGCACCGCACCGGCTTTGTTCCAGGCCATGCCGGCCATCACGCTCAGCGACCGACGCCTCAAGCAGTCCTGGCGCCCCGGGCTTTCAGGCGTGGCCGGCGCACTGGACAGTTGATTTTTCCACACATTTTTGTCACACAAGTGCGCTATGATTTGTGCGCTTGCTAGCAATTGTTGGATCCCGAACAACTCAAACAGAGGACATGGCATGAATGACATCGAACAAAGCAATCCCAGCAAGGACGATTGCAATATCGCCATGCTGGCGCATTTGCTGGGCATCTTCACCGGCTTCGTCGGCGCGCTGATCATCTGGCTGCTGAAGAAGGACAGCTCCGCCTTCATCAACGAAGAAGCGCGCGAGGCGTTGAACTTCCAGATCACCATCACGATCGGTTATCTGATCGCGTCGGTGCTGATGTTCATCCTGATCGGCATGTTGCTGCTGCCGATACTGTATGTCGCCAATATCATCTTCTGCATCCTGGGCGCGGTCGCAACGTCGAAGGGACAGTCGTATCGCTATCCGTTTGCGGTGCGGCTGGTGCAGTAGTACTCGCGCAATAGATTTAAAAAAAACCCGCCGGACCGCATGGTCCGGCGGGTTTTTTATTGGCTTGGCGGTCGGCGATGCTGAGGACCCTAAGCGGTAGGATGGGTGCAACCCATCTCGTCGACCCGGCCCGGCCCGGCGATGGGTTTCACCCATCCTACCGCATTACTCTGCCGATCGCGCTCAGTCCTGGCCCGCCACCACATCCGGTTCAAAGAAACACCATTTCGCCTGCGGCCATTGCGTCTGCAGGCTGTGTTCGACCGCATTGATCGCATCGATCAGCGCCGCGTCCGACGGCTGCGGCTGCATCTTGGCCTGGACCGCGATCATCAGCTGTTCGCCCCATTGCAGCGTGATCAGGTTGATCACATGCTCGACTTCGGGGCGCGCCGCGATATGCGCCTTGATCGCGGCATGGGTCTCGGGCGCGGCCGATTCGCCGGTGATCATCGCCTTCACTTCGCGCGTGATGATGAACGCGACCAGCATCAGCAGCACGCCGACCGCAATCGAGCCACAGGCATCCCACAGCGGATTGCCGGTCACCACCGTCAGCACCACCGCGCCAAACGCAATCGCCAGGCCGGCCAGCGCGGCGATGTCTTCGCCGGCGACCACCATCAATTCCGACTGCCGCGTTTCGCGGAACCATTGCATGAAAGGCTTGCCACCGGAGACCTTGCGGATCTCGGTCATCGCGCCGCGCAGCGAGAACGCTTCCAGCGCGACCGAGACGCCGAGCACCAGCAATGCGACGGTCGCGTTTTTCAGCGGCGCCGGGTGCTGCAGATGGCTATAGCCCTCCATTACCGAAAACGCGCCGCCCACGAAAAACAGCAGGATCGCGACCATCATCGCCCAGAAATACACGACCCGGCCGTAGCCCATCGGATGCAGCTCGTCGGGCGGTTTCTTCGCTTCCTGCATGCCGCGCAACAGAAAGATCTGGTTGGTGCAGTCGGCCAGCGAATGGATCGCCTCGGCCATCATCGCGTTGGAGCCGGTAAACAGCGCGGCGCCGAACTTGGCAACCGCGATGCCGCCGTTGGCGCCGAGCGCATAGAAAATCGCCTTGGTCGAACCTTCTGAATTGGATGACATGGAGTGGTCGGTACGCAGTGAACAAAGCCGTCACCTTAACGGCTGGCCGCCGCTTGCGCAAGTGCCGCGTCAGCCATCAATCCGTGGCGCCCCGAAAAGATTTGTCCGGCCAGTATTGCGACCAGCGCCATGCTTTGATGGCGACATAGCCAATTTTCTAGAGGAGTATCTGTTCCTGCCCACTCTCGAGCGCGAGCAGGAAGCGCTTGCGCTCGAGCCCGCCGGCATAGCCGACCAGCGCACCGGCAGCACCGATCACACGGTGGCAGGGCACGATGATCGCGATCGGGTTGCGCCCGTTCGCGGCGCCGACTGCGCGCACCGCCTTCGGATTGCCGATCTTGTGCGCCAGTTCGGCATAGCTGCTGGTGCGGCCGAACGGAATCGTCAGCAGGCCGCGCCACACGCTGCGCTGGAATTCGGTGCCCTGGGTATCGGGTATATCGAGCGGCAGTTCGAACCCGCGGCGCTGGCCGGCGAAATACGCGTCCAGTTGCTGCACCGCCTGTTGCAGCAGCGGATGCTGCGGATCGTGCTGCCAGCCGGCGATGCCATTGAAATGACGTTGGTCTTCAAATACGGCGCTGCGCAGACCGCGCTCGGTGGCGGCGATCAGCATGGTGCCGAGCGGGCTGTCGTGTCCCAGGTAATGAATCATGGTATTGCCTCCTTGCTGATGTGATGTCGCGCACTCGCCGCGCAATAAGCCAGCGCATTAAGCCAGCGCATGCCACAACGCCAGCGCCGCATAGCCGCGCCACGGCGCCCAGTCCTGCGCGCGCGCGTGCAACTGCTTTTCGGTGAGACGCTCTGGTGCGGCATCGATCAAGGCCGCCGCCTTTTGCAAGCCGAGGTCGCCGGCCGGGAATGCGTCGGGGAAGCGCAGCGCACGCAGCGCGATGTAATGTGCGGTCCAGTCGCCGATACCGCGCACCGTCTTCAGCTGCGCGACGGCGGCGTCGAGCCCGGTGCCGGGCCGGATATTGAGTCCGCCGTCGGCAGTGAAGCGCGCGAAATCGATGATGGTCTGCGCCCGCGTTTGCGGCATGCCGAGCTGCGCGACGTCGCCGACCTCGGCCTGCGCCAGTTGCTGCGGCCGCGGGAAGTGCCGCGTCACCGCCGCAAACGGGGTGGCGGCCGGCTCGCCGAAGCGCGCCAGCAGCCGGCCCGAGATCGTGGTGGCGCCGGCCACGCTCACTTGCTGGCCAAGGATCGCGCGGATCGCCAGCTCGAACGGCTCGAACGCGCCCGGCACGCGCAACCCGGCCTGCGCCGCGATCTGCGGCGCCAGTCCGGCATCCTGCGCCAGATGCGCTGCGATCACGGCCGGATTCGCATCGAGGTCGAACTGGCTGCGCACGCGCGCCAGCAGCGGCATCAGCACGCCGGCCAGCGAGGCCGACACATGCAGCCGCAACTGGTCG
>NZ_JBHRTP010000018.1:7087-128556 GCF_042646465.1 Pseudundibacterium arcticum
CGCCGGCCAGCGAGGCCGACACTTGCAGCCGCAACTGGTCGCGGCCGGCGTCCTGCGTCACGCGCAACCAGCCGTGTGCGTCGCCCAGCCGCACGCTGCGTACATACGCGCCGCGCTCATCGTCCGGCAGCACCGCCTCCAGCCCCGGCATCGCGCGTCCCGCCAGATACGCGAGCATGCGCGGCCAGTCGAATGGCGGTCGGTACGCGAGGCCGAGCGTCAGGCTGTCCGGCCCGAGCACGCCGATTGTTGCGCCGGACGTCGCGCCGGCGCGCCGCACCGCCGTCGGCGCCATCCGATAGCGCGCGGCGAACAGTGCATTGAAGCGGCGCACGCTGCCAAAGCCGGCGGCAAACGCGACATCGGCCATCGGCAGCGCGGTTTCCTGCAACAGCTTTTTCGAAAACAGCAGACGCTGCGTCTGCGCCAGCTCGACCGGTGTCACGCCGAAGTGCTGCACCAGCACCCGTCGCAACTGGCGCGACGATAACCCGACTTCCTGCGACAGCCGCTCCAGGTCGCCATCGTTCAGCGCGCCGGCCGCGATACGTTGCCACACCGCATACGCCAGGTTCTGCTGCAGCGCGTACGGCGCGAGCTCGGGACGACAGCGCAGGCACGGCCGGAACCCGGCCGCCTCGGCCTTTGCTGCGGTCGCGAAAAACGTGCAAGACGTGGCGCGCGGCGTCTTTGCAGTGCACACCGGGCGGCAATAAATACCGGTGGTCTTGACGCCGGTAAAGAACACGCCGTCAAAGCGCGTGTCTTTCGCTGCGAGCGCGCGGTAGCAGCTGTCGGCGGACGGCAAGGCGGCCGACGTGCTGTGTTGCGCCCCGGTCGCCGGGCCTGGTGAATGCTGATCGAAAGGGTCCATGGCTTCGTTATACGCGCCGCACCGGGCCTCGTCTAGCCGTTTTCGGACATACATACATTGGCGTTGCATTGGTTTGATCAGCTCTGTTGGTTGTTGCTGTTTTCTTAATTTGTCGCAGTCAACGCCAGTGCCACAGGGCTAGTGCATGAAGGTGGTTGCTGGCTAAGGTTTCTCGCCCCTTCCCCCTTGCAGGGGGAAGGTTGGGATGGGGGTAGGATGATCGATCGACAACGTGCATCCTTCATCGCTCATCGACCGCGCTACCCCCACCCTAACCCTCCCCCTGCAAGGGGGAGGGAACTCAGCCCGGCGCCGGTCCACACGGTGTTTCGCTTTACGCTACACTGTTTTTTTCACCGCCTGCCTCGCCATGTCCCCTTCACTGTTTACCGCTGCGCGCGCGCCGCAACTGAAAACCGTACTACTCGCGAGCGGTCTCGTATTGACGCTCGCGATGGGCGTGCGGCATGGCTTCGGCTTCTGGCTGCAACCGATTTCGCAGGCGCACGGCTGGACGCGCGAGACGTTTTCGCTGGCAATGGCGCTGCAAAACCTGATGTGGGGCGTGTTCGGACCGTTTGCCGGCATGGCGGCGGACCGTTTCGGCACCGCGCGCGTGGTGATCGCCGGCGCACTGTTCTACATGTTCGGCCTGTTGTGGATGGCGCTGGTGGCGCAGCCGACGCTGTTTATCGTCGGCTCCGGCATCCTGATCGGGGCGGCGCTCGCGTGCACCGCGTTCGGCGCGATAAGCGGCATCATCGGCCGCATCGCGCCGGCCGAGCGGCGTTCCTGGGCGTTCGGCATTTCATCGGCCGCCAGCTCGTTCGGGCAGTTCGCGCTGATGCCGGTCGAGCAACAGCTGATCTCCAGCAGCGGCTGGCAGAACGCATTCTTTGTCCTGGCGGCGCTGCAGGTGCTGGTGATGATCCCGATGGCGTTCAAGTTGCGCGAGCCGGCGCACATCACGGGCCATGGCCCGCAACAGAGCATCCTGGAAGCGACGCGCGAGGCGTTTGCGTACCGGCCGTTCCTGTTTCTGCTGGCCGGCTATTTCGTCTGCGGCTTCCAGCTCGTGTTCATCGGCGTGCACATGCCGGCCTATCTGCGCGACAAGGGCATCATCGATCCGAACGTGGCGGTGATTGCGCTGGCGCTGATCGGGCTGTTCAATATTTTCGGTTCGTATTACGCCGGCCATCTCGGCGGCAGGTTCCCGAAACGCTATCTGCTAGCGACCATTTACATCACGCGCGCAGTCGTCATCGCGCTGTTCCTGCTGGCGCCGCTGTCATCGTGGTCGGTGTATATCTTTGCCTGCGCGATGGGACTGCTGTGGCTGTCGACCGTACCGCTGACGAATGGCGTGATCGCCGGCATTTTCGGCGTCAAATACTTGTCGATGCTGTCCGGCTTCGTGTTCTTTTCGCATCAGGTCGGTAGCTTCCTCGGCGTCTGGCTGGGCGGTTATCTGTACACGCGGCAGGGCAATTACGATATGGTATGGGGGATCACGATCGCCCTCGGCGTGTTTGCGGCGCTGATCAACTTGCCGATCAACGAGAAGGAAATCGTGCGCGCGCCAGCGGTGTTGGCTTGATGCATACTCCGTAGCGCGAAGTCTTATTGCGCATATGAATTAACAGGATATTCGACATACTCATGCAAACCCAAGTCAAACACTGGCTGATCGGCGCTGCCGTGACGGCGCTGCTGGGCTTGATTTTCGTCAGCTATTTGCGCACGTCGTTCATCGTCGATCTGGCGAATCGTTTTTTCATGTGCTTTTGAAGCGGCGCAAGCGGGCCGAAATGCCGGACCTAGCGGACCTACTCCATGGAACTGACCCTGGCCGAACTGGAACAAGCGATCAACTACTGGCGCAACCAGCATCCCGCACGTGGCGAGGAACGCCAGCTATCGCCCGAGGTGAATCTGCTGGCGCGCGTGTATGCAATGATGATTTTCGACCACGCGACCGTAGTGCCGTTGGCGTCGCTCGATAGTTCTTCGCGCCAGGTGATCGCGCAGTGGCGTCAACAGGTGCCGGCGTCTGCCGGCGTCTGATGCGCCACGCAGCAGGTTTGTGATCGCAGCGGCAGGGCGCCCTGACCGCGCCGATCACAAGCGCGCCAGCGTCTCGGGATCGGGTTTGCCGTCAAAGTATTTGCGCAAACACGCGTCGAACACCTGGTTGCCGGGATCGGCGTGCGCGAACAGGGTCATGCATGACCGGAACTTCAGATAGTCCGGGTAGCCAAAAATATCTTCGATGCTGCGCCCGATATTAGGTCCATCAACGGCCAGCACCAGCGCGCTGCACTCCAGCAAACGCGGACCCAGCACTGAATGTTGCAGATAGGCAATCGCCTCTGACGCTCCCGAGAGCGCGAATTTGCGTGCGATCGCGCTATGGCCCAGGCCCTGTATTTGCGGGAAGACAAACCACATCCAGTGACTGCGCTTATTGCCTGCGCGTAATTCCGCGCAGACCTGCGCATACACCGGCTGCTGCGCGTCGACGAAGCGTTGCAAATCGATGGGATCGCTCATCCGGATATTTTCGCAGAATCGCGACGTGTTGGTGATGAGCGACGCTGTGGCGCCGGCGCGACGTGCGACCTGCGCGCGCGGTCCGCCGCGCCCACTGTCCGATCCCGATCCGGCTTTGTGACTTAAAATGCGGTTCCATTCGGAAATGCATGGCCTCGGCACCCTGGCTTGTGCGGCGAATCCTGTCACTCTCCCCGGTGCGATAAATTGACAACAAACCCAAGTGCGAACCTAGAGTCGTTCGCTCAGCCCTGCAGCACAGCCATCAGCACCCCGCGCACCACGCCCCTCGGCACGATCACCGCGGCGACGGTCGATACCGCGGAACAGCATTTGCGCGACATCCTGTCGATCGCGATCGACCATGCGCACCCGCGCGTGGCGGTGGTGGTGTCGGATCGGCGCTGCGATCTCGCGCTGGCCTTGACCCAGGCGTATCGCCGCTGTCTCCCGGATGCCCGCTTCATCGATTTTGACGCGGTGGCGCCGGCGGAAGTGCTGGCCGCATTTGAACCGCTGGCGCCGCTTGATCTGGTGGTGCTGATTCAGTCGACCGGGTTTCGGCTCGATGCTTACCGGCTGCGAGTCGAATTGTTCAAGCGCTCGCTGAAAGTGATCGAACACGTCCACCTGGCGCGCATGTCCGAGAGCTCGGACCGGTCGGGCTTGCAAGCGCTGTACTACATCGATTCACTGGCGTACGAGCCGGCGTACTTGCGCGGTGTCGGCCGCGCGCTGAAAGAGCGCATCGATCGCGCCAGTTGCGCGATGGTCGACAGCGGCGGCGCGCAACTGGTGTTCGGGTCGCGCCTGGAGCCTGCCAAACTGAATATCGGCGATTACACCGACATGACCAATGTCGGCGGCCAATTTCCGATCGGCGAGGTGTTCACGGAAGCGCAGGATCTGGAGGCGGTCAACGGACGGGTGCGCATCTTCGTGTTTGGCGACACCGCATTCCAGGTCAATCAACCGGCGCAGCCGATCACGCTGGTGGTGAGCAAGGGCAAGGTGACCGAGGTGATCGATTCCACGCCCGATTTCGACCAGGTGCTGGCCAATATCCGCGCCGACGAGGGCGAAGTGTGGCTGCGTGAACTCGGTTTTGGCATGAACCGCGCGTTGACGGCGCAGCGCACGGTCAGCGATATCGGCACCTACGAACGGATGTGCGGCATCCATCTGTCGCTCGGCGCCAAGCATGGGGTCTACAACAAGGCCATCATCAAGCGCAAGGACGCCAAGCATCACGTCGACGTGTTTGCGGTGACGGAATCGGTCACGCTCGACGATGAGGTAGTGTATCGCGATGGCGCGTGGCTGGTCTGAGCGGGGGCATTGCAAGGACTGCTGGCGATGGACAACGCCACACTGACCTGACACAAGGCCGTGTCAGAATCGGTGTGGCGTCGTCGTGCGACCATCCGCTCAGCATTTGATCGACAACCCATCGCCGGGCTGCGACGTGGATTTCGGCAAGCCATGCGACATGCCGAGTTGTGCCCATTGCAACAATTTTTGCGCGGCAATGCGGAGCCAGCTCAGGTCGAGCTCGGCGCCCGTCGAGCGTAACTCGAACCGGCTGTCGCGATCGGCTTCGGCCAGCACGCTGGTGGCGGCGCCAAATACCAGCTGGTTGCCCGGCCGCAACCAATAGTCATGGCTGTCGCCGCTGCGCGTGAGCCACAGGCGACCGCTGGCCACGTTCAGGCTTTGCCCAGCTTTCAGGTCCAGCGCTACGACGCTGCCCGCCTTCAATTCAAGCGTTTCTTTGACTAATTTGACTATCGTATTTTTGCTGGTTTTCATGCTATCGCTCCTGATTGATTTACAATGAGTGCTGCTGTACAAGCATAGTAGGCGAGCGGGGCCTGGAATTCCAGTGATACCTTTTCCTCAAATTGATAATAAAATTATCCAATGACGCCTGAGCAAACACTTCCCAGACTGCCCCCGCTGCCGGCCCTGCGCGCGTTTGAAAGCGCGGCCCGGCACAATAGCTTCAGCCGCGCCGCGACCGAACTGAGCCTGACGCATGGCGCGATCGGCCATCAGGTGCGGGCGCTGGAGGATGCGCTCGGGGTGGCGCTGTTTGCCCGCGTCGGGCGCGGCTTGCAGCTGACGCCGGAAGGACGGGTGCTGGCTGAGCGGGTCCGTAGCGCGCTGCTCGACATCGCCGCCGCGACGCAGGACATCAGCCGCCGCGCCAACGCGAACCAGCTGACGCTGAGCGTGTTTCCGTCGTTTGCGGCGCGCTGGCTGGTGCCGCGGCTAGGCCATTTCATCGAACAGAACCCCGACCTCGAGGTGATGATCCAAACCACCGGCAATGTGGTCGATTTCGCGCGCGAACCAGTCGACATCGGACTGCGCATGGGCCCCAAGCCGTGGAACGACCTGTGGTGCGAACTGTTGTTCGGCGATGCCTACTTCCCGGTGTGCGCGCCCGACTTCAACCACGGCGCGTTGCCGCAGACGCCGCAGCAATTGCTGCAGCATCCGCTGCTGCTGTCGCTCGACGAGCCGTGGACGCCGTGGCTGCGCGCGGCCGGCGTCGATGCGCCGGAGCCACGCGGGATCACCTACAGCGACTCGCACAACCTGCTGCTGGCGACGCGCGAAGGCCAGGGCATCGCGCTCGGACGCGAGATGATGGTGGCCGACGACATCGCGCGCGGCAGCCTGGTGCGGCTGTTCGACGTCAGCGTGCCGGTGCCGTTTTCGTATTACATGGTGTGTCCGCCGGCGCTGGCGCAGACCGCCAAGGTGAAGCGCTTTCGCGCCTGGATCTGGGAAGAGATCGCGCAGCAGCGCGCGCAGATTGCGGCGCGTGCGAAGGCCAGGCCCTGAAACGCGGAATCAGGCCGTCGGGATTCGGTCGCCCCGCGATCCGGTCGCCGGATCAGGCCGCCAAGTGGCGCGCCTGGCGTCGCGGCAGCGCACTGTCAGCCTTGACGGCGCTGGCGGCCGTATGGCGCCGCCCGTGCTGCTGCGGCAGCGACTGGCCGGCCCCATCGCCGCCGATCGCGGCGCTGGCGGCAGCGGCGGCGATGCCCTGCGTCGCCAGCCATTGCGCGACCAGCGCCGCCAGCCGCTCCAGCGCGATCCGGTGTGTCGCGTCGGTGTGTGCGTACAGCCAGTCCGACAACGCCATGAAGCGCGCAAACGGCGCATCGGCCAGGATCAGTGCCAGCGTGTGGACGAAGCGGCCGGAGTTGGCCACCAGATCCCAGTAGCGCGCAAAGCGCACCAGCCGCTGCATGGTCGCAAAATCGATGCGGTCGGTCGCCAGGATCGTGTAGGGCGCATGGGCATCAAACACCAGCTTGAACGGCTCGGTGTGGCGAATGATCGGCGTGCCGCGCAGCCGCTTCAGGATGCCGAACTGGATTTCATGCGGGCCGAGCGCCACCAGCCGGTCAAAACCGCTGGCAAAACTGGCCAGATCCTCGCCCGGCAGCCCGGCGATCAGGTCGACGTGCAAATGCGCGTGCGAATGCTCGATCAGCCAGCGGATATTTTCCGCCGCCTTGTCATTGTCCTGACGGCGGCTGACCAGCGCCTGCACCTGCGGGTTGAAGCTTTGAATGCCGATCTCGAATTGCAAGCTGCCGGGCGGAAATTGCTTGATCCCTTCCTTCAGCGCATCCGGCAGATGATCCGGTACCACCTCGAAATGCGCGTACACCGGGTCGTCCGGATGCGCGGCCAGCTTTTCGAGGAAGAACTGCATGATGCGCAGGCTCGACTTGATGTTCAGATTGAAAGTGCGGTCGACGAACTTGAACAGCCGGGCGCCGCGCGCATGCAGCTGTTCCAGTTCGGCCAGAAAATCATCGAGCGCAAACGGCCACGCCGTCTTGTCGAGCGAGGACAGGCAGAATTCGCATTTGAACGGGCAGCCGCGCGACGCCTCGACGTAGATCAGCCGGTGCGCGATGTCCTGCGCGCTGTAGTGGGTGTAGGGCAGCGCGATCTCGGCCAGCGGCGGCTGCACACCGGCATGTATCTTCATCAGCGGTTGCGGACCATGCAGGATTTGCGCGCACAGCTTGGGAAACGTGACGTCGCCCCAGCCGGTCACCAGATAATCGGCCAGCCGCACGATTTCCTGCTGCTCCGGCTCGTACGACACTTCGGGCCCACCGAGCACGATCACGACCTCCGGTGCGACGCGTTTCAGCATCGACACCAGCCTGGTGGTTTCGTCGATGTTCCAGATATACACGCCGAAGCCGATGATGCGCGGTTTGGATGCCAGCAATTTTTCGACCAGGTCGGCAGTCTTGGCGCCGATCACGAATTCCTGCAGCCTGGTCTGCGCCTGCAGCGCGCCCATGTTGGCGAGCAGGTAGCGCAGGCCGAGCGAGGCGTGCGCATAACGGGCATTGAGGGTGGACAGCAGAATGGTCATGGCGGTAACATGGTTGTCAGGGCGGAAACAGCAAGCCGCCATTTTACGCCTGCGCGGATGGGCCGCGCCGTTGGCCGCCGTAGTCGACCCGATGTTGCAAACAGCAGTAACATATTCGGCCGGAGGCGCGGGCAGGCGGTTCGGCCCGAGTAGCGCAGGCCGGGGCGGCGTCCCGACAGAATTTTTCTGCGACGGCGCTTCGATGCCGCCAGTCCGGCAGCCCGCCGGCGACGCCGCGGCCAGCGCGCAATATTGTCAGTTCATGTAGAGTATCGGTATCTTCCGTAATGGAACCAAGCGGCAACGCCCGGGTCCATATCGAGTATATCGGCGTTACCGGCATTTTCCTCACTCTATTCATGGCACATGGACCACTCCGAACAAGTCAAACAAATCAGCAAGGGCAATAATCACGTCGCGCTGGTGCTGCAAGGCGGCGGTGCGCTCGGTGCGTACCAGGCCGGCGTGTATCAGGCGCTGCAGGAACATGGCTTGGCGCCGGACTGGGTGGTCGGGACCTCGATCGGCGCGATCAATGCCGCAATCATTGCCGGCAATCAGCCGTCGCAACGGGTTGCGCGGCTGAAGGAATTCTGGGACGAGGTCGCGACCGACGACCTGATCGACCTGCGCAAGGTGCCCGACATGACGCGCCAGTTCAACGTCTGGATGACGACCATGGATGCCATGCTGCGCGGCGTCAAGGGCTTCTTCACGCCGCGCCGGTTCAGCCTGTTCGGCAGCGCGATCCCGATCGACGCGGAAAAGGCCAGCTTCTACGAGACTACCGAACTGGCCAACACGCTGACCCGGCTGGTCGATTTCAAGCACCTGTCGAGCGCGGAAGCGATGCGGCTGACGGTCAGCGCGGTGCAGGTCACCAGTGGTGCGCTGGCGTATTTCGATTCCAAAACTCAGGCGCTCGACCTGAAGCACGTGATGGCGAGCGGCGCGCTGCCGCCGGGATTTCCACCGGTGCGGATCGACGGCCAGCTGTACTGGGACGGCGGGCTGTTTTCGAACACGCCGCTGGAAATCGTGCTCGACGAAGAACCGCGCGCCAACCGACTGTGCTTCATGGTCGACCTATGGAGCGCGACCGGACCCGAACCGCAGACGCTGGACCAGGTGCAAACCCGGCAGAAGGACGTGATGTACGCGTCGCGGTCGAAGAGCCATATCGACGACTACATGCGGATCCACAACCTGCGCCGCAATGTGCGCGCACTGTATGACGCGCTGCCGCCGGAAGCGCGGAACGCGGCGGCCGTGCGCGAAATGTCGGCCGTCGGCTGCGACACCACGGTGCATATCGTGCGGCTGCCGTATGCGGGACGCGACTGGAATATGGCATCGAAGGACATCAATTTTTCGCGCGGCTCGATCGAATGGCGCTGGGACCAGGGTTATGGCGACGCCACTCGCGCCGTCGAACAGGCAGCCTGGCTAAACCCGGTGGCGCCGAATGTCGGCGTGGTGGTGCATAACGTGACGCCGATCGTGGCGCCGAAATCGGCACCGAAACCGGCACCTGCGCCCGACGCCCGCCAGAGCACGGCGAACAGCGCGACCTGAGGTCAACCGTCCTGCTCGCGCCGCACCTCAGTAGGCAGGACGCAGCGCTGCGCTCAGCGCTCCGTGCGCGGGTTTTGCGGCAGAGTCAAGGTGACTTCCAACCCGCCGTCTGGATGGTTCGCCAACGTCAGACTGCCGCCATGCTGCTCGACGATATTGCGCGCAATGGTCAGGCCGAGGCCGGTGCCGCCGGTGTCGCGCGAACGCGACGTCTCGATCCGGTAGAACGGCTCGAATACCTTGGCCAGCTGGTCGGCCGCGATGCCGGGGCCGCCATCGCGGATCCGGATGCGAGCGCCGGCGCGGCTACCCTGGCTGCGCTGCACGGTGATATGCGCGTGGTAGCCGTATTTGACCGCGTTGTCGATCAGGTTGGTCAGGCATCTGCGCAATGCGGTCGGACGCGCCAGCACCGACAGCGCCGACTTGCCGTCCAGCTTCACGTTCTGGCCGGCGTCGCAGGCATCGCTACACACGCTGTCGAGCAGGGAATCGAGATCGAGCGGCTGCATCGGCTCTGCGCTGTCCATGCTGCGCGCCAGATCGAGTCCTTCGCGCACCATCTGCTGCATGGCCGACAGGTCGCCGACCAGCTTGTCGCGCAGTTCTTCATTCGATACTTTCTCCAGCCGCAGCCGCAAACGCGTCAGCGGCGTCTGCAGATCGTGCGTGATCGCAGCCAGCATCTGGGTGCGTTGGCCGATGTGCTGACGAATCCGCGCCTGCATCGCGTTGAATGCGACCGTGGCGCGCCGGATCTCGCTGGCGCCGTGCTCGGGCAGCGGCGGCCGGTTGATGTCGCGCCCCAGATCGTCGGCCGCCTGCACCAACTGCTTCAATGGCTGCATCGTCATGCGCGTCACAATGAAGGCCAGAAAACCGATGCTGGCCAGGAACAGCACGAAGTAAGACAGGAAATCCGGGCGCAGCATCGGCATCGGTGGCGGACCGCGCGGCGGCAGCACGGTCATCTGCATCAGGCTGCCGTCGCGCAGCGTAATGCCGATCGCCTGACAGGCCGGGCGCATCGAATTGCCGGCGCCGAACTCGCCATCGGGCGGTTTGCGCCCGGGTGGGGGCGGACAATCGACCGCACCGGCCAGCGACACGATACGGTAATCCTTGCCCATCCGTTCGCCCAGCGCCAGCGCGAAACGCGACGGCGCGGCGGCTTCCGGTTGCGGTGCGCTCACCATCTGCAGCCGCAGCCCGAAACGCTTGGCGATGTTCAGGAACGGCTGGCGTCCGGTCGCCGGCATCGCGTCGAGCGCGACGATCAGCTCTTCGGCGCGCTCGACCGCATGCAGGTCGCGGAACTGGCTAATGGTGCGCTGCCGCTCGCCGAACGCCAGCCACAGGGTCAGCGTGGCCGACACCACGATGCCGACCAGCAGGATCAGAAAGACACGCCCGGCCATCGAGCGCAAGAAGGTCATCATTTAACCGCTTCCATCGTCACCTGGGTCGCCAGCACATAGCCGCCGTTGCGCACGGTCTTGATGATCTGCGGCGAGCGCGCATCTTCACCCAGCTTTTGGCGCAGCCGGCTGATCTGGATATCGATCGAACGGTCGAACGGATCGGCTTCGCGCCCCTGCGTCAAGTTCAGCAACTGGTCGCGGTTCAGCACCCGGTTCGGATGTTCGAGAAATACTTTCAGCAGCCGGAATTCGGCGCCCGACAGCATGATCACCGTGCCGTCCGGATTGATCAGATGGCGCGCGGTCAAATCCAGCGTCCAGCCGGCAAAATGCAGTCGCTGCGCCGCAGCGTCGATCTGATTCGATGGCAGCGCATGGCTGCGCCGCAGCACGCTGCGTATTCGCGCCAGCAACTCGCGCGGCTCAAACGGCTTCGGCAAATAATCGTCGGCGCCCATTTCCAGGCCGATGATGCGATCGAGCGGCTCGTTGCGCGCGGTCAGCATGATGATCGGCAGGTCCGCGCTGGCATTGGCACTCAGATTCGTCGCCGCATGATGCGAGCGCGCGCGCAGGTTGCGGCACAAGGTCAGGCCGTCGTCGCCGGGCAGGTTCAGGTCCAGCACGATCAGATCGAAGCGCGCCTCGTCCAGCGCCTTCCACATTGCAGCGCCGTCGGCCGCGGTCTGCGTGCGGTAGCCGTTGGCGTCCAGATAATCGGCCAGCAACGAACGGATCTCGCGGTCGTCATCGACAATCAAAATGTGTGAAATCGGTTCCATGGGCTTGATGATCCTAGAAACGGCAGTTGGACAGGTACGAGTGTGCGCTTTTCCGGCTTTCTGGCTAGGCGCGACGACGCTGCAGACTGCATTCTGCAAGGAGAAGCAACGACGCCAGAGAGCCGGGAAAGAGTGCAATCGTGCCTGTAGCGCTCTCACCCGAACGGTGAACGGTTTAACCATGAAAAATTTCAATCAATTCATAAACTGATCGAAGCTAACAAGCGGTCAATTGCCGTTTCTAGGATTATAGTGGCCCCGGCCGCAGCCGATGTCACGCCTGGCTGCCGAATTGTATCTTCGTGTTACGTCTGGCTACGCGGGAAACACGGCGATACAAATCTCGGCGCACCCGACACTTGTCCGTTACAACAGCGCCACACCATTGGAACCGTGCCGGCACATCTATCGATACATGCCGCAACACCGCTTTTAATTAATGCAAAGGAAACGATGATGAACAAATTCAGCAAACGCCTACTGGTCGGTCTGACGGTACTGGGCCTGAGCGCCGGCGCGATCGTCGCGCACGCCGACAACGACGATGGCATGGCATGGAGTCACGACCGCATGGCCATGCACGACGGCGCCGACCAAGGCAAATTCGCCGAAAAAATGAAAGAACGCATGGCCAAGCACCAGGCCGAAATGCACGACAAGCTGAAACTGAGCGCGGCCCAGGAACCGGCCTGGAAGACCTACGTCGCCAGCATGGCGCCGCCGGCCGCCATGCCACAGCGCCCGAGCCGCGCCGACATGGAAAAAATGTCGGCGCCGGAGCGGATGGAAAAAATGCTGGCGATGATGAAGGAAGGCGAAGCCCGCATGAGCCAGCGCCTGGCTGCGATGAAGACCTTTTATGCAGTGCTGAGCCCGGAGCAGAAGAAGGTATTCAACGACAATTTCCGGATGATGCACGGGCGGCACCATGGTCATCGGGGCGATGGTGATAAGGCGCCCAAATAGGCGTTCACACTGGCGCAAGCCTGCAAGGCTGGCCTGCTCCGCTTACTTCCTTAGCCCACGCAAAGAGAGTAAGCGGCAGCCGGCCCATTCCAGCCAGGACGACGGCAAATTCGCAACCCACTGCCGGCGAGCCAAGTCCCGGTTATTGGCCCAGGTTGACAACCAAATCACGTTAGGTTCCTCCGATGGATCGTGTACTAGCGCTCAAATCCCTCATCGACCTGCGCGTTGCGCTACCAATTGCACTTGCTCACTTGAGCGAGTTCGAATGGGAGTGCGACGAAACGCTGGCGGAACTGAAGTCGACCCACATTGCTGGCGTGCTCAATAGATTTCTCGCCGGGGAACTCAACTCTCCGGAAGTTGAATCGTGGGCCAACGCCATCGAATGTCGCGAAGACATCCGCGTGCCGGACGCTCTAACGCGCGAAGCGGTGCATGAACTGGCAAATCCGACGCTGACAACTGCACTTACCAGCTTGCGCGCACAGTGGTGGCTATCGCGACTGCGAGCCCTTGGAATCTAAGCCTTCCTGCCAGCCGCAGTCGCGTCGCGTCTCGCCTTTCCGCTTGAGACGCCGCCGTAAACGCACAACGAACGCCACTGGATTCCAGCGTTCGCTGGAATGACCGAGTATTTTGATGGTCTTCCCTCAATTGCTAGTGACAGCCCCCTCCTGCTTACATTACAAATTGCCGACACGGGTTATTTCTGCGGTGGTCGCGCTACGCCTTTCCGCTTGAGACGCAGCCGTTTGCGCGCTGCAGAAAATGGATCAGAAATGTCCGTTGTCTGAGCGTAGCGAGTTTCGGACATTTCCCATTTTTTGCGGCGCGCAAACGGGAACCCCGCAGGGGCAAGTCTGCGCGGTCGTCTTTCTTTGCTTACTTTCTTTGACGAAGCAAAGAAAGTGAGTGGCTGTCGGGCCACCCCCGACCAGATCGCATGCGGCGCGACCGTTTCAGGCACCCGGGTTTTTGGCGGCATGCTCTGATGGTTAAACTGTGTTTTTGGCCAGTATAAATTCCCATGACGGCAACCGCGCGGGACCGCAGCTCGTTTGGATTTCATTGCCGGAAACTTGGGTGCCGGTTATATTCCGGTTTTGATAACTAAATCACGTTAGGCCCTATGAAACTTGCTCTGGCTCTTGCAGTCCTTGTCATCACCAACGCCGCTCAGGCTGCAACGCCATGTGAGATCGAAGGCCTGGCAGTGCACTGGGCCTACGATGCTTGTATGGGTCGGTATGAGACCGATGACTCGCTGCACCCTGGGGTCATGGGTTGCGCTGATCGCGCCCAGCGTCTGATCCGGGCCAAAGGTGAGTGCAAGGCCAAACGCATTTTCAAAGGGCGCATGTGCTTGCTGCTACAGCAAACGGCAGACCGCCGCAGGTCGCAGCAAGCCTGCATGCGGGATCCAAGCGTCGTTGGGTCAACGGTCCAAAATGGCGGGCTCTAGGGCCTAACAATTCATTCAAGCCGAAGCCGCTTCGCGGCTCGGCTTAATTCAGGCGTCGGGCCAAGCGCCTGACACTATCTTCGATCCCCTCGCAATGATGACCCGGTCTTTCAAGTAACACGGCTGGCTCATACCGCACCGAATCGCACAACGACAGTCCGCGCCCCGGCTAACCCACCAACCCCGCATCCCACTCCGGTACCGCACCAAACCGCTCGACCAGAAAATCAACGAACGTCCTGACCTTGGCCGACAGATAGCGCCGGCTCGGATACACCGCATGGATCGCACCGGCTGCCGCTTGGTAGTCCGGCAATAACGGTATCAGCGTGCCGCGCCGCACATCGTCACCGATGATGAAGGATGGCTGCAGGATGATGCCCATGCCGGCCAGCGCCGCCGCCCGCAGCAGGTCGCCATTGTTCGCCTGCAGGCTGCCCCTGATGCGCACCGCGTGCGTCTTGCCGTCGCGCGCGAACTGCCATTCGTCGCGGGTCGACCAGTAGCTGTAATGCAGGCAGACATGCTGCGCCAGATCGCGCGGCGTGGCCGGCGTGCCGTGACTGGCCAGGTATGACGGCGCGGCGCACAACAGCATGCGCAGCGGTGCGATCTGGCGCGCCACCAGGCTGGAATCGCGGATGCGGCCGATCCGGATCGCCAGGTCGTAACCTTCATCGACCAGATCGACCACCCGGTCCGACAGCGTCACGTCCAGATGGACTTGCGGGTAGCGCGCCGCGTACTGCGCCAGCACCGGTCCCAGATGATTGACCGCAAACGACACCGGCGCATTGATGCGCAGCGTGCCGCTCGGCTCGGCGGCGCCGCGTCCGGCGGCCAGGGCCGCATCGTCGATATCGAGCAGCACCTGGCGGCAACGCTCCAGATAGGCGGCGCCGGCTTCGGTCAGGCTGAGGCGGCGCGTGCTGCGATTGAACAACCGCGCGCCGACGTGGCTTTCCAGCTCGGCCAACAGGCGCGTCACCGACGGATTGGACAGCGCCAGCGCGCGCGCCGCGCCGGACAGGCTGCCGGCGTCAGCCACCTTGACGAAGACCTTCATCGCGTGAAACAGGTCCATTGCGGCTCCTTTGAGTTATTAGTCCGAAATTTGGAATAATCATTTTCACAGAAGCGCATTTTTCTTTCAAATGGAAATGGTTATAGTGGCTCCATCGATTTCCAGCGAACCGCCATCAGCGCCGCTGCACGTCGTCACCGCAAGCAGTCAACGCAATCATCGAAAGGAATGCCATGAACCAAACACAAAACGCCACTGCCGCCACCTTGCTGCGCCTCAGCCTGGGCACGATCCTGATCGCCCACGCGCTGCTAAAGCTGCTCGTATTCACACTGCCCGGCGCCGCCGGGTTCTTCGCCAGCCAGGGCTTTCCGGCCTGGACCGTGTATCCGGTGGTCGCGGTCGAACTGCTGGGCGGCGCGGCGCTGATCGCCGGCTTCAAGTCGCGCTATGCGGCAGTGGCCGCGCTGCCGGTATTGCTGGGCGCGCTGTCGGTACACGCCCACAACGGCTGGACCTTCACCTCGGCCAACGGCGGCTGGGAATATCCGGCATTATTGGTGGTGCTGGCGCTCGCCGTGGCGCTACTCGGCGACGGCGCCTTTGCGCTGTCCGGCAGCCCGGCACCAGCGGCGACTCCGCAACGCACGCCAGCCTGATCACGCGGCGACCGCCGTGTGCGGGCGCCTGACTAAAAGGACACATCAAGGACACATCAAGGACACATCATGGAACAGCATACCGCAGGCCGGATGCCGGCCATCTTCTTGGGCCACGGCAGCCCGATGAATGCGCTGAACGACAATATCTACACCGATACCTGGGCCAAACTCGGCGCTACCGTGCCACGGCCGAAGGCGATCCTGGTGATCTCGGCGCACTGGACCACGCGCGGTACCGCTGTCACGGCGATGGCGCAGCCGAAGACAATCCACGATTTCGGCGGTTTTCCGCAGGCCTTGTTCGACGTGCGCTACCCGGCGCCGGGCGATTCGGCGCTGGCGGCGCGGGTGCAGCAGTTGCTGGCGCCGGAAATTGAGGTGCAACTCGATCACAACTGGGGTCTGGATCATGGTGCGTGGTCGGTACTGGTCAAGGCTTATCCGCAGGCCGACGTGCCGGTGGTGCAACTGAGCATCGATGCCAGCCGTCCGGCCAGCTTCCATTTCGAGTGCGGCCGCAAGCTGGCAACACTGCGCGACGAGGGCGTGCTGATCGTCGGCAGCGGCAACGTGGTGCACAATTTGCGCCGCATGGTGTGGGATGACAGCGACGGCCGGCCGCCGTACGACTGGGCGGTGCGTTTCAACGACAAGGTGCGCGGCCACCTGACGCGCGGCGAACTGGCGCGGCTGACCGAGTTTGCGCAATGGGGCGACGATGCGCGGCTGGCGGTGCCGTCCGACGAGCACTACCTGCCGCTGTTGTATGTGGCCGGCAGCTGTTTGCCGGACGAGGCGGTATCGATCGCAGTCGATGGCATGCAGGGCGGCGGCGCGATCAGCATGCTCAGTTTTGTGGTGGGTGAGGTGCACGACAAGCGGGAACAGGCTGCTGACGTAACTCCGTGGCGACATTTGGACCTAAATGGTCAAATATGACTGTCGTCCCAGCGAACGCTGGGACCCAGTGTCTTTCGTCAAACTCGCATGAATTGATGTAACGCGATGGCAGCCATCCGGGTCAGCCCCGAACGCCGCTGGGTCCCAGCGTTCGCTGGGACGACGGTGCGGGGGCAATGAGTGCTGCGTGGTCGGCATGAGATCTGCCCGCCGCGTCACACCAGCCCGCGATCGCCCAGTTCCCGCTTGATGTAGGCATAAAACACCGGCGCTGCGATCACGCCCGGCAGGCCGAACATCGATTCCATCACCAGCATCGCGACCAGCAATTCCCAGGCCCGCGCGTTGATGTGCGAGCCGATGATCCTGGCGTTCAGGAAATATTCGAGTTTATGGATCAGCACCAGGAATGCCAGCGAGGCCAGCGCGATCGGCAGCGAATGCGACAGCCCGACCACCACCAGCACCGAATTCGAGATCAGGTTACCGATCACCGGCAGCAGGCCGGCGAAGAAGGTGATCGCGGTCATCGTCTTCAACAGCGGCAACCGCACGCCGAACGCTGGCAGGATCACGAACAGGTAGGTCGCGGTAAACACCGTGTTGATGGCCGAGATGCGCACCTGTGCAAACACGACCTGGCGAAACGAGTCGTGCAGATTGACCGCGCGCTGGTGCAGTGCGGTACCCAGCGGCCGATAGACGCGCGGCCTGGTGCTGTCATACAGCGCGACCATCGCGCCGATGATCATCCCGATCACCAGATGGGCCAGCGTGCGCCCGGTGGCTTGGCCAAGGTGCTGCGCTTCCAGCGCATGTTCGCGCAGCCAGGCAATGATCATTTCCTTTAGCTCCAGCGCATTGTCGGGCAGATGCTGTTGCACCCAGGCCGGCATCTGCCCACGCGACGATTCGAGAATGTCGGCCATTTTTTGCAGCAGGGCCTGCATGTGGCCGATATCGTTGCGAAAAAATGAAACCCCGGCCCAGATCGCAATTGACCAGAATGCGACGATCACGAGCGACAGTGCCGCCACCACGATCATCCTGGCGCGGTCACTGCTGATGTTCTTGCCCAGCGCCGGCGTCATCAGGTGCACCAGTGAATACACCAGCAAGCCGGAGAACAGCGCGGCCAGCAGGTTCAGGTGCAGCACCATCATCAGCGCAAGGCCGGTCAGGATGTAGGACGCGATATCTACGGCGGCTGATCTAATGTTTTCTGGCATGGCGCGTGAGCATGTCGGCACGGCGGCCGGATTCGGGAGGTTGGCGATGGTTGCACAATACCATCTCGGGCCAGCGGTTGCGCATTTTTGGCGCTGGCGGGCATTGCGCCAAGCTGGTGCCAGCCAGCGCGTTTTCAATACCGGGCACGCCGCAGCGAGTTTGGTCGAAGCATGTCGTGCCGGACGCGCGGCCGCTGGCTGCGCCGTTGGGGCGCAGCGCAGCTTAAAGAATATGAAACAATTCATTACACTTGCAGGCAATTTTTGGTCTACATTAATCAGATGAAGCATTGCGCGGAATCGGTTACCAGTGGGAGTATAGGCAAAAACCATGCAGTAACCGCTTGATGATGTTGCGCGAATATATATACACAGCCCAGTATATTTTCGGCAATCGATCCGGCAAATCAGGTCGGAACAGCGTCCCATCTCGGCAGGATCGTCCATCTTCGTTGTATACATCGCGCAAAGGAACATGATGAAGAACCTGAACAGATTTGCCATGGCGGCCTTGGTGCTGTGCAGCACGGGTGCGCTCAACGCCGCGGCGCAAGGGTCTGCGTCGGAGTACAACCCGTCCTGGTATGTCGCACCGGGCATCAGCCTGATCGACCCGGACACCCGCTTCATGGGCAGCGACAAGAACGGTTCCGGCCTCGGCCTGCGCGTCGGTCGCGCGGTGGCGCCGACCTGGGACCTGCAATTCGGCACCAGCTATGCGCGCGCCACCGATAACGGCGCCCGCTATCAGCAAAACACGCTAGGGGCCGACGCGTTGTACATGCTGTCACGCGGTGCGTTCCGGCCGTTCGTGCTGGTCGGCGCAGGCCTGCAATATGACAAGGCCAATGCCGCCTTCCGCGGCGAGACTTCCAGGACGTCGCCGTATCTGAACGCCGGCGTCGGTTTCCAGTACGCGTTCAACGATCAATGGGGGCTGCAGGCCGATATACGGCGCTCGCACGGTTATCTGCGCGGCAACGATTTCGGCATCAACCAGAACAACAATACCCAGCTCAATATCGGTCTGATGTACACCTTCGGCAAGGCGCCGGCACCGGCGGCAAGGGCGGCCCCGCCGCCAGAGGAAGCGAAACCGTTCGCAGTCGGCGAACCTTCGCCGGAACGCGTGACGCCGCCACCGCCGCCGCCGCGCTTCGAGAAGATCACGCTGTCGTCGACCCAGCTGTTCGGCTTTGACAGCGCGCAACTGCGCCTGCCGCAACCGAAACTCGACGAGATCGCGACCACGCTGACGACCAATGCACAGGTCAACAATATCGTCATCAGCGGCTACACCGACCGCCTCGGTTCCGAGCAATACAACCAGAAACTATCGCAGCGCCGCGCCGAAGCGGTCAAGACCTACCTGGTCGCCAAGGGCGTCGACGGCGGCCGCCTGAGTGCCGTCGGCAAGGGCAAGGCCAACCCGGTGCTCGAGTGCAACGACAAGAACAAGGCTGCGCTGATCAAGTGCCTGGAGCCGAACCGTCGGGTCGAGGTCGAGCAGATCACGATCGAGCGGCAGGTGCAGTAACTGCTGCTGCCTCTGAATCCCCGGTGCGGCAGATCAACAGCCGGCGTGGTCGGCCAACGACGCGGGACGCCGTGAATTGCCGCGCCTGCTAGTGCCACTCCGCCACATTTGGCAAGCATCCGGATCGCACGCGATGCCCTGTCCACTCAACTGTACGTGTCGAGTGCACAGCGCCGAAACGGTCAGTCAGGTAAAGGAGGCGGCGGCTTCCTCGATCAGTGCCACAATGTCGGTCGCGTGCGAGGCCAAGGATGCATGTCCCGCTTGCAGCGTGATGGTTTTTTTCGGTTTCATCCGCTCCACGAACCAGCGCTCGGTTTCCGGCGGGATCATGCGATCGTTCGCCGAGACCTGATACCAGCTCGGTTTGACTTTCCAGGCCGGCGGGCCGGACTTGTCATCGAAGCAGCGCGCGGCGATCGGCTTCTGTGTGAGCGCCATTACCAGGGCTTCTGTCGCGTCGAGATCCTGACAGAAATTGGCGTGGAACTGGTCAGGGTCCAGCCACAGGAATCCGCTTTCGTCCGGGCGGATAATGGCAGCGCCCGGTGGCGGTTCCCGCAGCGCGAAGATGCCGCCGGGGGTTTCACCTTCGTCGGGCGCGAACGCGGCGACATACACCAGACCGACCACATTCGGGACGTGGCCGGCGCCGGTGATCACGACACCGCCGTACGAATGGCCAACCAGCAAGGTCGGACCATCCAGTGCGGCGGCCAGCTTGCTGGTGCGTTCGATGTCGTCGGGCAATGATGTCAGCGGATTCGCTTTTTCGAAGAACCGCCTGGCAGCGGCAGTATCCCGCTTTGCGGTCAATAAAAAATCAACCGTCTGGCCTTCTTTATCAACCGCACGATAGAGATATTTCCAGACGCCTTTCACCTTTATATATGTTTCATCCATACGCCAGCTTTTACCGACCGGACGCTTGTGCTTGCGAAAGACGGCTTCAAGCAATGGGAGAAACCGGATCGCCCGGCGATTGATCGATGAGTGATCGACACACACGCCGCGTTCCTCCATGATTTCTTCGAGATGCCGGTAACTCAATGGATACGCTGCGTACCAACGAATGCAGACCAAAATCACATCTATAGGGAATCGCATTCTTTTGATATCGAGCATCTCATGTCAAGCCGTTACTTGGGAGGAGCCAAGCATAGCTGAATCGTACTCACAAAAATTAACGCGACACAACCTACACGCCCTTCGGATCTCAATCAATGTGGTGACTCTGCAAGCGTCACTCCTTCATGTACGCTGCATCCCGGGCGTCACCCGCTTGCTGCGTGAGCGCGGCTAAGACTCAGCCGCCTTATAAAGCGCGCTCACACTAGGCGCGACCGCGTCGGTGTGCTTGTTCACCCCTTTGTATACCTGACGCAAACCCAGCCATACGCCAGAGGCAATCACCGGGATCAGCATGCCGGTCGCCATGTCCGGATTGATCAGCCACCCCGCCGCTTTTAAGGCCTTGCCGGCGTAGTTGAACAAGCCCGCCAGGTAGTAAGAAATCGCCACCACCGACAAGCCCTCGACCGCCTGCTGCAAGCGTAATTGTTGCGCTGCACGCCGGTTCATGGACTCCAGAATCTTGCGGTTTTGCTGCTCTTGCACGATACCGACGCGCGTGCGCAACAAATCATTGGTGTGTGCGATGCGCCCGGCCAACGCTTCCTGTCGGCGCGCAATCGACTCGCAGGTACTCATCGCCGGCGCCAATCGTCGATCCATGAATTCATCCACCGTCGGTACGCCTTCAATTCGGATTTCACGTAATTCCTGGATGCGCGCCCGCACCAGCCGGAAATAGGCCTTGGAGGCCGAAAAACGGTAGCTATTGTCCAGCGACAATTTTTCAAGGCGTGCCGCCAAACCGGTAATGCTGCGCAGTAATTCCTTTTCATCATCGACGGCACGCGACAACGCTTCAGCGATCGCCTCGTCAGTATCGGTCATCGCCGCCGTCAAGGTTGCCAGCTCACCTTCAATCGCACTCAGCATCGGCGTTGCGTGTTGCGCATGGGGCAAGCCCAAGAGCGCCATCATCCGGTAGGTTTCAATTTCCAGCACACGCTGCACCAAACGCCCAGCTTGTTGATCGCGCAAGCCGTTATCGCGCACCACAAAGCGGGTAAAACCATCGGACTGGATGACGAAATCCGTCCAGATCTCTCCTCCTTGCAAGACCTTGCTGCCGGCCAGCACATTGCCGTCAAACACGCGCCGCATCTCGGCCGACGGTTCACTGGCCGCACTCCCCTGGTCCAGCACCACATGCGCCGCCACCATGATCTTCCCTTGCAGGCTGACCAGCCACTCCTGCGGCACGTGCAGTATCGGCACCCGATCAAACGCGTCGACAACAGACAGACTGCCCTCCTGGCTCTCCGCAAAGGTATAGGTCGCAAACTCGGTATGACATTCCCACTTCAGGCGAAACCGGCCAAAGTCGTGGAAGAAGCATTTGGCATCACTGCCCGGAGCTGCCACGCCAAAGTGGGTACACAAGGCCGTCAGGATTGCGTGTTGCGTAGCTGAATTGGAGCTACTGGCATTGCTGCCTTCCCGATCATAGACCGCCAGGTGCGTGAGGCTCTCCTGGGCGACTAGGCGCAAGAAGGGACGCGAGTGCACCTCTGCAGCCAAAGGCACGCGCAAAGGATGGTTCAAACTGGAATAAACAATAGCCATAAAAAATGTGTAGTGATCTGCTTTTGTTTCAACGGGAAAATCTTCTCAGTCACAGTCAGTAACGACTGCGCCGCCGACGCATCGATCATTCTAGTTATTGGTCACAGGTGATGCACTATGGCTCGGGATGTTGCACCTCAAGGATGGACAACTCTTCCATCCTCCCCGGGGTTTGCAGTATCACCGAATCGCCTTCACGCGCCTTGGTGAGCGCTCGTGCGACAGGGGAAATCCAGCTAATCTTGCCGTTCAACGGATCAATTTCATCGATGCCGACAATGGTCACCACATGCTCTTCGCCCGCCTGGGTTTCGTAAGTTACGGTAGCGCCGAAAAAAACCTGGTCGTGACCGTGATGTACGCTTGGATCGACTACCTCGGCAATATCCAGGCGCTTGGTTAAAAACCGGATGCGGCGATCAATCTCACGCAGCCGAGCAAGCCGATCAGCGGCATCTTCTATTTTCTCTTCAGCTGGGCGGGATCACCAACCATGTAGGCTTGGTTTGGTTTTTCCGATCAAGAGCGCGCATGCGGTATTCTAGATCGTAAATGTCGACCGACTCAGCAAAGTAGGCTTCCTGACGTTCCGCTTCTCTGCGCTCGCTACTTTTCACCAACTGCTTGAAAAAACTAACAAAAGGGCCGCTGCTAGCAGGCTGTTCTGTCAATTCGTCTGCGGTGATATCGCGTAACTCAGGACGCTGCGTTTTCACTACTACAAGGGGCTTGAAAAACATCCACAAAGTGGCAAACAGACCCACGGTGCCGTCTTTGCTCCCACCTGTTGCATTAGCGACTTGAACACTGTTTTGGGAATGGGCGGTGAAAGGGAATCTAAACATGGTGAACTCCTTATCTGAATTCTGCTTTGCTGCACTGCAATATCAGAATAGGGGAGGACAAGCTATATATCCAATTTCAGTTCAACATATAAGTTATTCCATTTATGAATGTCCTAGGCGTTTCCGGTCCCAGTTTTTAGCCCAGTGCCGTTAAATTGCTCAACGTTTACGACGATCGCGCTCGGTTTTGCAATACTCCGGTTCAACGCTGCGATCTATCGTTATTTACTGGTTCAGCAGAGGCAATCCAGGTCTCGACACCGCACCTAACAATTGCGCTGCAGGCAGCCTTCCCTGGTTGGTAGCAGCAGCGAAGTCGCTGTCGGCGCCGTAATCGATCGGCACCACCCCAGCGATTACGTAAGGTGAGCTTCTACGGGAACCCCATCGCTCGCGCTAGACTTTGGCTTGTCAATCGCTGAGGCACGCCAGCTACTCGCCGTCCTTCAGCGCGCAATTGCCCAGGACCAGATCCACGCCTATGACGCCAGGCTGACCTGCTCCCCTAATTAGTCCGGCATCGACATAGAGTCTGCGGTCACTAAGGGCAGACTCTACATTCTTGCCGTACTAATTCAAGGGGGCAGGTCAAGGCGACGACGCTGTCGGCACTGCAGCACTTACCACCGAATCAAGGATTGGCGGCCGCGCGACTTCGCTACTGGCCTGGGCGAAATCAGGGTCCGCGTTCCGCGGGTAATTTCGTGCCTGTGTACGCCGGAGCCGCTCGATGATGACGACATGCCGAGGGATGCGCGATTCACGGAATGTCCGATTGAACGGCTTCTCCCGCGCCGCCGCACGCCTGAACTTGCCTACTCTGTAGAGCACGATGTCGTCTTGATCTCTGCGACTCGTCTTACTCTCGAATGCCCACGTACACAAAGTCAAGTCCAACGAGAGTGAGGTCAATGGTGAGACTAGCAAAGACATCAGCAATTTGCTGCGATGTACTACCTAATCAGTCTGCCATTTTGGCCGACAATGCTCAACTCCACAAAATGTGAACCGTCATGGTTGCTGGCGCTATAGTTGACGAGCACGCCCCCTAGATCGACATCGTGCATGGCTTCCAGCGCAGCCACCAGTTTTTCCGCGCTGGGATTGGCACCAGCACGGCGCAGACCTTCGGCCAACAGTTTGGCGGCGATAAACCCTTCCTCCACTGCATCGGTGGCGGGTGGCGGATGATTTGCTGTCTTCAGCGCACGCTGGAACTCGTGCACGACAGTCACACCGACGTTGTTCGGCGATGGCGTGACTTGCATGACACCGATGCCGCGTCCATCCTTGCCAAGGGAGGCAAAGAACTCTTCCGAATTGACATTCGAGAGCATCATGAATTGTGGTGAATGACCGGATGCCCGCATTTTTTTGATGAAATCGGCGCAGGCGTTCGGCGTGCAAGCCATCAGCACCGCTTGCGGATTGGCGGCGGCGATACTGGCGACCGCCGCAGCGACGTTCAAATCCTTGCGGCTGTATTCGGCGATGACGGCAGGTTTGAGCTGCCGCGCTGCAAGGTTTTTTTCAAATCCGGCCAAGCCATCCTTGCCGAATGTGTCGTCCTGATGCAGGATGGCGACTTTGTTGATCTGTAGTGTGGCCAGCGACTCCACCATTTTTGCCGCTTCTTCCTGATAGCTGGCACGCAGGTTGAAAACATAGGGATGTAGTGGTTTGTACAGAGATTGCGCGCCAGAAAAAGGGGCGATCAAGGGGATCTTGTTTTTTTCCAGCAGCGGCAATATCGCCTCGACCGTGGGCGTGCTGCGATAGCCGAATAGCGCCAGCGCATGGCTCTCGTTGATCAGCTTCAAAGTGTTTTCTTTGGTTTTACGCGGATCGCGTTGGTCGTCGTAACTGATCAGTTCGATTTGCCGGCCATAAATGCCGCCCTGGGCATTGATCCGGTTGAAATACAGTTGGGCACCGAGCATGTTTTCCCTGCCCGTTGCCTGCCCGGATAATTCTACCGACTGACCGATGATGATCTTATTGTCTGTAGCGGCAAATGCGCTCAGACTGCTCAGAATGAGGCTCAATAGCAAGGGTAAAAAGCGCAGCACGGTCGTCTCCTGATAGTTTTTTAGAGCAACATACTTGTTCGGAAAAGGGCTTGCAATAGTTTTCATATCAGTGGTGTCCAATTAAATTCCACCTAATTTGGGCAGCCTCAAAAACCAAGTGCGGCTTAGTGGCCGATTTTATTTGGTGCCGGTTTGAAACTTGATTCTTCAGCTTTATGTCATATCAGAAGTCAGGTCCGCATGCGCTGCCTCGTTCAGTTAAATGACGACAAAAGTGCTGCCTCGCTTAATTGTTTACAAAAAGAGCAAAATTACATCGATAAATTTCGGTTTCTCCGCTGCCCAAGCTACCCAAAACCGACTTTGCTGATGGCTAAGTCAGTACAACTGAGGCTGCGGATAGCAAACAGGTTCTAAGAGGGTGCGAAGGTGTGACTCCTCTGCGCCCCCCTAATTGACTTGAGATAGTTGCGTAGTTTGCTGATCCGCGGGACGCGTGCGGTTACGTAGTCAGTAAAACCGATGCGCGCAGCCGATGGAACCTTATGTCAGTAATTAGATTCCGTCCCGGGTCACCAAGAAAATCAAGGGGTTAACCTCGCTAGACTCTTTTCGTGTCATCAATGATATAACGCTCACTCCATGCCGCAATGACGTTTGCTGCATACAAGGCATCGCTTTTGCGAGTAAGAAGATGATCTGCATCATCTAAGGATACGAAGCTTTTCGGGTGCTTCGCAACGCTGAAAATATGAGTCGCATTCTGCACCGCGACTGTCTGATCTTGCGGCGAGTGCATTACCATCAACGCCCCATCAAACTCCGAAATCTTATGTAACAATCGCTGTTTCTCTGCGTCGATGAGAAACTGTCGCTTGATTCAGAATGGCCGTCCACCGAGCTTAACTTCGGCCTCGCCATTGGACTGGATCTCATCTAGATGCGCACGGAACTGTTCCTTGACATGTGCTGGATCACTTGGTGCACCGATGGTAACAACACCGCGTACCTCGGGTATTTTTGAGGCTGCTGCAAGAACGGCCGAACCGCCCAGGCTATGCCCGATCAGCAGGGACGGGGCTCGATATGCCTGTCGTAAATAATTTGCCGCTGCGATCAGATCAGTCAGGTTTGAGGAAAAATTAGTATTAGCAAACTCTCCCTCACTTCCACCTAAACCGGTAAAGTCGAAGCGCAACACCGCGATGCCGCACGCAGCGAGTGCCTGTCCAATCCGACTAGCTGCGAGAATGTCTTTCCCGCCTGTGAAGCAATGGGCGAACAAAGCGTACGCGCGCGTTTCTCCAGCTGGAATATCGAGGCGAGCGGCAAGTTTTTGCTCTTCAGCCCCTAAGAACTCGAAACGTTCCGTTGGCATCATAATTCTCCACGCGTGTTAAAAATAGGTTCCTTGATCGTATCAACTCGAAGGTGACACATTCCGCCGCTGCACAGTTCGACGGATCGAAAACTAGATCGTCTCAAGCCGACGCACAATGGAATCTGCAAACTGGCGAGTAGATGCCGTGCCCTTAAGATCGCCGGTACGAATGTGGTCCTTATTAAGTGTCTCGGTAATCGCAGTGCGCAGTCGTTGGGCGAGGTCATGTCGGCCAACATGCTCAAGCATCAGACCTGAAGCGAGCATCAAAGAAATGGGATTGGCGATGCCCTTGCCGGCAATGTCCGGCGCAGATCCGTGCACAGCTTCGAATATCGCAGTGTCGTCACCGACATTCGCACCGGGTGCCATGCCAAGCCCGCCAACTAAGCCTGCCAACTGATCCGAAAGAATGTCTCCGAACAAATTTGTGCATAAAAGCATGTCGAACTGCCAGGGGTTAAGCACCAACTGCATGGCACAGGCATCGACGATCATGTCATTCATCTGCACTTGATTCTCGTATTCCCGCGCTACTTCTCTAGCCGCTTCCAGAAAGATGCCGGTCAGCGCCTTCAGAATGTTAGCCTTGTGAACAACGGTGATTTTCTTGCGGCCATTCTTTACGGCATATTCAAAGGCGAATCGCGCAATCCGCTTACAGGCATCTCGTGTATTAACCCCGGTAGAGACAGCGACTGCTCGCGGATCGTCGCCGACCGGAATATAGTATTCGTGCGCCACATAAAATCCGCCTATGTTTTCCCGCACAAGCACCAAGTCAATATTCTCGTAACGGCCAGGAACAATAGTCAGTGCGGGTCTTACGTTGGCATAGAGTTGAAACTCTTCACGCAGTCGCACGTTCGAGGATCGGAAGCCTTCGCCAATCGGCGTGGTTAATGGTCCTTTGAGAGCCAGTTTGTTCTTGCGAATGCTCGCGAGTGTTGCCGCTGGCAACGGGTCGCCACAACTGTTGACGCCTGCCATTCCTGCCTGTTGAACTTCCCAGGAGAATGGAGATCCCAAAGCGTCTAATATCTGGACCGTGGCCTCGACCACTTCTGGACCGATACCATCTCCGGGGATCAGCGTTGCGGGAATTTGGGTGAATATTGTGTTTTTCATGGAGTTTCTTTTAGAACTCGTTAATCGAATAAATTGGCGAAGACCGCCAATATGACTTCCGGGAAATTTTCTGGGCGTTCCTGATGGTAGAGCGGAACGACGTCAACATTGAAATGTGACTGCCTCGAAAATTTGCATCAGACACTTATTTCAACTGGGACATGACAAGCAGAGTGAGTGTTACGACAATCGCGCCGCCAATGCGTGTCGCAATCTGTGCAAACGGCATCATTTGCATGCGGTTCGCGGCCGTCAAAATCGCCACGTCGCCGGTGCCGCCCTGGCCGCTGTGGCAGGCATTTACAATCGCTGTTTCAATCGGATACATGTTCAGCCATCGCCCGACCACGAAACCTGTCGCCATCAAGGTGGCAACCGTCGATACGATGGTAATCAGATTGAGCACATTGAATGCGGACACCAGCTTGTCCCAAGGCGTCATCGATACGCCGATGGCAAATAGCAACGGATAGGTCACCGCAGTGGAAAAGAACTTGTAGACAACGAAAGAGCCTTGCTCCAATTGCGGCGACACTGCACGCGACAGCTTGAAAATCACGGCAATAAACAGCATGGCGACCGGCGCCGGGAAATCGAACAGCTTGTAACACATCAATCCAAACATGTAGAGCGAGATCGCCGTAATGCCTGCGGCCGCAAGATGGGCGACATCCATATGACCGGAAATTTCTTCCTGCGCTGGATGCAATTCGTCATGCTCGCCTGGCTGCAAACGGCCATCGCCAGTGAGATGCGGGTATTTCTTGCCCACAAAGTTCAGCATGCCGGCGAGCATGATTGCGGTCAGGCTGCCCAGCATTACAGGCGGCAGAACCTGCGCGAAGACGTCACCCTGCGCCTGATGCAAGATTCCAGAATAGCCAATTGATAGCGGAATGGCACCCTCGCCGACACCGCCGGCCATGATCGGAACGACTATGTAAAAGAAGCTATGGTAAGCGCCCAAGCCCAGCGCAGTACCGACGGCTGTGCCGACGATCCCTGCCACGACGGAACCGGCGGCAAGCGGCACAAAAATCTTGACGAAGCCTTTGATAAGCACGGCTCTATCCATGCTCAAGATGCTACCGACAATGATCGAAGCAATGAATAAATACAGAAAATTTGTCGACTTGGTGAAATCGACGACGTTCTTTAAAACAATGTCAGGTAAAAGATGCTTGTATGCCAGGTAGGATGGAATGAAGGTCGCAAAAATTGCCGCGGCGCCGATATTCCGAATCACGGGAAGCCGCTTACCCAGTTCTGCGCAAGAAAAACCGCCCACTGCCAGAAGCGCGATCGATACCGAGATATCGGACGGCACTTTGCCTGTGGCGACAAATCCGGCCATCAATGCCAGCAACAGCAAGTACACCGGTAACGGTACTACGCCAACCCGCATTTCCATCAATTTCCACCAGCCATGCGGCCAGAATTTGTTGGATATTTCTTCCTTGGCCGGCATCAGCTGTTCAGCAGGTATGGCTTTCATTTTTTCTCCTTTGATTCTAATTTTAGTGTTAGTGCTCGACCCGTCGCCGGTTGCGAATCCGCTATGAGCGATTGCCTCCGATTCATGAAGCATTTCTCCGACTCGGGTGCGCCATTATCTGTTGGCGAATTCTGAAAAATTCATTTTGCTAGGACATTCTTAAAATGTTCGAAATAATGAAGTTCATGTAAACCAGAATGGTGGTGTAGGGGCATACAAAGAGATTTGACTATGCCATGGCAAATCGAGCATCTTCCGTTACATTCACTACTTCGAAGTCCCTCGCAGGAGAACCCAGATAAAATCCTTGACCAACGTTACAACCTAACTTCCGAATGAAATCCAGTTGCGCTTTTGTTTCAATGCCTTCGGCGACGGTGTTCAGGTTCAGTTTTTCGGCCAGATGCACGATGGACTCGAGAATGCCGGTGAGCTTCTTGTTCTCAGAAATACCCGCTACAAACATCCGATCAATCTTTAATTCGGTAAACGGCATCTTGCTCAACAGTTTCAATGATGAATATCCGGTTCCAAAATCATCGATGGAAATCTTGAATCCTTGCGAACGAAGCGTAGTAAGGGACTTGATCACCGAAGATAAATTTTCGGGAGTGGCGCTTTCCGTGACTTCAATTGTGATCTGATCAAAAGGAAATCCATATTCATTTAAGAGTGAACATATGCGGCGCGGTGCCTGCGGATCTTGTAACGTCAGCGAAGAGAAGTTGATTGCAATACCAATGTCCTTTCCGGTCATACCGCTGTTAGCGGCGCTGGCTAACGATTGCCGAAACAGGTTGTCTGTGAATTGGTCAATCAATCCCGCGCTTTCTATCAGCTTGATAAACTGGCTCGGCGGCAGAATCCCCAATTCAGGGTGGTCCCAGCGCGCAAGCATTTCCACGCACGACGAAATGCCGGTAGCAAGGTCTATTTTTGGCTGGAAGAAAGGGACAAATTCATTGCGGCGCACAGCCGTTGTAACATCGTCTTTAGTCCATTGGTGCTTCTGGTGAGATTCCATATTGCGTAATTTCCTTCAGACGTATCATGGCAATGCCCCACTACGTGCTTTGATCGCCAAAATAGTTTGGTTTTCCCCTGTGTCTGTCTGTCCCTTGGGCGAGTGGCTGGAGTGCCATCCCAGTTCCGATTTGATCTGCTCCATAGTTGGCAGCCGCCTAGGATTGCGCTGGCGATCCATTAGCCATTGCCTAATGTGGTCTTTGGTTGGCTGCTTGGTATGGTTCATTGATAAATAGACGTTACCCAAAACGCACAGTGACGGTTGGAAGATACATCGCAGAAGCCAATGAACAACTTCCGCTTCCCGTTGAAAAAGTTAAACTTGGAATTAGCTTAGGGCCTGTTAACAATCAATAAAATGTGTTTACATTCGGTATTTGAATAATTGGATACCGAAGATGCGGGAAAGCAGAAGGCTGTTGCGAGACGACCAATGGGCAAAACTGGAACCCCTATTGCCAGGCAAATCTGGAGATCCTGGTGCAACGGCGCAAGATAATCGCTTGTTTTTAGAGGCGGTGTTATGGATCGTGCGCACCGGTTCTCCGTGACGTGATTTGCCTGCTGAATTGGGTAACGGGCACACGACATATACCCGCTTCAAACGCTGGGGTGAGACAGCGGGCGCTGATCGAGGCAGAACCGTTGACCATCGGCCAGATTTCCGAGTTGGCAGGCATCACCCAGCCGGCTGCCACCCAGACCATCGCGCTGATGATCAAGGACGGCTTGATTTCATCGGCGCCGGGGCGCGTCGACGGACGCCAACGCATGATCCTTTTTCCGTTGTTCCCGGAAGCGTGCACACGGAAAACGTCCCGTTACATTCCCTGCTCAACAAACTGGGTCGGGCGCCATTTCAATAATCTGTTTTCTATGGCGGTCAACAGATATTCTGCGGCCAATGCCACCACTGCCAGCACGATCATTGCCGCAAAAACACCAGCCGCGTTGAAGGTCCCTTGCGCAGTGGCGATCAACAAGCCGATGCCGTGGCGCGCGCCCAGAAATTCGCCGACGACTGCACCGACCAGTGCAAAACCGAAACTCACATGCAGACTGGCCAAGATCCAGGTGAGCGCGGACGGAAACACAACCGAAAATGTGACCTGCCGTTTGTTCGCGCCCAGGATATAGGCATTCGCGATCAGGTTCTTGTCGGCTTCCCTGACGCCCTGGAAGGCATTGCCGAACACCACAAAAAATACCATCACGACCGCCAGCGCGACTTTGGAACCCATGCCCAGACCGAAAATGATGATGAAGATGGAACCCAATACCACGCGCGGAATTGCATTGGCCACTTTGATATAGATACTGAACACATCGGCCATCAGCTTGTTTCTGCCCAGTGCGATGCCAAAGAAAATACCGAGGACGCTGCCGATCAGGAAGCCCAATACCGTCTCTTCCATGGTCACCAGCAGTTCACGCCACAAGGGCCCTTGTGCGGTGCCTTCGGTGAGCCAGGTTGCCAATTGTTCGTAGACGGCCGATGGTTTGGAAAAGAAGAACGGATCAATCAGCCCGTAATTGACCGCCAGTTCCCAGCCGGCCAGCGTCGCTATTGCGAAAGCGAGGCGCAGAAAAATGACCAGGCGGTGGTGATTGACGGCCTTGGCAATGGCCTTGCGTTCCTCCTCGCCGACAATTTCCGGTTGGTTCGCAATGCGGGATAAAGGTGCTGTATTCATAGTGTGTTTGACCCTGCTTTAAATTTGGACTTCATCTTTTAAGTCGGACCAAATCTGTTTTGATAGATGAATGAATTCGCTCGAATATCGCGCTTCCGACACATCGCGTGGGCGCGTGAGCGGGATTTCATAGCTGCTCTTGACCATGCCGGGTCCCTTGCTCAGCACCACCACGCGATCGCCCAGTGCGATGGCTTCTTCGATGTCGTGCGTGACGAACACCACGGATGCCTTTTTCTCCGACCACAGCCCCAACAGCTCATCCTGCATCAGCGCACGCGTCTGCACATCCAGGGCGGAAAAGGGCTCGTCCATCAACAAAATCTTGGGCTCGTTGATGAAGGTCTGCGCCAGTGCGACACGCTTGCGCATGCCGCCCGACAGTTGATGCGGGAAGTGGTATTCGAATCCGGACAGGCCGACCCTGCGCACCCATTCGCCGGCCATCTCTCTGGCGGTCTTCGGGTCCTTGCCGCGGAAAATGGGGCCGATCGACACATTGTCGATCACGTTTTTCCATGGGAACACGGCATCGGCCTGAA
The DNA here is from genome assembly GCF_042646465.1 of Pseudundibacterium arcticum. Taxonomy (NCBI): domain Bacteria; kingdom Pseudomonadati; phylum Pseudomonadota; class Betaproteobacteria; order Burkholderiales; family Oxalobacteraceae; genus Pseudundibacterium; species Pseudundibacterium arcticum. The sequence continues at coordinate 39,325 of NZ_JBHRTP010000018.1, forward strand.
ACACGAAACCGATATTGGGATCGATCCCCACCACCGGTTTGCCAAACACTTTGACGGAACCGGACGAGGGCGGATTCAAACCGGTAATCATGCCAAGCGTGGTCGACTTCCCGCATCCGGTCGGACCGACGATGGCGCAGAAATCACCTTCATTGACGGTCAGGCTGAAATCCTTGAGCGCCAGCGTGACCTTGCCTTCCGGGCTGATAAATTTCCGGCTTACGTTGGTCAGTTCAATTGCTACCTTCTTCATTATCTTGCGGCCTTCACAAAATCAGTGGTGAATGTATTTGCCAAATTGATTGACTTGCCCTGGACTGCCTTGTCAAACCCGTTGAGTACCTTGAGCACGGTCGCCGGACCACTTTCCGGCATCACGCCATCGCCGGTAAACATCTGCTTGCTGCCCTCCAACGCATCGATGTACATCTGCTTGTTGGCCGTGTAATAGTCAGGCGGCATCTTTTCCGTGATCTCTTTGGCGCTATGCGTCTTGATGTACTTGAGCGTCTTGACGAAGGCGGTCACAATCTTTTGCACCTGTTCCTTGTGGCTGCTGACCCAGGCGGTCGGCATGTAAAGGCAGGCAGCCGGATAGGCGCCGCCCAGCGCCGCCTCGGTTTCCTTCATCGTGCGCAAGTCGACCAGGACGCTGGCGGCACCGGACGAAGTCAGTTTTGAGATGGTCGGCTCGGTCGTCATGCCGGCATCGATCTTGCCTTGTGCCATGGCCGCGATAAAGGTGGAACCGGCGCCGACTGGCAAAGTCGTGAATTCGCTGTTCTTGACACCGGCCTTGGCGGCCAGATATTGCGTCAGAAAATTGGTCGATGAACCGAGGCCGGTAACGCCGAGGGTTTTACCTTTGAAGTCGGCCGGGGATTTGATGGCGCTCGCGGCGGCTTTCGAGACCAGGATCACTTCACCCGGTGCCTGACTGAACTGCACCACGGATTCGACAAGTTTTCCCCGCGCCTGCAGGTCTATCGTGTGGTCATAGAAACCCACCACGCCCTGCGCCGCGCCAGACAGCATTTCGGTTTCTGCATTGACCCCGGCCGGCTCGCTCAGCAACTCGATCTCGAGACCGGTTTCCTTCAGGTAGCCCAGTTGTTCCGCCAGTTTTGCCGGCAGATAGATTTGCTTTTCGATGCCGCCGACCATAATGGTGATTTTTTCAGCCGAATAACAGTTCAGGCTGGACGCCAACAGCAGCATTGCGCTGAGCGGTTTGATCATGAATTTCATTGTCATCTCCGTGGATTTAATTTTTTTAATTGCTCGGCAAATCTTTGCAAGACTGCCCGGTACCAGCATTACCACCGCGTATCAATAGCCAAGACCAGGATGATGCGCTCATAGACACGAGTTTTGGCTATTTGTCTGACACGCGATACGGGACCTGGCGCACGACCCCGTATCACCTTTTTCACCAACCTTAGAACTTGAAGCGCATACCCATCGCATATTCATTCTGCGAGCGGAAGCCGTTAGCCTGAGATGCGAGATAAGTCCCGTCTGTAGTCAAACGATCAAGTGCCAGATACAGTTCGGTACGCTTGTCGAAGTGATAGAACATCGATCCATATAGGGTTTTACGCTTGCCGGTGGCAGACATGGTTGCGTTGGACGCGTTGGCATAGGCGTTCAGCACGAAACCACCGCCATTGACCGCAGCATGATCTGCATTCATGGTCTGATAGCCGAGTTCATAATCGAATTTGTTGCCCGGCGTAAATTTTGCGGAAACGGTATACGCGTTATCTTTACGCTGTCCGATCACGGTTGGCTGGTCCGCGGTGTAATGGATGTAACCGGCGTTCAGGCGAACCAGACCGATTTGGTAATTGCCGCCAATCGAATAACTTCTGTTGGTCAAACCGGCAACGTTCGCCGTATTGTAAAACCCGGAAATATTAGCTGCACCGCCGTTGTATGCCAGGCCCAGGGACTTGGTTGAACCTTGCGAGAAATCACCGGGAACCCCGCCGAACTGATAGCCTACACCGGCAACGATATTACCAAATTCCTTTTTCCACACGACGCCTTTGTCGTAGCGCGTACCTGTTGCACTGCCCGAATAGAAAATCAGCTGCTTGAAGTTGTTATTGTTGCTGTAGCCGCCTTCTTCCAGCGTGACGCCGGCCGTACCATACGGATCACCATAAATCTTCGAAAACTCACGGGCCAGCGTGTTCTGGCGCCCGAATGTCAATTTCCCGAGAGACTTGCTCTCCACCCCTAACCACGCATCCCGGTTGAATAGGACGCCCGGCGAATCCATGTTGCCGGTGGGTAGTTCATATTCGCTTTCGAGCTTGAAAATAGCTTTGAGCCCGTCAGTGTCTTTCAACGCATGTTCACCTTCGATGCCCCAGCGATTGCCGCTAAACCAGGCGACAGGCATGTCGTTTACCGTGTTACCTGCCTTGTCTGCGTTGTTTTTGTGAACGCCGGTGAGATCAATCAAACCATACAACCTGACCGAGTCGGAGCTGTTCTTGTAAATTAAACCTTCTCCCGGGGGTTGCGAGATCGTCGATGCGCTTTTCGCATTTTGCGGGGCAGCTTCTTTTGCTGCGACGCTGGTTTGTTGAATTTGTGTCAACGCATCCTGCGCCTGCGCCGCAGCCTTCTGTGCATCTGCGGCGGCTTTTTGTGCTTGGGCGAGTGCCTGTTGCAATTGCTCAACCGATGTGGATTGTGCTTGAGTTGCGCCCGCCATCGCGCCTAGAATGGCCACAGCCATTAGCTTCTTTATCATTTTACTTATCTCCTCGTTATTAGGTCGTATGCCGAAATTGAATACCGTTATGTGATTGAATCGGCCTACGGGACACAATGTAGGGCTGCTTAACCTTCTATTTGCCTACAATCAGCCGGTTGAGATAAAAATAAAACGGGTGTTGCGAAAACAGGACGCATACGGGCATCAGGTAATCAAAACCATGAAATTACTATTAGTGGAGGACAACCGCGAGTTGTCGTCCTGGCTCAGTCGGCTGTTGAACTTGTCGGGATATGCGGTGGAACAGGCGTTTACGGGCGAAGAGGCGACTTTGCTCTTATTGACGCAGAGCTACGACGCTATATTGCTCGATCTGACGCTTCCTGGACTCAAGGGCCAGACCATCTTAAAAAATTTGAGAAACAAGAATAATGAGGTACCGGTCCTGATCATCAGTGCCCAGGATTCCTTGCAAGACATCGTGGAACACCTCAACCTGGGGGCCGACGACTATTTGGCAAAACCGTTTGATATTCATGAACTGGAAGCCCGGCTGCGCTCTCTGTTGCGGCGCTCCAGTGGAAAAACCAATCCGATTACCAGCTGCGGAGCGTTGAGCTACAACAGCAATTCAAAAATATTCAGCAGTCGCGGCGTTGATCTCAATTTGACGCCAAGAGAACATGCAGTGCTTGAGGCGTTAATACGGCAGATGGGAAAGACGGTATCCAAAAGGCATTTGGCGGACAGCCTGTGTACCTTGAATGATTCTGTTTCGCCAAAAGCGCTGGAAATTTACATACTTCGATTGCGCAAGAAGATCGAGAATTCGGACGCGCAAATCATTACTCTGCGCGGCCTGGGATATATGCTGACTTATGTTGCGACCTCCTAATAGCCTCAAGAGTCGCCTGGCAGGGTGGATATTTTTACCGACCTTGCTCATCTCCGGGATCGATCTTGTCTTTACCTACAACAGCACCGATAAAATTGCATCCCTGGTCCAGGAGCAGTTGCTCAAGGGTTCCGCGAAAATCATTTCGGAGCAGCTGGTGTCGATCGATGGCGGCTATGAAATCAGTGTTCCTCCCGCGGCATTCGAACTTTTTGCGAGCGAATATAAAGATCGCATTTTTTACGCGGTTCGCAGCAAAAGCGGGACGCTCATATCGGGAAACGAAGAACTGAGTGTCTACCCCGGCGCACTGGAGATCGAGCAGGAAAAATATTTCCTGACCTCGATCCGTGGCGAACCGGTGCGGGTAATCGCGTATGCGCATGAACTTCCAAATTCGTTTTCAAACGATTACGCCATCACCCAGGTAGCGCAAACCCTATACAGCCACGACGCTTTCAGAAAAGATCTTTTTTTTCTCACGATGAGAGAGCATTTGATCCTGCTGCTGGTCGTCATGATCGCGCTGCTGATTGCGGTCCGGTGGACCCTGAGTCCGTTGATACAGTTCGGTGCAAAATTGCTGCAGCGGCAGCCAGGGTCATTGGAGAAGCTGGATGAAAGGAATGCGCCGGCGGAGCTGACGCCAGTGATTTTTGCGATGAACGACTATGTCGCGCGACTGGACAAGACGCTGTCATCCTACGAACAGTTCGTCGCCAACACTGCGCATCAACTGAGAACCTCGTTTGCCATCATTACGTCCCAGATTAATTTTGGCCATCGCAACGACGCGATCGATCCAACCCAGAAGGAAGTTCTCAACGCAATTCAGAAGACGATACTGCAAGGGACGAAGGTCATTAACCAGCTGTTGGTGCTGGCGGCAGTAGAGCAAAACAGGCACGACCGTCACCTCGCAGGCGACATCAATGTCGCCGAGACTATCACCACGGTCATGGAGGAATTGGCACCAGTCGCCCAACAGAAGGATATCGAGCTCGGGATCGACTTTATTGATGGCACGATCCTGATCGGTGTTCCGCGCTACTTATTGCGCGAATTGATTTCCAACCTGGTCGACAACTCGATCCAGCACATGAAGACGGCAGGCACGGTAACGATTTCACTGCGTCGCGAAGATGGTCACGCTCTGCTTCGCGTGCAGGACACCGGGCCGGGCATTCCGTTGGGCGAGCAACAAAAAGTATTTGAACGCTTTTATCGCCTGGACGAATCCAAGCCGAACAGCTCTGGATTGGGACTATCCATCGTCAAGGAAATCTGCGACTTGCTGCATGCGACAGTCACCGCAACGACCCCGAGCAGTGGCGTGGGCCTGCAAGTGGATATATTCTTTCCGCTAGAAAGCGCTGACCGATAAGTTTCGGATTCGACGCCAGTCTTGTTGTCGGATTGGTGACCCGGTCTGCTTCCGTCAACCACACAGACACATACTCATTCCGTCATCGGCGGGTGCAAGAAACAATCGGCACTGTGATCATTGACCATGCCGATCGCCTGCATATACGCATAGATGATGGTCGAACCGACGAACTTGAAGCCGCGTTTGGCGAGATCTTTCGAGATGATGTCGGACAGCGGCGTCTTGGCCGGCACCTGTTCGCGGCGCGCCCAGCCGTTGACGATCGGCTGGCCGTCGACATAGGCCCACAGGTAGGAGTCGAGGCCGCCGACCTCGTCGCGCAGGCGCAGATAAGCTTGCGCATTGGTGATGGCAGCGGCGACCTTCAGTCGGTTGCGCACGATGCCGGCGTCCAGCAGCAGCGCGGCGACCTTGGCCGCGTCGTACTGCGCGATGCGTTCGGCATCCCAGCCGTCGAACGCAGCGCGGTAGTTGTCACGCTTGTTGAGGATGGTTTCCCAGGACAGGCCAGCCTGCGCGCCCTCCAGATTCAGCATCTCGAACAGCGTGGTTTCGTCATGGCAAGGCTGGCCCCACTCGTGGTCGTGGTAGGCCAGGTAACGCGGGTTGGCGGGGTTGGCCCAGGCGCAGCGGTGGATGGTCATCAAAGGTTCGTGATGTGGCTTGCTGTTGGCTTGCTGGGCGACGCTCAGTTCTCGCGCGCCAGCGCCAGGAATTCGGTGCGCAGCGCCAGGTTCGGCTGCAGTTCACCGAGCATGGCCGAGGTGATGGTCTCTTCGCCCGGGGTGCGGATGCCGCGGCTTTCCATGCACAGATGGCGGCAGCGGATCACGACGCCGGCCGCCTTCGGGTCCAGATGTTCCATCAGCGCGTCGGCGATCTGGGCCGTCAGGCGCTCCTGCACCTGCAGCCGCTTGGCGAAACAGTCGACCAGCCGGGTCAGCTTGGACAGGCCGACGATCTTGCCGTTCGGCACATAACCGATCGTGGCCTTGCCGAAGAACGGCGCCAGATGATGCTCGCAATGACTGTAGACCGGGATGCCGCGCACCACGATCAGCTCGTTGTATTGTTCGGCGCCGTCCTCGAACGCCTTCAGCAGCGCGGCCGGGTCCTGGTCGTAGCCGGCGGTCCATTGCTTCCAGGCCTTGGCGACGCGGCTCGGGGTCTCGCGCAAACCTTGTCGCTCCGGGTCCTCGCCCAGACTGGCCAGCAGGCGCTTCCAGTCCTGCTCGCCGAATTTATGATCTGTCATGGTGTTTCTGATCCTGTAAAAAGAAGTATTTGTTATCGCGAGTGTATGACTTGCCAGTGTTCCGTGCAAATCATCCTAGAAACGGCGGTTGGACAGGTGCGAGTGTGCGCTTTTCCGGCTTTCTGGCTAGGCGCGACGACGCTGCAGACTGCATTCTGCAAGGAGGAGCAACAACGCCAGAGAGCCGGAATGCCGGCCACCGGAAAAGCGTGCAATCGTGCCTGTAGCGCTCTCACCGAAAGGGGGAAATACTTAACCATGAAAAATCTCAATTAATTCATTAACTTATCGAAGCGAGCAAGCGGTCAACTGCCGATTCTAGGATCAGGCCAGCACGCCAAACTGCCAGCCGAAAAATACCAGCAGCCCGACCGCAATCGTGAGCAGCTGCTGGCGCGTCGCGACGCAGGCCAGCACTGCAGCGACGGCCCCGACCAGTTGCGGATTGCGCCAGCTGAATTCCAGCCCGCGACCGTGCGGCGCCAGCACCATCGGCACGATGATCGCAGTCAGCACCGTGACCGGCACGAAGCTGAGCGCCTGGCGCAGCAAGGGCGGCAGCACGACGCGCTCGCCAAGAATGAAGATCACGGCCTTGATGAAGACCGTGATCAGCGCCATGCCGGCGATCATCAGCGTGAAATTCATGGTTGCGCCTTTGCGGTGCGGTGATGCGCAACCCAGTACGACAGCGTCAGCCCGACCGCAATCCCGACCAGCGCCGCCGACAGCAGGCCCAGCTTGTACGGCAACCCCTGCCACAGGTAGGCGCACAGGCCTGCCGCCAAAGCCGCCGACAGTTGCGGCAGACTGGCCAGCTGCGGCACCACGATCGCGATGAAGGTCGCCACCATCGCAAAATCGAGCCCGAGCGATTGCAGCTGCGGAAATACCGCGCCGAACAGCAGCCCGATCACGGTCCACAGCTGCCAGTTGGCATACATCGCGACCCCGGAGCCGAGAAAATACCAGTGACCGTGCGCGCTGTTCGGATGGATGCGGTAGTACGACGCGACCACGGCGAAGGTTTCATCGGTCAGCAAAAATCCGAGCAACCAGCGCCAGCGCGCGGTCAGGTGCGACACGTGCGGCAGCAACGTGGCCGCGTACAGCAGATGGCGCAGGTTGACGATGAAAGTCGCAAACCAGATCACCAGCATGCCGGCATGGCCAGCCACCAGGCCGAGCGCGATGAACTGGCTGGAACCGGCAAACACGCCGAGCGACATCAGCTGCCCTTGCCACAGCGCGACACCATTGGCACCCACCAATGCGCCGAAGATCAGGCCGAACGGCGCGGCGCCGACCATCATCGGGATCGTGGCGCGGGCGCCGGCGGCGAAGCTGGCGCCGCGGCCCGGTGCAGTGTGCGTCGACTCAGCCTGCGGCGACTCGGCCTGATTCAGCATCAGCGCGCTCCTGCGGTGGCGGAGTGACGCGCCATGAATGCGGTTGCAGCGGCGGTCACTGCCGCGCCCTGATCGCGCTGCGGACTGTGGCCGCAAGCCGCCAGCTTGAGCAGTTCGGCCTGCGGCACCCGCCTGGCGATGCCGTCCAGTTGCGCCATAGTCCCGTATTCGTCGTCATAACCCTGCAGCGCCAGTACCGGGCAGCGAATTTCCGGCAGCAGCGTCTCGATATTCCAGCCGCGAAAATCCGGCGCCAGCCAGATGTCGTTCCAGCCCCAGAATGCCGAATCGGGGTCCGCATGGTAACGCGCCAGGCGCTGCTGCAGGTCGGTCTGCAGATAGGCGGCGCGCGCCTGCTCAATGCCGTGAATGCTGATGTCTTCGACGAAAACATGCGGCGCCAGCACGATCGCGCCGGCCAGCGCAGCCGGATAACTGGCGGCATAGATCAGCGCGATCGACGCGCCGTCGCTGTGGCCGAACAGCCACGGCTTGTCTGCCGCGGCGTCGACCCCGACCGCTTGCAGCAAGGCCGGCAGTACGTCCAGCGCCTGCTGTTGCATATAGTCGACCGGCCATTTTTCGTCATGCGGGCGCGGCGTCGAGTTGCCGTAACCATAACGCGAATAGACCAGGCCACGGCACTGCGCCGTATCGCACAGCTGCTGCGGATAATTCTTCCACATCGACAGCGAACCCAGCCCTTCGTGCAGGAACACGATCAGCGGCGCATCGGTCATTTCGGCGTTGAGCCACTGGTATTCGAGCCGTATCGTGCGTTGATTGAACGGCACTACGGCGACCTGGACAGCCATTGCTGCATCCTTGTTCGGTATGTTGGAAGTGTTTGCCGGCGGCCCATCGCAACGGGCCAACCCGCAATGATATGCGAAACGCGGGAAAACGTTTGCTCAGCAAAAATCTGACCAAAAATTGACCGACATTGTCTGAAGATGGCGACAGTTTCGTGGATTCAAGTATCAAATCGAGGAATGTCTCAATACGGAGGCACGGTGGCACGGAGAAAAACGAATCGACGCCGGCCCGCGCTTCGGTGTTGCAAGGTTTCAATTCACCACAACAGGCACGCCTTCAATCCAGCGGCGCGCCGCGGAACTGGTTGACCTCGTGCGCGCTGACCGCACCGGCCTGGTTGCCCCAGCTGTTGCGGATGTAGGTGACCAGCGCCGCCACCTCGGTATCGTTCAGCGCCGGCCCGAACGGCGGCATGCCGTAGGGGCGCGGGTTGGCGCTGGTGCCGGGTGGGAAGCCGCCGTTCAGCACCATGCGGATCGGGTTGACGGCCGACGGCATGGTAATCGCGCGGTTGCCGGCCAGCGGCGGATAGATTGGCGGTGCGCCTTCGCCGCCCGTCTGGTGGCAAGCAGCGCAATGGGTCTGGTACAGCTTGGCGCCGAGCTTCAGCGCGGCCTCGACGTCGGGCGTCAGCACCTTGGCCGACGAGGCCTTCAGGTAGCCGGACATGGCGTCGATGTCGCTGTCGGACAGATGTTGCAGGCTCTGCGCCACCACTTCGGCCATCGGGCCGAACACCGTGCCGCGATTCGATACGCCGGTTTTGAGCAAGCTGGCAATCTCCTGCGGCGCCCAGGTGCCGAGCCCGGTTTCGCTATCCGAAGTCAGCGATGGCGCAAACCAGTTCATGGTCGGGATCAAGCCGCCGCCGAGGTCGGCCTTACTCGATACCGCACCGAGCGCATTACGGTCGCTGTGACAGGCGCTGCAATGGCCCAGCCCCTGCACCAGGTAAGCACCGCGATTCCACTCGGCGCTCTGGGCGGCGCGCGGCTGATACACGCCGGGGCGGAAATACAGCATGCGCCAGCCGACCAGCAGGATCCGATGGTTGTAGGGGAAGCGCAGCTGGTGCGCCTGGTTCTGGCGGCGCACCGGCGGCACCGTTTTGAAATAGGCATACATCGCGTCGGCGTCGGCGCGCGTGACCTTGGTGTAATTGGTATACGGGAAGGCCGGGTACAGCAGGCTGCCATCCTTCGACTTGCCGTTGTGCAGCGCGCGCCAGAAATCGTCGGCACTCCAGCTGCCGATGCCGGTCTCGGCATCCGGCGTGATATTCGGCGTGATCACTTTGCCGAACGGGGTCGGCAATGCGAGGCCGCCGGCATAGGCCGCCTGGCCGCGCGCGGTGTGGCAGGCCATGCAGTCGCCGGCGCGCGCCAAATAGGCGCCACGGGTCACTTGTTCCGCCGGATAGCTGGCCGGCTGGCTGACGGTCGCGTCGTTGCTGTCCTCGCGCAGGCCGAAGCCGACCGTAGCGGCGAAAGCGACCACCATCACGATCAGGAAAATCTGCAGCGCGCGTTTCATGTCACTCCCCTCGGGTTCTATTGCGGCACGCTGCCGCAAGCCAGCGGCAGTTTCGCGCCGCTGGCGGCGGCCGGCAGCAAGTCGGGGGCCAGCGGCTGCGACGCCAGCCAGGCCGAGGCGGCGCTGATGTCGTCGCGCGACAGCCGCTCGGCGATCTGGGCCATGCAGTCGGGTGCGTGCGCGCGACGGGTGCCGTTGCGCCAGGCGCCGAACTGGGCATTGATGTAATCGCGCGGCAGGCCGATCAGCGCCGGCGTCGACGGCAGCACACCGGTCAACGCGCTGCCGTGGCAGGCCGCACAGGCCGGCACGTTTTTCGATGCGTCGCCGTTGATCACCAGCTGCTTGCCGCGTTCCATCACGCTGTCCGAGACGTTGACCCGCTGCGGCGGCGGATAGGGCGGATGCTGGCTCGAGAAGTACACGGCGATCTCGCGCAGGTAGGCATCCGGCAGATGATCGACCAAATAGATCATCGGCCGGTACTGGCGCCGGCCCTCACGGAAGTTGAGCAGCTGGTTGTACAGATAGCCATCGGGCTTGCCGGCGATGCGCGGATAGTAGCCGTCGCTGGCGGCGCGGCCCTCTTTGCCGTGGCAGGCGGTGCACGCGAGCAAGCGTTGCGCGATGGTGTCGGGGATGCTGGCAGAAATGGAAGCGGGCGCCGGCGTCGACGCGGCCGGTGCCGGTGCCGGTTGCGCGAAGCTGAAACCGGCGCTGAGTGCGACGCCGGCCGCTGCGGCGAATACTACAGCCGCCCGGCGGCAGCTGGTGCGTGCTTGGTCCATTTTATCTTTCGGCGAGTATATGGAAACTTCTTTTTATTTACCAGCAGATTACGGCCACCTACCTGTGAGTATGCGTTCAAAAAAGATTACGCACCGGCCTGATCCGGTGACTGAATATTAGCCGGATTTTGCCATAGACGTCGGCGGCCGATGCGGCGCGCAATGGCGCCATACATGGCGGGCGCCGCCGAAACGGCCGCAACAAGGTGTCGTGCGAGTATGCCGATTTAGTCATCCGGCGCGGTCCTTTCGAGCAAGACCGCATCGCCGAATATGTCTAATCTGGGCGCATGAAAACAATCTCCATCATCGATTCCCACACCGGCGGCGAGCCGACCCGACTGGTCATCGCCGGCGGCCCCGATCTCGGCTCCGGCCCATTGCACGAGCGCGTCGAACGCTTCCGGCGCGAGCATGATCATGTCCGTTCCGCGGTGGTGTGCGAGCCGCGTGGCTCGGACGTGATCGTCGGCGCGCTGCTGTGCCAGCCGCATGATCCGTCCTGTTCGGCCGGCGTCATTTTCTTTAACAATGTCGGCTATCTCGGCATGTGCGGCCACGGCACGATCGGCCTGATGGTCTCGCTGGCCCACCTCGGCCGCATCGCGGTCGGACGCCACCGGATCGAAACGCCGGTCGGCGCCGTCGAGGCCGAACTGCATGCCGATGGCAGCGTGACCGTGCACAACGTGCCGGCCTATCGCTTTCGGCATCAGGTGGCGGTCGAGGTGCCAGGTCACGGCCGCGTGGTCGGTGATGTAGCCTGGGGCGGCAACTGGTTTTTTCTGGTGGCGGAACACGGTCTGGATTTGCAATCCACGAATATCGAAGCCTTGACCAATTTCTGCTGGCAGGTGCGCGCGGCGCTGGAAATCGCCGCGGTGACAGGGGCTGACGGCGCCCCGATCGATCATATCGAACTGTTTTCCGCCTCGCCCAACGCGCAGGTCGACAGCCGCAATTTCGTGCTCTGTCCCGGCAAGGCGTACGACCGCTCGCCCTGCGGCACCGGCACCAGCGCCAAGATCGCCTGCCTGGCGGCCGACAACAAACTGGCCGAGGGCGAAATCTGGCGTCAGGAAAGCATCATCGGCAGCGTGTTCGAGGCGTGTTACCGGCGGGATGGCGAGCGGCTGCTGCCGAGCATCCGCGGCCGCGCCCACGTCAATGCCGAGGCGACATTGATCCTGAACGACGACGATCCCTTCGTCTGGGGTATCCGGTGACAGCCAGGCCCGATGTGCTGGTGATCGGTGCCGGCATCATCGGCGCCGCCTGTGCCGATGAGCTGACGGCCTGCGGCTTGACGGTCACGATCGTCGAGCGCGATGCGGTCGGCAGCGGCGCCACCGCCGCTGGCATGGGTCATCTGGTGGCAATGGACGACAACCCGGCAGAGCTGGCACTGACCAGCTATTCGATCGCACTCTGGAACCAGTTGGTCGATGCTAATGGCGATGTTGATAACGAACGCGAGCGCCACGAATACAGCCGCTGCGGCACGATCTGGGTCGCGGCCGACGACGAAGAGATGACGGCGGCGCGCGCCAAGCAAGTCACGCTGGCGGCCCATGGCATTGCCTGTGATCTGCTGGACGCCGCAATGCTGTATCTGCTGGAGCCACAGCTGCGGCCCGGCCTGGCTGGCGGTTTGCGGGTCACCGGCGACGCGGTGGTGTACCCACCGAAAAGCGCAAAAATATTACTGGAACGCGCGCGCCGGCGCGGCGCGCAACTAATCGACGGCGAGGTCTGCACGATTACCGGCACCGGTGTCACGCTCTCAGATGGCAGCCGGATCGATGCCGCTATCGTGCTGGTCGCAAACGGCGCGGCCTGTGTGCAGTTGTTGCCGGAATTACATACCGGTGGCCTGATTCGCCCGAAAAAAGGCCATATCGTGATCACCGATCGCTATCCGGATTTCATCCGGCATCAGCTGGTCGAACTCGGTTACATCAAGAGCGCGCATGCGGCGAGCGGCGATTCGGTCGCGTTCAACCTGCAGCCGCGCCCCACCGGGCAGCTGCTGATCGGCTCGTCGCGCCAGTTCGACAACACCGACAAGGCGGTTGATCTGGACATCATGACGCGCATGCTGGCGCACGCGGCGCGCTTTGTGCCGGCGCTGTCCGGCCTGAACGCGATCCGCTGCTGGACCGGCTTGCGCGCCGCCAGTCCGGATGGTTTGCCGCTGATCGGGCCGCATCCCACCCGGCCCCGGGTCTGGCTGGCGACCGGCCATGAGGGCCTGGGGATCACGACCTCGCTGGCGACCGCGAAACTGTTGACGGCGCAGATTTTAAATCAGGTGGCCCCGATTTCGATCACGCCTTATCTGCCGGCGCGTTTTGCGGAACTGGCGTCCACCCATGTCTGACACTGTCGAATTATTCATCGACCGCCAGCCGGTCACGGTCGCTGCCGGCACCAGCGTCGCGGCGGCGATTGCGATGGCCGGAGGCGGCATCACGCGGCGCTCGGTCGGCGGCATGCTGCGCGCTCCGCTGTGCGGCATGGGCGTGTGCCAGGAATGCCGCGTCACGATCGATGACCGCGCCCACCGCCTGGCTTGCCAGACCCCGTGCGCGGCGCAGATGCGGGTGGAAACTGCGGCAGCAACCGAGGATGACGCATGAGGAAGCAATTCGATGTGCTGGTGATCGGCGCCGGTCCGGCCGGGCTGGCGGCGGCGCACAGTGCTGCCGCCAGCGGCTTGCAGATCGGGATCGTCGACGACAACCCGCTGGCCGGCGGCCAGATCTGGCGCGGCGGACCGCAACACAGCGGGGACGCGCGCGCTGCCAGCCTGTGGTCGGCGTTGCGCCGGGCGCCGAACGTGCAGTTTCTGCTCCAGACCCGGGTGCTGTATCCGTCTGGCCCGAACACATTGCGAGTCGAAACGTCCGACAGCAGCGCCAACCTGCGCTATGAACGACTGGTGCTGGCGACCGGCGCCCGCGAGCGGCTATTGCCGTTTCCAGGCTGGACCTTGCCCGGCGTTACCGGTGCCGGCGGGCTGCAGGCGTTGGTCAAGGGCGGCTTGCCGGTGACGGGAAAACGGGTGCTGGTGGCCGGCTCCGGCCCGCTGTTGCTGGCGGTGGCCGCGACGCTGCGGGAGCGCGGCGCCGAAGTGGTTGCCATCGTCGAGCAGGCGCCGCTGCACCGGCTGGCGCGTTTCGCGCTGGCGTTGCTGGCGACGCCGGGCAAGCTGAAGCAGGCACTGCAATTGCGCTCCCAACTGAAAGGCATCCCCTATTTCACGAACGCCTATGTGACCGCGGCGCAAGGCGACACCCGTTTGGAACAGGCGGAGATTGCGCTCGGCGGCAAGCGCCGGCTGCTCGACTGCGATGTCCTTGCCTGTGGCTACGGCTTGCTGCCGAATCTGGAACTGGCCAGCGCTCTCGGTTGCACGACCGAGCACAAGGTGGCAGGGGCAGGGGCAGGGGCAGAGGCAGAGGCAGTAATAGTCGACCGCTGGCAGCAAAGCTCGCAACCGGATATTTTTTGCGCCGGTGAAGGCACCGGCATCGGCGGCGTCGATTTAGCGCTGGCCGAGGGCAGCATCGCCGGCCTTGCTGCGGTTGGCGATCTGTCACCAGCGGCGCGATATCTGGCAGAACGCGCGCGCGGGCAGGCCTTTGCAGCGCGGCTGGCAAAGACCTTCGTGCTGCGCCCCGAATTGCGTCACCTGTGTGACGCGCAAACCATCGTCTGTCGTTGTGAGGATGTCCGTCATGGCGCACTGGCCAGGCACAGCAGCTGGCGCAGCGCCAAGCTGCATACCCGTTGCGGCATGGGCCCCTGCCAGGGCCGCATCTGCGGTGGCGCGACCGCCGTTCTGTATGGCTGGACCCAGGATTCGGTGCGGCTACCGCTGTCGCCGGCGCGGATCTCAAGCATCATGGAATGCGCCAACCAGCCGACCGATGCCGACTGAAGTAACTGACTGAAGTAACTGACTGAAATAACTACGAAGACTTGCGCTGCTTGAGCATCGCGCGGTAGTCGCTCGGCGTGACGCCCACCGTGGCCTTGAACTGGCGCGTGAACGCACTGTGATCGTGATAGCCGCAGGCTGCGGCGATGTCGGTGATGCTGCGCTCGCCGGCCAGCATGCTTGACGCCGCATCGAGCCGGGTCTTGATGATCATCTGGCGCGGCGTCAGATAAAAAATCTTGTGAAAGTAACGCTCGATTTGCGACACCGACAGGCGCGCAATCTGGGCCAGATCCGCCAACTGCACCGGTTGGTCGTAATTGGCCTGCAGATAGCTGGCGGCGTCGGCAATGCGCCGGTAGACCGGATGCTTTTGGTCCGGCATCGCCAGATCGCGCGAAATGCCGGCCAGCCCCACCACCCGCCGCTCGGCATCGAATAACGGGATCTTGCAAGTCAGGCACCAGCCCGGATCGCGATCCGGGTACAGGTGCAATTCCAGCTGGTCGCGAATCTCGACCCCGGTCGCCAGCACCGCCTGATCCTGTTCCAGGTAGCTGTTGCCGAACGCATGAGGAAATACCTGGGTTGCATCGCGTCCGATCAGTGCCGATTTGTCCCGCAGCGCGCAGCGATTGACCAGCGTCCGATTGACCACGACGTAACGGCCTGCATGGTCCTTCACAAAAAACACGACGTCGGGCAGCGCGTCGAAGAGGGGCTCGGCGAAGAAGACATTGTCGATCGCGGCCGCCAGCAAGCGGCGACTGCTGTCGTGGTCGGTAGCGGGCGCTGGCGCGGTTCGGGTTGGTTCGATCATGGTAGTCGGTGGTGTCGCTGTGGCTCTGATCATGCCGGCGGCATGCCGGTGCTCTCTCATCTTAATTGGAAAACGGCGATTCAATGGTGTCCGGTCAAATGGCAGCCCTGTCTGTTCGGCAGTTCCTCCTGATTGCGCGGGCCGGCCCGCGTTCTGCGACCGCTCCGTGACGGCAGGCTGGCACATCCGGCGCATGAACAATGCCGATTTCTGCATAGCTTCCCGGCACTTTCAAATTATCTCAAAATTCTCATTTAAATATGTTGTAAATATATTTGCAGAATATTAGTATGAGTTTCAGTCACTTGTTTATCCCTGCAAAAAAAGGAGCAATGCAATGTTTACAGCCAAGTGGGAAGGTGTGTTCCCAGCAGTTACCACCAAGTTCAAGGAAAACGAAGATCTGGATCATGCGGAGATGGAAAAACACTTCGCATTCCAGATCGATAGCGGCGTGCACGGCCTGCTGACGTGCGGTTCGCTGGGCGAAGCCAGCACCCTGTCGTTCGACGAAAAACTGGCCGTCACCAAGACTGCGCTGAAGGTCGCCGACCAGCGCGTGCCGGTCCTGGTCAACGTATCCGAGACCCGCACCACTAACGCCTGCCGCTTCGTGCAGGAAGCCGCCGCGATGGGCGTGCAAGGTTTCATGGTGATGCCGTCGGTGCTGTACGCGGCCGACTCGCGCGAAGCAAAAGATAATCTGCGCACCATCGCCAAGGCGGCGCAGCTGCCGATCATGGTCTACAACAATCCGGTCTCGTACAAGGTCGATCTGACACCCGAAGACTTCAAGGATCTGTCGGACTGCGAATGGATCGTCGCGATCAAGGAATCGACCGACAACGTGCGCCGCATCACCGATCTGCGCAATGCGGTCGGCCACCGCTACCAGCTGTTCATGGGCGTCGATGACCTGTCGTTCGAGGGCCTGGCGGTCGGCGCCGACGGCTTGCTGGCCGGCCTGGTGGTGGCGTTCCCGAAAGAGACCGTCACGCTGTACCAGCTGATGAAGGCCAAGCGCTGGGATGAAGCGCTGAAGCTGTACCAGTGGTTCATGCCGCTGATGCATCTGGACGTGTCGAACAAGCTGGTGCAAAACCTGAAACTGGTCGAAACACTGGCCGGCGTCGGCAATGAATTCGTGCGTCGTCCCCGGCAGCCGCTGGTGGGTGCCGAGCGCGAGCGGGTCACCGCGATCGTCAAGCGGGCACTGGAAACCCGCCCCGATCTGAGCCGTTTGCAGTAAGGAGCGAGCGTGTCATCTCCCCAATCATCCCGGCAGCACCGCCTGTACATCGGCGGCGAATGGATCGCCACCGCGTCCTCGCGCCAGAACATCAATCCGTCCGATCTCGACGATGTGGTCGGCGACTACGCGGAAGCCGAGCCACTGCACGTGGCGCAGGCGGTCGAAGCGGCGCATGCCGCCCTGCCGCAATGGAGTCGTTCGACGCCGCAGCAGCGCTTCGACGCGCTCGACTTCATCGGCAGCGAGATCCTGGCGCGACGGCAAGAGCTCGGCACGCTGCTGGCGCGCGAGGAAGGCAAGGTCCTGCCGGAGGCGATCGGCGAGGTGATACGGGCCGGTCATATATTCAAGTTCCATGCCGGCGAAGCGCTGAGAATCGGTGGTCAGGCGCTGCCATCGGTGCGCTTGGGCATCGAGGTCATCACGTCCCGGGAAGCGGTCGGCGTGGTCGGCCTGATCACGCCCTGGAATTTCCCGATCGCGATCCCGGCCTGGAAGACGGCACCGGCACTGGCCTGCGGCAACACCGTGGTGCTGAAACCGTCCGAACTGACGCCAGGCTGCGCCTGGGCGCTGGCCGACATCATCAGTCGCTCCGGCCTGCCGGCCGGCGCATTCAATCTGGTGCTGGGCGCCGGCGCGGCCGGTAGCGCGCTGGTCGAGCATCCGAAAGTAGCCGCAATCAGCTTTACCGGCTCGGTCGGCGTCGGCAGCAAAATCGCGCAGCATTGCGCAGTCTCGCTGAAGAAATTCCAGCTCGAGATGGGCGGAAAAAATCCGCTGGTGGTGCTGGACGATGCCGATCTGGCGCTGGCGATCGAATGTGCGGTCAACGGCTCGTTCTATTCGACCGGACAGCGTTGCACCGCGTCGAGCCGCCTGATCGTGACCGACGGCATCTACCGCCAGTTCGTCGATGCGCTGGTCGAGCGTACCCGCGCCTTGCGGGTCGGTCATGCGCTCGACGCAACGACCCAGATCGGTCCGGTGGTCGATGCGCGGCAGCTGGCAAAGAATATCGATTACCTGCGCATCGGCAAGGATGAAGGCGGCCGCATTCTGTGCGGCGGCGCGCACCTGTCGCAGCCGCGGCCGGGACATTACTTCAGCCCGACCCTGATCGAAAATCATGACCCGCAGGCTCGCTTGAATCAGGAAGAAGTGTTCGGCCCGGTCGCCAGCATCCTGCGCGTCAAGAACTTCGAGCAGGCGCTGGCAGTCGCCAACGACACGCCGCTCGGCCTGTCGGCGGGCATCTGCACCAATTCATTGAAATACGCGACGCAATTCCGGCGCGAGATCCAGGCCGGCATGGTGATGGTGAACGCGCCGACCGCCGGGGTCGACTATCACGTGCCTTTCGGCGGCACCAAGGGTTCGAGCTATGGTCCGCGCGAACAGGGTGCGCTGGCGATGGAGTTTTACACGCGGGTCAAGACGCACTACATCGCTGCCTGAATATAAAAATATAGCCGTCAGGCGGCGCGGCAAGGTTTGCAGCAAACGGAGCGGCACACATCGCTTCCGAATTGGTAGGAGTTGTATCGCTTGTAGTTCAATCCTTAGGAGGAAATACAGATGCCGTTCAATACTAGAATCATTCCGTTGTTTGGCGCCATGTTGCTGGCATTTTCCGCCAGTGCTTCGGCGCAGGAACAGATCGTCAAAATCGGCCACAGCGGCCCGCTGTCCGGCGCCAATGCGTTTGCGGGAAAGGACAATGAAAATGGCGTCCGGCTGGCAGTGGAAGAGCTGAACGCCAAACCGATCACGGTCGCCGGCAAGAAAATCAAATTCGAATTGCAGTCGGAAGACGATCAATGCGATCCCAAAGCCGGCGTCAACGTGGCACAAAAACTGGTCGACGGCGGCGTCAAATACGTAATGGGCCCGTATTGCTCGGGCGTGGCGATTCCGGCATCGCGGGTCTATAACGAGGCCGGCGTGATGGTATCGACCGTCGGCACCAATCCCAAGGTGACGCAGGGCGGTTACAAGAACTTGTATCGCATCATCGCCAGCGATTCGCAAGTCGGCTCCAGCATGGCCGGATACGCAGCCAAGGTCCTGAAAGCCAAGACGGTCGGCGTGATCGATGACCGCACCGCATTCGGCCAGGGCGTCGCGGCGGAGTTCGTCAAGGTGGCGAAGAGCTCAGGCCTGCAGGTGGCCGGGCACGAGTTCACGACCGACAAGGCGACCGATTTCTCTACCATCCTGACCAACCTGAAGGCAAAGAACGTCGACGCGATCTTTTTCGGCGGTTATGCGCCACAAGGCGCACCGATGGCGCGCCAGATGAAGCAACTCGGCATGACGGCCAAGCTGCTCGGTGGCGATACCTTGTGCAGCCCCGAGATGGGCAAGCTGGGTGGCGATGCGGTGGGCGACAACGTGCTGTGCGCACAGGGTGGCGCGATCCTCGACAAGGTGGCAAACGGCCCGGCCTTCAAGACCAAGTACAAGGCGCGCTACAACCAGGATCCTGATGCTTACGCCGCTTCTTACTACGATCAGGTCATGGTGATTGCCGAAGCGATGCAAAAGGCCAACTCGATCGATGTGCCTAAGGTCGGCGCCGAAATCTACAAACTGACGCACAAGGGTATTGCCGGCACCTATGCCTATGACGCCGACGGCAATATGAAGCAATCGCCGGTCACCGTGTATACCTTCAAGAACAGCCAGCCATCGCCGCTGGCCAGTTATTGATCGCCACCGCAGCCATCACCAGCATCAGATAGTTAGGACTTACGCAAAACGGGAAAAAGTAGGGTGCGCCATGCGGACCAATGTAGCGTCGACACGGGTAATGGTGCGCATGACGCACCCTACATTCTCTATATTGCGTAAGTCCTGAGTGTGATCAGATAGATTCGCGACCTGACTTCAAGGAGTAATCCGATGCGCATCGCGTTACTCCTTCTTTTTTAGCGAAATACGGATCAGTAGCGCACCTGTGCAGCGCTCGCCGCATTGTGCCTGTCATCGGGAGAAACCGGATGCATGACATCATTTTGGAAACATTCAAGCTGGGCAAGGAATTCAAGGGTTTCCGGGCCGTCAGCGATGTGAATTTGAAGATCAGGCGCGGTTCGATTCACGCGCTGATCGGCCCCAACGGGGCCGGCAAGACCACGGTGTTCAATCTGCTCACCAAGTTCCACAAGCCGAGCAGCGGCAGCATCGTCTATAACGGCCACGACATCACGGGTGAACAGTCGGCCGCTATCGCACGGCGCGGCATCGTCCGCTCGTTTCAGATTTCTGCAGTATTCGCGCAGATGACCGCATTGGAAAATGTGCGCATCGCGTTGCAACGCAAGGCCGGCACCGAATTTCACTTCTGGAAGTCCGAACGCCGCCTGTGCAGCCTGAATGAACGGGCGATGGAGCTGTTGTCTGTCGTCGATCTTGAAAAGTACGCGGATACGCTGGCAGGTGATTTGCCGTACGGACGCAAGCGCACGCTCGAGATCGCCACCACGCTGGCGCTCGATCCCGAATTGTTGCTGCTGGACGAGCCGACCCAGGGCATGGGCCACGAGGATGTCGACCGGGTCAAGCACCTGATCAAGCGCGTGTCGGCGAACCGCACCACGCTGATGGTTGAACACAATATGAAAGTGATCGCCGACATCTCGGACACCATCACGGTACTGCAGCGCGGCCAGATTCTGGCCGAAGGACCCTACGCCGAAATCTCGCTCAATCCTGCGGTGCGCGAAGCCTATATGGGCGACGACGGAGACGACGATGGAGGTAATGATGACTGAGGCCCGCACCGTACTCGACATTGCCGGCCTGCACGCCTGGTACGACGAATCGCATGTGCTGCACGGCATCGACCTCAGCGTCCGCGAGGGTGAATGCATCACGCTGATCGGGCGCAACGGCGCAGGCCGTTCGTCGACGCTGAAGTCGATCCTGGGTCTGGTGGGCCGGCGTAGCGGCTCGATCAAGATCATGGGGCAGGAAACGAGCTCGCTGGCGCCGCACCGGATCGCGCGGCTCGGGGTCGGCTATTGCCCGGAAGAGCGCGGCATCTACGCCAGCCTGACCACCGAAGAGAACCTGCTGCTGTTGCCGCAGGTCGGACCGAATGGCATGAGCCTCGCCGAAATTTACCGGATGTTTCCAAACCTGAAGGAAAGGGCATCGAGCCCCGGCACCCGGTTGTCCGGCGGCGAACAGCAAATGCTGGCGCTGGCGCGCATCCTGCGCACCGGCGCCCGCTTGCTGCTGCTGGACGAGATTACCGAGGGCCTGGCACCGGTCATCGTGCAGCAGCTGGGGCGCGTGATACGACAGCTCAAGGAACGCGGATTTACGCTGGTTCTGGTTGAGCAAAATTTCAAATTCGCACAAAACCTGGCGGATCGCCATTACGCGATCGAGCACGGCAAGGTGGTGGCGGTGGTCGCGCACTCGGAAGTGGCATCGCGTCGCGACGAGCTCAATTTGTTACTCGGCGTGTGAATGTCGTTGCAATCCCTTTGTACCTTGTAGGTAACTAATTAGCTAACTAATGGAGACCATGATGCGTAACAAGTTTGTAATCAAGCAATTGGTGGCGGCGCTGGCAATCGTGGGGATGGGCATCGGGACGGCAGCGGCGCAAAGCAGGATCAGCGACGACGTCGTCAAGATCGGCGTGCTGACCGATCTGTCCGGCGTATATTCCGACCTCGCCGGCAACGGCTCGGTCATCGCGGCCAGGCTGGCAGTTGAGGAAATGGGCGGCAAGGTGCTGGGCAAACCGGTCGAGGTGGTGTCTGCCGACCACCAGAACAAACCCGATATCGCAGCCAATCTGGCGCGCAGCTGGTACGACCAGGACAAGGTCGATGTCATCGTCGATATGCCGACCTCGTCGACCGCGCTGGCGGTGATGGAAATCGCCAGGCAGAAAAACAAGATGACGCTGCTGTCGTCGGCCGGTGCGACCGCGGTACTCGGCGAGAAATGCTCGCCGACCAATGTGCAGTGGACCTTCAACACCTATGCGCTGGCCGCCGGTACCGCCAGGGCGTTGGTCAAGGAAGGCAAGAAGAGCTGGTATTTCATCACCGCCGATTACACCTTCGGCCAATCGCTGGAAAAGGATGCCAGCGAAGTCGTGCTCGCCAATGGCGGACAGGTGCTGGGCAATTCGCGCCACCCTTTCCCCGGCAACGACTTTTCCGCGTTTCTGCTGAAGGCGCAGAGCTCGAAGGCCGATGTGATCGCGCTCGCGAATGCCGGCAGCGACACCATCAATGCGGTCAAGCAAGCGCGGGAATACGGGATCTCGAACAAGCAAACCATCGCACCGCTGCTGACCTATTTGTCGGACGTCCACAGCATGGGCCTGGCGAAGGCGCAGGGCATGTATCTGACTGAGAGCTTCTACTGGGATCAGGACGATCAGGCGCGCGCATGGTCGAGGAAATTCTTTGAGAAGGCCAAGAAGATGCCGACCTCGGCCCAGGCCGGGGTGTATTCCGCGGTCCTCAATTACCTGAAGGCGATCCAGGCCGCCGGCACCGACAACGCGCCGGCAGTCATCGCCCAGCTCAAGAGCATGACGATCAACGATGCGGTGATACGCAACGGCAAGTTGCGCGACGACGGCGCGCTGGTGCATGACATGCTGCTGTTGCAGGTAAAGAAGCCGGCCGAGTCGAAACAGCCGTGGGACTACTACCACGTGAAAGCGGTGATGCAGGGGAAGGACGTCTACCCGGCGCCGAATCCGGCTTGCGCGCTGGTCAGGAAATAACAGTCAAATAATAGGTGGCCATGAAGTAAGTAGGACTTACGCAGAACATCACTGAAACCTGCCGTGTCATTCCCGCGCAAGGTGTAGCAGGGATTTCGGACAGCCCGCTGTCCGCCTGCGAAACGATCTGCGCGTGCAAGCGCAGATGCGCCCTGCAAGGGGGAATCCAGTGTCTGTCGTTGATCAACCAAAGACGCTGGGTTCCTGCTTTCGCAGGAACGACAACTTGGTTTGCGATTTTTCGTAGTTCTTGCGTAAGTCCTAGTAAGCAATCATGGTCCGCGCCCGGCCATCGCCGGGGGCGTATCGATCTTGGGGGAACTATGCAGGACATTACTTTGCCGGCCATCATGGCGCAGTTGTCGGTCGGACTGATCAACGGTTGCTTCTATGCGATGCTGAGCATGGGGCTGGCGATCATTTTTGGATTGCTCAACATCATCAATTTCACGCACGGCGCGCAATTCATGATGGCCGCATTCCTGACCTGGATCGGGTTTACCCAGCTGCCCGAATGGCTCGGCAACCAGGGCATGCAGCTCAACTTCTGGCTGGCGCTGGTGGTGGTGCCCGTGGCCGTCGCGGCCTTCGGTATCGTGATCGAAAAGACCTTGCTGAAGCGGCTGTACCAGCTTGATCATCTGTACGGCCTGTTGCTGACATTCGGCATCGCGCTGATCATGCAGGGCGCCTTTCGCTATTTCTACGGCATCTCCGGCATGAGCTTCGAGCCGCCCGAGCTGCTGTCCGGCGGCGTCGACCTCGGCTTCATGTTTCTGCCGATCTACCGCCTGTTTGTGGTGGTCGCTTCGCTCGCGATCTGCGTCTGCACCTGGTACCTGTTCGAACGCACCAGGCTGGGCGCTTATCTGCGCGCCGGCACCGAAAATCCCAAGCTGCTGCAGGCGTTCGGCGTCAACGTACCGCTGCTGGTGACGCTGGCCTATGGGTTCGGGGTCGGACTGGCCGGCCTGGCCGGTGTGCTGGCGGCGCCGGTGATGCAGATTACGCCGCTGATGGGCGCGAACCTGCTCAATATCGTGTTTGCCGTGGTGGTGATCGGCGGGCTCGGCTCGATCGCCGGCGCCGCGTTGACCGGCATCGGCCTGGGGCTGATCGAAGGATTGACGAAAACCTTTTATCCGGAAGCATCGACGGTAGTGGTGTTTGTGATCATGGCGCTGGTACTGCTGATGCGCCCGGCAGGTTTGTTCGGCAAGGAGGCTTGAGTGATGCATGCAATAAGGCAGACAATGAAGCAGATGAGCGTTTCTCTGAAATTGCTGGCAGTACTGCTGCCGCTGGCCTTGCTGGTGCCGGTATTTCCCGGCGTGCTGTACCCGGTTTTTGTGATGAAGGCGATGTGCTATGCGCTGTTTGCACTGGCTTTCAACCTGCTGATCGGCTACACCGGCCTGGTGTCGTTCGGGCACGCGGCGTTTCTCGGCGCGGCCGGCTATGTCACCGGCGCGCTGATGCTGCGCTTTGCAGCCAGCGGCATGCCGGTCGAGATCGCATTACTGGCCGGCGTGTTGACGGCGGCCGGCCTCGGCTATCTGATGGGAATGCTGGCCATCCGCCGGCTCGGGATCTACTTTGCGATGATCACGCTGGCCTTGTCACAGGTGGTGTATTTCCTGGCAGTGCAGTTCAAGTGGACCGGCGGCGAAGACGGGATGCAGGGGATCCCGCGCGGCCGGCTGTTCGGCGTGATCGATCTGAACTCGGACACCCATATGTATTACTTCACGCTCGGCGTATTCGTGTTCGGATTCTTGCTGGTGTATCGGATCATCCACTCGCCTTTCGGTCAAATACTGAAGGCGCTGCGCGACAATTCGGCGCGCGCCACCTCGCTGGGTTACCATGTCGACCGCTTCAAGCTGCTGGCGTTTGTCCTGTCCGCGGCGATTGCCGGGCTGGCCGGCGCCACCAAGGCGCTGGTGTTCCAGCTGGTGTCGCTCAACGATGTATCATTGGAAACATCGACCGAAGTGATCCTGATGACGCTGCTGGGTGGCATGGGCACCGTGTGGGGACCGATCGTCGGCGCCACCATGGTGGTCAGCCTGCAGAACTATCTGGCGACGCTGGGCGATCTGGTGACGATCGTGATCGGCCTGATTTTCGTGCTGTGCGTATCGTTCTTCCGGCGCGGTGTGGCAGGGGAATTACTGGCCTGGATGAAGCGCGACCGGCCGGCGCCGAAAGCCGCAGCAGTCGCATCCATCCGACATACGCAATCCATTGAACAACCAATGACCAACGAATGACCAAATTACGCACCCGGAGCACCGAAGCCTGATGACCCCAGCAGATGCACAAGCCAAGACGCCGTTGCCGAAACTGCGTGCGGCCGATGTCGCCTACGACACGCTGGAAAGCATGATCGTGACCTTGCAGCTGAAACCGGGAACGCCTATCGTCGAAGCGGAGCTGGTCGAAGTCACCGGCCTTGGCCGCACTCCGCTGCGCGAAGCCTTGATGCGGATGTCGTCGAACGGGCTGATCGTGCAGCTGCCGCGGCGCGGCCTGATCGTCAGCGATATCGAGGCGGCCGAACATCTGACGCTGATCGAGACCCGCCGCGTGCTGGAGCAACTGATCGCATCGAGTGCGGCCCGGCGCGCCTCGCCGCAGCAGCGCAAGGACATCCTGGCCAGTGCCAAAAAAATGACAATGGCCGCCAGAAAGGATGATCTGCAAGCCTATATGCTGGCCGATCAGGCGCTGGACCATGCGATTCACGAAGCTTGCCGCAATCCGTCCGCCGTGGCCGCCGTGGTGCCGCTGATCATCCGCTGCCGGCGTTTCTGGTATGCGTTTCAGCACGAGGGCGATGTCGTGGAAGGCGCGAAATGCCATCTGGTGCTGGCGTCGGCGATTGCGGACGGCAATGGCGATGCCGCAGTTGCCGGCGCAAATTTGCTGATGGATTATCTGGAATCGTTTGCACGCAAGGTGATCGACGGCTGAGTCGGCTGAACCACTCAGGTCGGGATTTATGCGCTCGCCGTGCTGTCCATTTTCCGGGCCTACTTGATCAGCGCACCACCGCGACCGATGATCGTGATGTCGGCACTCTCTTCGATGCGCTTTTTGTTCTTGCTGTAATTGACGACCACGCCGCCCAGATCCTTGCGGCCCATGTTTTCCAATGCCCGCAGCACTGCGGCCGAGCTCGGGTTGTTTCCGGCCGCCTTCAGGAGGCCGGCCGGCGCGAATCGGGGGCGCACGCGGTCGAAATTGTTATGCTAGTGTTCACAAACCGCTCTTCATTCACCCCTAACATTGATAGGAGAATCGCATGAGTCAATTCCAAATCGCCGTCGTCGTCGGCAGCCTTCGCAAAGATTCCTTCAACCGCAAGCTGGCTAACGCCATTGTCAAACTGGCGCCGCCGGAATTCTCGTTCAAGCAGGTGCAAATCGGCGACCTGCCACTGTATAACCAGGACGACGACGCCAACCAGGCCGAGTCGGTCAAGCGCCTGAAGGCCGAAATCTCGGCCGCTCAGGGCCTGCTGTTCGTCACGCCCGAATACAACCGCGCGCTCCCCGGCGTACTCAAGAATGCGATCGACCACGCGTCGCGCCCGTATGGCCAGAGCGCCTGGGCAGGCAAGCCGGCCGGTGTGCTGGGCGCATCGGTCGGCGCCGTCGGAACCGCGATTGCACAACAGCAACTGCGCACTGTCCTGGCCTACCTGGACGTACCGACGCTGGGCCAACCCGAAGCATTCATCCATGCCAAGGAAGGCTTGTTTGACGCGGAAGGCAACATCGGTGAAGGCAGCAAAAAATTCCTGCAGAACTGGATGGACCAGTACGTTGCCTGGGTGAAAAAACACGTAGCTTGATGCCGTTCTGGCCTAGCGAAACAACACAGGCGCCGCGTGTGGTGTCGGGATGCGGCGCGGCCACATGGCGCTTGGTGGCCATTGACGAGTTGCCGTGCGCGTCCGCAATTGGGGACGCAACAACATACCTCCTAATTGCGGGTCCATGCATACCGGGAAGCGCCGCCCCCGCGACAATTTAACGCGCCGTTGGGGCGGCTGAGGCGTTTTTCAAGATCTTGAAATCCCGCCATGTTGATCGTATATCGGAACCAGGCGGATGCTCATGCGAGGTCCGCCCTTTCATATCGCTTACTTTCTACGAGGATATCAACATGCGTACCTATGACTTAGCACCGCTCTATCGTTCTGCCATCGGATTTGATCAGTTGGCACAACTTTTCGACAATGCACAGCGTGCAGAATCGCAACAAAGCTACCCGCCATACAACATCGAACTGGTCTCCGACGACAAGTACCGGATCGTGATGGCCGTGGCCGGTTTCGACCGCTCGGAACTGGAAATAGTGGCGGAGCGCGACTCACTCAACATTGTCGGGCGCAAGAAAAAGGACGACACGGCGCGGACTTTCCTGCATCGCGGCATCGCTGCGCGCGACTTTGAACATCGTTTCCAACTCGCAAACCATGTCAGGGTCGTCAAGGCCACGGTCGAGAACGGATTGCTCAATATCGAGCTGGTTCGCGAAATTCCGGAAGCGTTGAAACCGCGCAGGATAGAGATCGACGGCGCCAGCGACCAGGTTCATGTCGTGGAGCGCCAGGCGGCGTAAATCAGGTGCTTGGTCGGCAAGGATGTACTTGCCGACCAAGCGCACGAGTTATTGATTTTCTGACCTGTCTGGGCTTCGTCCTACGATGGATTCGGGCGCCCCGATTGCTTCATTACATCACCCGTGGATAGCGCAACGGATTTTGCGCTAGACTGAAATCAAAGGGGCTGCAGCTGCAGCCCCTTTTTCTTTTATCTGTCGGGTGTCGTTATTCATGAAAACTGTCTAACCGCAGCTCCTGTATGATCGCGTGCTTGGATTGTTTGGAAATCAGAATACATACCCTGCGGAAATAGTTGCGCGCCTTTATGCAGCTTGGAACGACGCCCTCATGGGCGATGAACAGCCCGGTGACACCTGGATTGTTCATGCGGCGCGCAACAATTGGCACGAAGCCAAACAACGGTTCCCTTCACAGCAGCTGACAGAATCAATTAACTGGAAAATGCCATCGCTGGATCTCCAGGAAGAGCGAGTATTTTCCTTTCTTTTCCTGCAAATTTTGTCATGGTTTCTATGCGCGAGAAACGCCGAATTTTTGCAACCCAGCAAGTCTCGGCTTATCTGCTGATGGAACGCATCAAGCTCTATCACCCTTCAAACTTACTAAGTACACCAGCCCATGCAAACCGAAAGCTTTATCCCCGGCAAAGACGCCTCTCTCGAATCGACCATTCGCACCATGCAGCAAAAGCTGGCGGCCCGCGGGTTTCATCTGGATGAATCTTCCTGGCTTAACCCGGTCGAGGCGATCTGGTCGGTACACATGCGCGACAAGGAATGCCCGATGCTGTTTTCCAATGGCAAGGGCGCGTCGGAGCTGGCTGCGCGCGCCAGTGCGCTGGGCGAATTTTTCGAACGGCTGGGGACCCACTATTTCTGGACCCATTTCCATCTGGGTACGACGCGCGCCAAGCGCCCGTTCGTGCACTATCCGCAAGAGCGCTGGTTTGCCCCGACCGACGATGGCAGCTGGCCGGTCGAGTTGCTCAATCCCGAACTGCACGCGTTCTATAACCCGGAGAGCGAGATTGACAGCGAGGTGCTGGTGGACCTGAATTCCGGCAACGTCGATCGCGGCATTTGCGCACTGCCCTACACGCGCTTGCGCGACGGTGAGCAGACCTGGATTCCCGTCAATATCATCGGCAATCTGTATGTCAGCAATGGCATGGCCGCCGGTAACACCCTGATGGAGGCGCGCAGCCAGGCGTTGTCGGAGATCTTCGAACGCCACATCAAATACCGCATCATCAGCGAGGGCTTGTGCCTGCCTGAGGTGCCGGACGAGGTGATTGCCCGTTATCCCGGCATCGCTGCTGGCATCAAGGGCCTGCGCGACGCCGGGTTCGGCATTCTGGTGCGCGACGCGTCGCTGGGCGGGCGCTATCCGGTGATGAACGTGACCCTGCTGCATCCGAAGGACCAGGGCTGCTTTGCCAGCTTTGGTGCGCACCCGCGTTTCGAGATTGCGCTGGAACGGGCGCTCACGGAGTTGCTGCAAGGCCGGGCGCTAGAGTCGCTGGAGAGTTTCCCCGAGCCCGGTTTCGACATGGACGAGATCACCGCCGTGGCCAACCTGGAAATTCACTTCGTCGATTCGAGCGGCGTGATCAGCTGGAATTTCCTCGATGATACGCCCGATCACCCGTTCGCCGACTGGAACTTCAGCACCACCACCGAAGAAGACTACGCATGGCTGTGCGACTGCGTCCACGCCGAGGGCAAGGATATGTACGTGGCGGACTTCACCGAACAGGGCGCATACAGTTGCCGCATCCTGGTGCCCGGCATGTCCGAGATCTATCCGGTGGAAGATCTGGAATGGGAAAACAATAGCGTCGGCAACGACATCCGCCCGGCCCTGGTGCGATTGTCGGCATTGAGTGATGCCGAAGCGAGCGAATTGCTGGAATATTTGCAGACCTCGAATCTGAACGACGAGCGACCGCTGTGGGAAATCCTGGGGCTGGCGATACCGGTCGGCACGGTATGGAAGGAGTTGCGCATCGGCGAACTGAAGACCCTGCTGGCGCTGGCCATCGGCGACCAGGAAGCGACACGCGAAGGCTGCGACTGGATTCATCAATACAAGCAAATGAACCCGGCCCGGAGGCTGGTGTACCGCTGTATCGAAAGCCTGATGAATCTGGACGGCGTCGACAATTACCAGCGTTCGCTGAGCTTGCTGTATGGCGCAGAGACCGTGCGCCAGGCGCAAGCCTTGCTCGATCGCAGCGAGCGCTTCTTCGGCTTGGGCACGCTAGGCGAGGATATGGAAGGCAGCCAGATGCACCAGACGCTGCTGGCGGCTTATGACAAGTTGTTTGCGGTCTCTGGGCCGGCTCAGTAAAAACGGTTGGCGTGAGCGACTGCGGTACGAACTGGCGAAAACGTCCTACGTGCCGCAGCCGATGACGCTCGGCGTCAACATTGGTGCCTATCAGCCGTGCGAGCGCACTCCACAGCTGACACAGCACTAGATTTATTGATAACTTCTGGTAATCTCTTGCCATTTGGAGTTTCGGCTATCTGCAACGGATCTGCTGACTCCATAACCTGCACATTAGGATGCAAATGGCGAAGAAAAAAACTGTACCCCTGGTTTTACTCCTGACCCTATCGCTACTCGCCGGCTGGCTTGAATACGGCCCGGCACGCGAATCGCAGTATGCGGCCACACTCTTGATGATGCATGCGCCTATGTCGCTGGCATTGATCTTTGTATGGTTTTGGCTTGATGCGAAAGAGCGGCATTTCAAGACATCCGTACTTCTTAACATTTCCGTTTCCGGTCTTGCCATATTTGCCTTGCCTTATTACCTGTTCAAGTCGCGCGGCGGAGTCGGCGGCTCCAAGGCCGTGTTTCTGTCGTCGCTAATGTTTGTGGCGACGATGACGTGCTACCGGGTAGGCACTTGGCTGGCACACTCCCCACTATCTTAATATTTCATCTGAATCGGTAATCGATCACTGTGCCTTCGCATTAGAGGGCGGTCTTCATTGCGCATTTTCTCTGCACATCTTTTAAATAGTAAGGACAAAAATGTTCAGTCTTCGCCTTAGGCCATTGCTGCGGAGCGCAGTCCTGCTCACACTCCTGGCCGGCCAGCTCTGCGCAATAGCCGGAACGACAATTAATGACGTCACACAAATCAATCCGATTGAAGTTCAGCGAGTGTTGGCGCCCAGGACAATCAACGAAATCGTTGACGCAGTAAAAGCATATCCGGGGCCGATTTCGGTCGGCGGTGGCCGCTACAGTATGGGCGGACAAACGGCAACCGAACGTGGACTGCAAATCGACATGCGGCAATTCGACAAGGTAGTCAGTTTTTCAAAAGAGAAAAAGGAATTAACGGTCCAAGCCGGGATCACCTGGCGAAAAATCCAGACGTTCATCGATCCGCACGATCTGTCGCTGCAAATCATGCAAACCTATTCCAACTTCACTGTCGGCGGATCGCTCAGCGTGAATGTGCATGGACGCTATATCGGCCAGGGCCCGCTGGTTTTTTCCGTCAAGTCGATCCGAGTAGTGCTGCCTAGCGGCAAACTGGTGAACGCTAGCCCGACCGAGAATCAGGCAATTTTTTATGGTGCGATCGGTGGTTATGGCGCGATGGGCGTGATCGTGGAAGCAACGCTGGCGCTTGCCGACAATGTAAAAGTGGAGCGCAAATCGGTGGTGATGCCACTGGCCGCCTACAAGGAATTCTTTATCAAGAATATCCGGGATGATGCCGGCGTGATCTTCCACAATGCTGACATCTATCCCAACGACCTCGACACCGTGCGCGTCACATCGTACGTCAAGACCGACAAGCCGGTAACCGTCAAGGATCGATTGATTCCTCAGGACCAGAGCTATTGGGTGGATCGCTCGGCTTTCTGGATCATGTCGGAAGCGCCGTTTGGGAAAGCATTCAGGCAATACATCATCGATCCGTACATGTTCTCGGGTGAGCAAATTGAATGGCGCAACTACGAGGCAAGTTACGACGTGAAGGAGCTTGAGCCATCTTCCCGCAAGGACTCGACCTATGTGCTGCAGGAATACTTCGTGCCGGTCGATAAACTCGAGGAGTTTGTACCGAAGATGGCCGACATCCTGAAGCGCCACAAGGTCAATACCATCAACGTATCAATACGACATGCCAAGCAGGATCCTGGCACGCTGCTGGCCTGGGCCAGAAGCGAGGTGTTTGCTTACGTTCTCTACTATAAACAAGGCACCTCCGACGCCGACCGCAAAGCGGTGCGCGCGTGGACGCGAGAGCTGATCGACGCGGCGACATCATTCAACGGTGCGTATTATCTACCGTATCAGATTCATGCAACAAATCAGCAGTTCCGTGCCGCGTACCCGAATGCCGATGCATTCTTCGCGCTGAAAAAATCACTCGATCCGGCGAATAAATTTCGCAACAAACTTTGGGATGCATACTACAAGCCGGCGCTCGAGCAGCCGACGGCGCCATCGGTCAAGTCACCTGCTACGACGATCGATTTGAACCCGGCAAAAATCTTCGATAGCAAGTTGCTAGCCAGCGGAGCAGCCCCGGAAGTACAGGCCAGGATCCACGCCGAACTGCTAGCCATCAAAGGTTACAAGCGCGACGAAGCGCAAACATACCTTACTCTGCCTGAATGGTTTCTGGTCTACAGTCCGGACGAGTACGCACGGTTCCTCAAGACAAAAGCGCCATCCGCGTTTCCCTACTTCGGCTCGATCGCACAGTTCTGGGGCTATTACAGGGATGCCTATACGGCGACCAAGGACAGGTACCCGTTCAACTGGGGCTATCACGTAATGGTGTTTGTCATCGGATCCAGCTATACGGTCGAAAATGCGATCAAGGGTATCTATGAAAATACCATCGGCCGCGTCACCGAAGCGCTGCGTGGCAATGACATGACTGAGGAAGATGTGTTCGCCGCGAAAGTAGCACAAGAGTATGTTGATTTCATCCGGGTTGATCCGTGGTACGAATTTGCGTTTGCCAGTCGCTTGCAAAAACTCTGGGCCGGCACCGCACTGAGCGGACCGGACATGATCAGAAAATGGGAGCGCAAACTCATCCTTAGTATCGAATATGCGGCCAAAGCGCAATACGCGATGATCATCAAGCTGGCAAGCAAAGCCGCTTATGGGGATGCGGATAGCGAGATGCTGATACTTGCCGCCGGCGTCACCCCGGATGCGCTCAAGGATCAGCCGAAAATCAAAATCGTTAAGCAATTCGAGGATGGGTCGATACTGCTGTCACTGCCACGTTATGAGGAATTCCGCGACAGCGTGATGCGTCTGGTCGGTAAAGGCGTGCGCTTCAGGGAAATTGCAGGCAACGGCGATATCCTGATTACAAGCGTGGTACCCGCTGAATGGCGATACGATTTGCTGGCTGGCAAGGTGTTGTTTGAAAAACCGATCCTCACCGGCCCACTGGCAAAACGGATTGCGATCAACGTGCCCGTCAAATCGCTGGATCAGGTTCTGTCGCAATTGACGGCAAAGAAATTTCTGATCGAGCACATCTACGATTATTGAGACATTCGCGATACGCTACTGCAATCCGGAAAAATCAGGGCAGGTCTTTGAGCTTCGCGAAAATTTTCTGCAACAGCGCAGTGAACTGCGGGCCATCTTCGATTTGTGGAATATGCCCTACCTGCGGCATCACTAACAGTTCCGCACCCGGCGTAATGGATGCAAGATGCTGCCCTTGTGACAGCGGTGTGATCGTGTCGCGTTCTCCCCATACAATTACGACCGGCATTTTGAGCGACTTGTAGGAAGCCGGATTGCCGCTTGTGGCACTGCGATCACCAGCAAACAGCACCGGCAGCCATTCGCCGATCGCCTGTGTACTTCCGGTCACAACGAGCGGTTGCTGATATACCTTCACTCGGTTTGGTGTCGCATGGATCGGGTCGGCGATAAAGAGGCCGAGCAAGTGTTTGGTAAAAAGCGGATTGGTCAGGAAGGTGGCCACGACTGCATCACGCAATGGACGCACCATGAGCATTTGTTGCGACAGGCCGAAAGATGGCTCCTTGACAGAATCGGCTGCCGCCAGATCAAGCGCCACATCGACCAGCACCAACGCACGCACCCGCTCGGGTGCCAAGAAAGTGGCTTCCACCGTCGGACCGCCCCCAAACGAATGGCCCACCAGCGTCGCGCGGGGAATCTTCAGCGCATCGAGCACACCGATAATGCGAGCCGCCTGGTCTTGTCGACCATAGCGCTTGTTGAATGGTTTGCCGGAATAGCCGAATGGCGGCAGGTCGATCGCAATCGTATGGGAGCCCGCCTGAGCCAGCGCCGCCATCGATTCGCGCCAAGTCTCACTCCAGGCGCCGGTGCCATGAACAAACAAGACGGCAGGGCCGGTGGCCGGCCCCATTTCTTGAATGAACATTTGCACATCGGCTGCGTGGACGAAACGTCCCGTGGTCGGCGCCGCAACAGTCGCTATCTGGACCTCGCGCCGCTCCGCCTGCCAACGGAATCCTGCCAGCACCAGCACCAAACCAAGTAGCAGAAGCCCAATAATGCTGAGAGCCCCAAAAAAAATACGCGTGACGATGTGGCGTGAAGGGCGCTTATGCGGCGAGAGTGGTGACAGCATGGTTGGAATGATTGTCCCTTGCTTGTAAAAAAATGTATGGAGCTAGACTCGCACAAATTCCATCAATGCATTCTGCGTCGGGTCTCCCGGCTGGAACAGCATTTTTTTTGTGCTTTTGAACCCCGATTGTTCAAGATAGGCAACCAGCTGATTCATCGACGTAAAGTTGCGAATCTCGCTTTGATTGGCGGACCAATCGGTACCAAGCCCCATGTTGAACACATCGTGGGCGAGGGCGACCATCCGGTTCATCCGGGTCGAATTCACATCGTGATCTCGAACGATCATTCTGCCGCCTGGCCGCAGCACACGATGCAGCGACTTGACGAAGGCGTCGCGCTTGGGTGGCGGGCTATGATGAAAGCCGATGAAATTACTGATCAGGTCGAGGCTGCTATCGGCCACCTCCAATGAAGTAACTGGCGAATAATCCTTGAGCGAGACAAAACGTCCCAGCTTGCTTATTCGACCTCTTTCGACAATGTCGGTCGGCGAAAAACCGGGTTCATCGGTATGCACCAGTACCAGATCGCCGCTCAGCACGACATCGGATTTGAACTCGCTGACATAGCGACCGGTGGTACCGATCTCCATATAGCCGTTGATCTTGCGCGAGGCGCCCAACAGCTTGAGCGTTTCGCGCGCCATTTCCACTTTTTGCTGCATTAGCGCGGGCAGCGCATAGCGAACATCGCTCAAGAATGGTTTGATGTCGCCAATCCGGCCCTGCGCCACCTTGTAGATTTCCTTGTCCGAACCGCCAGTACTTGTCACCTCCGCGATTAATCGATGGAAGCGCTCCTCGGGATAAAGGTTGTAGACATTTTTCAGGAACAGGAAGAATGCTGTTTTGAGCTGCGGGTCCTGATAGATTGCCTTGAAGTTAGATGAATTCTGCAGTGCATAGCTGTTCTGGGCATCATTCGACAGAGGGGCGAGCTTTTTTGAAACCGTTGCATCGCCACTCGCTGACTGCGCGAAGAGTCTTCCCGGAAAAGCTCCTTCCAGCGATAGCGTAGCGACAAACAATGCGGCCAGCTTCAAAACGTTGCGACGGCTCAAGTTGTCATCCATGTCGACGCTCCATTATTTTATTAGTTGCTAAAGATACTATAGATTGCATCAAGGCCGGACTCCTTTGTTGCATGTATTCAATTCGAAACAGTAAAACTGGTGGCGTGAGCGACTATGGCGCGAACTGGCGAAAGCGCACAAGGTGCTCACTTAATCCGCCAGCGCATTGATGAACAAACCAAAGCACGATGTACTCTAAAGAAATGTGGTTTGACACATACCTGTTGTCCTCTCGCCGTCATGAGATGCGCCATGAACCAAAA
Source organism: Pseudundibacterium arcticum (assembly GCF_042646465.1). Taxonomy (NCBI): domain Bacteria; kingdom Pseudomonadati; phylum Pseudomonadota; class Betaproteobacteria; order Burkholderiales; family Oxalobacteraceae; genus Pseudundibacterium; species Pseudundibacterium arcticum. The sequence goes on from NZ_JBHRTP010000018.1 coordinate 74,516, forward strand.
ATTGCTTTTGCCGAGCATCTTTACAGTGATGCTGTCCGCTGCATGCGTGTCTCCGATTGATACACGGCCTAGGCTCGATCTGTTGGGCGATCCGGCACCAGTATCGGCAGCCACGCGAACGATCGTTATTGCTCCAAACGCTAAATACGTGAACGTAACTGGTGGTGAAACTGTTAAGTTCGTTGTGGGCGACAAATCATTCGCCTGGTATTTTGATGGCCCAGAAGACGTTTCCTCATTCGACTTAAACCGGATCGCACCATCAGGCGTGCTTGACCACGCAGTGATTGCCTATGTCGCGCCCAATCCTCTTTATATGGGCGATGGTGATCACCACGGCCATGGAGCCCATGGTGGTGGTGGGCATGACGGAAGTCGTAAGTAACTGACCCAAAGCAACAGCGCGACAATTTACTACTGTCCGCTCCGTCTTGACCTCACGTTAACTAATGCGTTTCCCGAGCAGGAACGGTTTGTTTCCTGCCGGCTGGTGGTGGGTTGTCAGCGCTACATGGTATTTTTGCCATGGTCCTGTTTTTCCCTACCTCGGCGCCTGTCAGCGTACCAGCCGCCGGCGGCAGTCGCATCGCCTCCTCAACCGCAGTTGCGCATTCAGCTCGCCCAACAATGGCATCCGGGTCAGATTTCGGTTGACCACACAACATCCCCTGTTGTTCGGATTCTGGCGTCTACGCAAATTACCCGGAAAGAAACGTGCTCGGCGTGATAATCTTTCCACCCAGCACCTCTTTTGAAGCACCTCGCGCTGGAATGTTTCATTGAAGAAAACATCCGCGCTTTGCGCATGTTGATCACTTTATATGAATGGAAAGCCGCGTGACGGTCATCGCTCATATGCGCGGGCGCCTTGGCCGCGAGGCAGCCGAACTCGGATTCCTGCGCGGCAGTCTTCACATCATCTTGGCCTGGCCCATTGCTGGCCTGCTGCTCGCGGCCATCATATGGAGCGTGACCTTTTACCAACTCGGCGAAGCGGGGCAGACATTGCGCCAAAACGGCGTCACGGAAGCGACTTCGCTTTCCCGCGCCTACGCCGAACAGCTATCCCTTCCGCTTGAGCAGATCGACCAGATCACCCGCAACCTCAAGTATTACTGGAAGCGCAGCGGCGGCGCGCTCAGGCTGGACGAGCAATTGCGCGAAGGCCTTTATCCAGTCAGTGCGCTGCTATACGTGACGATCATTGACCGCCACGGCGAAATAGTGACCAGCACGCTCGCCAGAAAAAGCAAAAACAGCCTCGCGGGCCGAGACTATTTCCTGACCCATCAAAACAGTAGCTCGAACGAGCTCCTGATCAGCAAGCCGTCCATCGGCCTCGGCTCCGGAAAGACGGTCATCCGCTTTTCGCGCCGGCTGAACGCCGATGACGGCTCGTTCGACGGCGTAGTGATGGTATCGGTCGAACCCGCCTATTTTGCCACTTTCAACGTCGACGCCGGGCTCGGCGAACGCGGCTTCCTGTCCATGAGGAGCAGCGATGGCGTGGTGCTGGCAAGGAAATCGGGCGAGAGCATCCGTTCACTTGCCACCGTCTTCAGTTCGCCTCCGGCCTTCGAATCCGCGAGCGGCGTCATCACCATGGGAAAAGAAAAATTTACCGACCGTCAGTCGCGCGTCGTTGCATGGCAAGCGGTGAAAAACTATCCGCTGCTTGCAGTCGCCGGCCTGTCTGAAGAGGAAATGCTGTTGCCGCTGCAAAAGATGTCGCGCGAGTATCAGACGCTGGCGCTGGCCAGAACCATGGTGGTGCTGATTTTCGTCATGATCGGTATGTTCCTTTCCTCCCGGCTAGCTTGGCGCAAACATCAGGCGGCGCAGGCGCGCGAGGTGTATGGCATTGCTACCGAAGGGGGCAGCGAAGGCTTCTTCATGTGGCGCGCGCTACGCGACCGGAACGGCATGGTCGTCGACTTCGTCATCGCGGACTGCAACGAACGCGGCGCCAGCCTGTACGGGCTGAACAAAAGCGAGCTGCTGGGACGCCGGCTCTCGACCGTGTATGACAGCCGCGCTTATTTCGAGCAGTTGATGCAGACCTACATCAGCGCGATGGAAGCCGGCTTTTACGAAGATGAGTTTCCGATACCGCCGGAAAGTCCATTGAAAATGACATGGCTGCATCGCAGGATGATGCGTTCGAATGCCGGATTGGTACTGACCCTGCGTGACATCAGCGAAAGCAAGGCGCATGAGCAAGCGCTGTCAAGCATGGCGAATTCGGATGCATTGACCGCGCTTCCCAATCGTCACTGGCTGATGGGGTTTCTGCCGTTCGCAATCGAGCGCGCGCGATCCAGCCACACGATCCTGGCGCTGCTGTTCGTCGATCTCGATGATTTCAAGAACATCAACGACACCATGGGACACGCCGCTGGCGACGAATTGCTGCAGGCCGCCGCTGCGCGCCTGCGCTCGGTGATACGTCCGGCCGATCATGTCGTGCGTCTAGGCGGCGATGAATTCACCATCATTCTGGAACACCCGGAAAATGCGGCCGCGGTGGAACGGGTCAGCAAGCGCATCATCGCCGCGCTCAGGGAGCCATTCCTGCTCGCCGGCCAGAGCAGCCATGTCGTGCATGCGTCGATCGGCATCAGCATCTTTCCGAAAGACGGCGACGACGTCGAAACGCTGCTCAAGCACGCCGATATCGCCATGTATGCGGCCAAGGAAAATGGCAAGGCCAGCTACCAGTTCTTTCAGCCGCAGCTGTCGCAGAATCTGATCGGCAGGCTGAACAGTGAACAAGCCTTGCGCGCAGCCATCGACGGCGATGAATTCGAGCTGCACTACCAGCCGCGCGTCGATGCCGCCAGCGGCGAGCTGCGCAGCATGGAAGCGCTGGTGCGCTGGATGCATCCGCAACGCGGCATGGTGCCGCCGGATGAGTTCATCCCGCTGGCGGAAGAGACCGGATTGATCGTCAAACTGGGTGAACTGGTGATCGAAAAGGCCTGCTCGCAGCTGGCGCGCTGGAAGGCGGAAAACCTGCCGCTGGTGCCGGTATCGATCAACGTCTCGCCGCGTCAGTTCAACCACGGCAATATTGCAGAACTGTTTGTATGGCACATGAAGCTGCACGGGATCGATCCCTCGCTGGTGGAAATCGAGCTGACCGAATCGTGCATGATGGGTGATGACCAGGCCATATCAGAACAACTGGCGGCGATCAAGTCGCTCGGCGTCAAACTGCTGATCGATGATTTCGGCACCGGCTACTCGTCGCTGTCGCAGCTGCAGCGGCGCGATCTCGATATTTTGAAGGTCGACAAGGCGTTCACCTCGACACTCGATAGCGGCAAGGAAGGCGAGGTGTTTTTCATGGCGATCATATCGATGGCGCACGTGCTCAACATGAGCGTCGTTGCGGAAGGCGTCGAGACGCTGGAGCAGCTGCGGGTGCTGCAGGCGCTGTCCTGCAACGAGGTACAGGGTTATTTTGTTTCACGGCCGCTGCCGGCTGGCGAAATATCGCAGCTGATGCGCAAGCGCTACCTGTTTCCCGAAGCTTGCGTGGCGCTGCGGTCGACGCCCGGGCAAAACGGCAACATCGCAAACGGCGCGTTAAGCCTCTGACTTGACGCTCGACTCTGGTTCATTCTTGTAGGCACCACGAATGTTCAGTATAGCCAAGGCGATCTGCAGGACCACGAGTGCATAAGCACGGTCATGCCAACCCCAGACTACCCAGATACCATTGCTGAGCAGGAAGCACCAAAAGCCGATCTTGCGCTTGCGTTTGGCCTGAGAAGCAATGAGCCATGCGGCGACTACCGTAACAATCATTGCGGGCCACTGAAGTTGATGCAGATAGTCCATAGCTTTGACCAAGGAAACGTTTTACTACTGCGGCCTGACGAATAGCGTTTATCCGAATGCTCAGGGTTACAAGTTTGAACGCCACCGTGGCCGTCATCAATTCTGGATTTGCGGCGTCAGGCTTCTGCGCGCAGCGTCACCAATTTGCTTGCACTACACAACTCTTGTCGGGCGCCGTTATTCGGGAAAACTATCTCCTTGATGTATAAGGCGTTTTTCATATACAAGACCTACGCAATATAGAGAATGGTGGGTGCGCCATGCGCACCATTACCCGTGCCACGCTACATTGGTGCGCATGGCGCACCCTACTTTTTCCCGTTTTGCGTAAGTCCCAATATTACGACACTCCAAAAAAGTTTAATGCCACGGAAAGTGAAAAAATACAGCTCCCCTGCAGGGCGATTGCATGAAGAGCCGTATGAACATTGGTGCCGCCGGGTTGAGTTCGTCCCTCCAAGCGGGCAGGCCCCGATCAAACTTCTTTCCAGTTATCCGTTCGGGCTGAGTAGCCGCAAAGCGGCGTATCGAAGCCAGGCTCGGACTGGAAAACGCTTCGATACGCCCCGCAGGGGCTACTCAGCGCGAACGGCTCTTGGGGAGTCTTTCCCCCGCAAGGGGGAAGGGGCGAGAAGCCTTAGCCGGCAACGATCTTCATGCTATTGCCCTGAGCTCCCCTGTCACCACTATTGAAAATTTCAGACATGCGCGTCTATACAAGCAGGGGTGCTACCCTCGCGCTGATCTATCTTCTGACATTTCATCGTCTTCAATCCAGAAATGGATCAAAACGACGCAATCGACGGCAGGGTCATCTTCTGCAGGTCCACGTTTAGTCGTCCATCAGCGCATTCAGTTCGGCGCCAGTTCCTTCCTGGGACCCGACGCATAGACCAGTATGGCCAATAGCGCTAGACACCAAACGATTAGCGCACCCGAAGGCAAATCAAAAATCGTCGATAGCAGCAATCCGGCCCCATAGCCGCCGATGCCAATCAAATAAGCGAGCGGCAGACGTTTTTGGCCCCCATAATTGCGCACGCCGAGGCTCGGAACGATCAAACTCGCGAACACCAGATAAACGCCTACCAGTTGAACCGACGCGGTGACCGCCAGCGCGAACACCAGATAAAACCCCAATCGCCGCAAGCGCTCCTTGAAAAAGAGTAACATTGCGACGATGGCGGCAGTGCCTATCGCAGGTATGAGCAACTGCTCGTAACGCACCCACAGAATCTGGCCGGCCAGCAGATCCTGAAGATGTTCCCCACCATGCGGATTGTGCGCGACCAGCAACAGGCCGCCAGTCGCCGCCAGGATGAACAGCACGCCGATCTGCGCTTCCTGCACTTCCGGCCAGCGCTTCTCGGTCCAGGTCAGCAAGAAAGCGCCGAGCAGGGCGGCAGTGCCGGCGGCGACTTGCAGCAGCCAGCCCTGCGGATCCAGATTCGTCATTCCCGCCACGATGACGCCAAGCGCCGCGATTTGGGCGATCGCCAAATCGATGAACACGATGCCGCGTTTTAACACCTGGGCGCCAAGCGGTACGTGCGTAATCAACACCAGTATTCCCGCTAAAAACGCGGGAGCGACAATCGTCAGATCGACCGTGCCAAGATACGTGCCGGGATTCACTTGACCGCCTCTAACAGGCGCTGAACGGTATCGTCAAACAAGCCAAACAGATCCTTTGCCTTATCGTCGCCGCCGACGGTAAACGGCAATGCTACAGCGGGAATATGCGCATGCTCCGCCAGCCACTGCGACGCACGGGCATCCTGGTAGGCGGCGCGGATCACCATCTTCGCCGGCTGGCGCTGCAATTGATTGAGCATTTCCGATAAGTGCGCGGCACTGGGTTCGACGCCCGGCTTGGGTTCCAGCGTTCCGACTTGCCGCAGGCCGAGCCAGTGCATCAGATACTCCATGTTCTGGTGATGCTCGACAATTGCCACGCCCTTCAGCGGCGCGGCTTGCTGCTCCCACTTTTGCATTGCCGCATTCCAGCGCGCAGAAAATTCCTTATGCCGCGCCTGGTAGTAAGCGGCATTGGACGGATCGATCTCGCTGAAGCGCTTTGTCAGTGCCTCGGCGACGCGCGCGATATTGTGCGGGTCTTGCTGAATATGTGGATTGCCGGCCGCATGGACATCGCCTTCGCTGCGGTCGAGGCGGGTCGGAACTTCCAGCCGTTGCACGAACAGACCGGCTTCAAAATTGCCCGGTTGCCCCGGTGCGATTTTTGGATTGCCAGATTGCTGCAAAAGAATCGGCAGCCAGCCCACTTCCAATTCCATGCCGGTGCATACCAGCAGATCGGCATTGCGTGTCCTGGCGATCAGGCTGGGCCGGGCTTCGATCCGGTGCGGATCCTGCAACGCAGTGGTGGCGCTCGACACCTTCACTTTGTCGCCGCCGATTTCGGTGCTTAATGCGGCCCATTCCGGTTCGCAAGCAAGCACATTGAGCGCGGCAAACGATGGCAACGCCAGCAGCGCCAGGGCTGAGCCCAGCAAGATGGAAACTATTTTTTTCGGCATTTTTCTCACTTTAGGCTCCTAGAATGTGTGTGCGCCATGGGCGCCCAGACTCATGATGTATTGCAGGAAAATTTGGTTATCGGTGATTCCGGGACGCGCTTGATCGCGCGCGAGCTGCAAGCGGAACCGGCTGAATTCGGACGGCGAGTAATCGACCATCAAGGTGGTGCGCGATGGATTGTAGGAAGCCAGACGCGCGAAGTCGGTGGGGTTGAGGCTGCCAATCTCCGGTGTGCCGGAATAGAGTTTGTCATAGCGCACGCCGGTGCGCCACATCGGCATGAACTGGTACAGCCCCTGCAGATACCAGCCTGACTGCGCGCTGGCGTAGGCCGCCGTCGCGCTGCCTAGCGATTGCGCCAAGGTATCGTAAGTCAGCGTACCGTTCTCCTTGCGCCGGAAATATTCGCCCTGCAGCTTGAAATTGGTGTCGACCGGATTACCGTTCGGTGCCCATTTGACAATGCCATCGGCGATCCAGATAGCGCTATTGCCGCTAAATGCATTCGTCACGTCGACGCCGGTATGGTCGGTGTCGTCATAGCTTCGGTTCGCCGCACCGGTTCTCAGATAAGACAGGCCGGCGCGCCAGCTGGCGCTGTCGCCGATATCGTCGCCGACATGCGCAAACACGGCGCTTGAGCCGAAGCCATTTTTATTCCGATCATTGCCCGGAAAGGCGGCGCCGCTGCCCACTTCCAGACCGACTTCAAAGAACCGCTCGGTGGGCGCCAGCCATTTGACCTGAACGCCATCCGGCTTGTATTGGCCACCAAGGAAAGCCTGATACGCCAGCGGCGCATTGACGAAATCCCACGCATGCGCGTGTTGGCTATTGAGGTAGCCGATCGACGATAAAAAACGTCCCGCCTTGGCGTTGATGCCATTGGACAGGCCGAGCGTCTGAAAGAAAGCTTCCTCGACGCTGGCGCTGTTATCGGAGGCGAGAGAAAATGTCAGTTGGCCGGCAAAGCGGGGATCGATATTGGCGCTCAAGGTCAGTTCCGACTCGCCCAGATTGAAACCGCGTTTTCCTGGGCCTTCATCTCCGCTCGGCAGGAATCCCTGTAGCCGGTACTGGTTCGGGTCCTGTGACAAGTTGGCGTAAGTGCCGCCCAGAATCAGCGCGACCGCGGGATTGAATGCGTTGGCGGAAGCGGCCGCGGCGGGAGCAGCGACCGGGGCCGCCGCGACTGGAGGCTGTTGCGCCGTCTGGGTGTTGGCTTGGGCCTTGGCCTCGGATTCTTGCAGGCGTTGCTCCAGCACATGCAGGCGGGTTTCATAACTTTCTTTCATTTGCCGGATCTGGTCGCGTATTTGCGCCAGTTCCCCATCGTCTGCGGCGCGAGCAGCCACCGGCACCCCGAAAACGACGGCCAGCGCCGTCGTCAATACGGTTTTTTTTAACATGACATACCTTTTTTGAACTTTGAACAAGGCCGAGTCTGGGCAGGGACCCATCAGCTCAGCTCGTACTGAATATCGGAATAGCGGTGTGAATCGTCGTTGGCAGAACGTGTGAAGCGAACGAATCCTTAGCCAGGCTGGGTGCTGACCGCCGCGATAGTCGAGCTATCGCGAGGAGGTGCAACAACGCATGGTGGGAAAAGACGCTTTGATGTTCGATCAATCGCGTAGCACGCGACTAGTGTCCTGAGTCAGACGTTTATTGTCAGGAAACCGACTGCTGGGGAGGGGCGCGCGATTGGAATGCGCGGATCGGTCGCGGATAGAGAACCGGGGTTGATGTCGCTAGAGTAACCGCATCGGGGGCGGTATCAGCCGCCAGTGAAAAAACATGGGTAGGCAGCGCCGAACCGATTTGCGCAAAAGCCAGGCACTGCTCACAAACCTGCTCGATCGGCAACTGCTTGCCGTGGGAAGTGCTGTAGCGGGGTTGATCCGAAATGTGCGAGACGGCATGCGCAAAGCCCATTTGCTGCGATAGAAGCAGCAAAAGCGCGAGCAATGCAGGGAGAATCGTTTGGCGTCTTTTCACGGTATCCGAATGTTAATCTTTTTTTGCATGAAAAGCTTGTTTTTAGGGATTGCACACAGGGCGATTGCATGAAGATGGTTGCAGGCTGAGGCTTCTCGCCCCTTCCCCTCCTTCGACAAGCTCAGGACATGCTTGCAGGGGGAGGGAACGCAACCCGGCAGCACCAATGTTCATGCGGTTCTTCATGCAATTGCCCCTGGGCTTGCACAATGAAGCAGAGTGCGCGCTGCGTACCGCGCCATAACCGGCCAAGTTGCATTGGTGCGCTATGCGACCCTGGAAGGCATCAAGCAACCGGTTCTTGCCATCAACGGCAGCAATGACATAATCATCCCGAAGATCAACTCATTCATACTACGGCAGAGTCTGCCGAACGCTCAGTCGAGCGTCTATCCCGACGCCGACCACGGGTCCCAATATCAATATCCGGGATTGTTTGTTGACCATGTAGTTCTGTTCTTGAAGGAGTGAGCCATGAACGCCAAAGAGATAAAAATCCCCGGCCCCGATCATCCAATCACGATCGAGCCGAACCCGACGCGGGTCGTCGTGTCCATCGCGGGCCGCGTCATCGCCGACACCCGAGCGGCACTGACCTTACGAGAGGCATCATACCCGGCGGTCCAGTATATCCCGCGCAAAGACGTCGACATGTCGCTGCTGGAACGGACGGACCACGCCACCTACTGCCCCTATAAGGGCGAATGCGCTTACTACAGCATTCCCATCGGTGGGGAACGGTCGGAGAATGCCGTGTGGACCTACGAGGCGCCCTTTGCCGCCGTCGCCGAGATCAAGGACCATCTCGCCTTCTATCCCGATCGTGTCGACGCGATAGAGCAACAGCCCGCTGCCTGAGCATCGGCCAGGCGATTCCTGCGGAAGGTGGCGACAGTGGGACCACGCACTGAGTAAACTAAAAATGGCCGTAGAACGTTGATCTCGAGCCCGTCATCATCGATAGCGATCAATTGCACGAAAATTTGTGCAAAGCGTGCGATTGCCAATACCGAAAACACACCAACCAGAGGGTAACAAATGAATGACTCGACCGATCTCGAATACGTAGGATTCTGGTTGCGGGTGTGGGCCAGCATCATCGACACGATACTGATGCTGTTTGTGCTGGTTCCATTGATGTTCGCCATCTATGGACGAGAGGAAATGGCATCAGGGGTAACCCTGAGTGGTCCCGCAAATATTCTGGTTTCGTACATTTTGCCGGCCGTCGCTGTGATTGCTTTTTGGACTGCAAAACATGCGACACCGGGCAAGATGGTCATTGGCGCCAGGATCGTCGATGCCAAAACGGGTGGGTCACCAAGCTTCGCGCAGCATGTGATCCGATACCTGGGCTACTTCGTATCGACAATCCCGTTCTGCCTTGGCCTAATCTGGGTCGGAATCGATAAGAAAAAGCAGGGATGGCACGACAAGCTGGCCGGCACGGTCGTGGTGCGGCCAAAGTACAAAGGTACGGAGCCGGTGCGGTTCGGCTAACTGGTAAGCGACGTATCGGTGCTGACTCAAACTCGATCCGACATCAAGTTTCAGACCAATTCGAACCGCCTGCTCTCATAAAGCGCAGCTCAGAGCTATGCTGCTAGTCGCCAGCAATGAGTGCAGTGCCGGCAAGGGAGCTATCGTCCATGTGCGGCAGGGTCTAGGATTTGATTGACAAGGCTACGGTGCGCGCAGTTCCACCAGGACCGGATGTTCACGCAGGGACACATCCAGCAGGTATTGATACAGAGTTTCGTCTAAGCTCAGCGTGCGGTCGGACATGGCGTTATTCCAATTGATGGAAAAGGTAGAAAGATTACCACTGCTTCCTTTTGACGTGCATCCACTCTGGTCGGTATGGGCGTGCGAGGACCCGTTAAAAAACACGCGCAGATTCAAGTATGAAGGGCAACTTTGATCAACCGGTTGGAGCGTGAGGTGCATTTGCATTCGCGTCTTTTGAACGGCCAGTCGAGAACGTTGCAACAGAACCATAGCCGGGCCTCTCAGCGGCTTCGGCAACCACATCGGAACGGCGACGCGAGCACGCCTGACGAATGGTTTCGTGCTTAAATAGAGATCGATGCACTCCAATAAGGAGCTTCGCCATGTCGGACTCTCCCCTCTCCAAGTTTTCGCACGTCCGGCCGCAAGATACGCAATACCTGGGCAACGGCCTGCGTGATTTCTTCCTCTACAAAGATCTCGGCATCGCTGCGGCCACCGGCGGCCGGGTTCTCGCGCAACTCGTCAAGGCAAATATTGCGCCGAAGCAAGGCACCGGTTGGCACCGTCACGAGGCGAACTTCCATATCGTGTTCATGCTGAAAGGGTGGGCGCGCTTCATGTACGAGGACAAGGAAACCCTGGTCGCCGCCGGCGACTGCGTTCACCAGAGGCCGGGGATCAAACACTATCTGTTCGACTATTCCGAAGACATGGAATACCTGGAAATCGTGAGCCCTGTGGACTTCAAGACGATACCGGTCGACGCCGTGTGCGAGGTGCCTGCGGTGACGCCCTGGAAATAGGCGGACGCTGCCTCGTCGCCATCCGAAGGCGAATGATCGGGCCGGGCAGCTGCGACGGTGGTTACGCGGCGCCAACTTGCCGCGCCCCGGTAGTGACTGACTCACTGACAGAGGGCGTTTGAGATCATGTTCCCGAGCGCCGACAGCCGGAACCGATCGACATCGCTCACCAGGGTGAAACCCCCGACCGCGTTGCGCTGGGCTCCAGCACCCGCATGCGAGAAAGGATATCTGCAATGAAACGCCATCTACACCTGCTCATCGTCGATCCACAAAACGATTTCTGCGACTTGCCTGCCGAGTATCTTCCGGCCAATCCAGTTGACCTCGGGCCTTATGCTCCGGCACTGCCCGTCGCGGGCGCGCATGGCGACATGCTCCGTCTGGCAGACCTGATCAACCGAGGCCTGAACGGTTTGTCCGCCATCAGCATCACGCTGGACTCCCACCACCGTCTTCACATCGCTCATCCGACGTTTTGGATCAGCGGCGAGGGTAAGGCCGTGCATCCTTTCACCCCGATCACTGCGGCTGAGGTGCGCGCAGGCAAGTATTCATCGCGCAACCCAGCCGCGTTACCCCGCGTGCTGGCCTACCTTGACGCGCTCGAAGCGGCCGGCCGCTACCAGCTGATGGTCTGGCCTGTGCACTGCGAAATCGGTTCCTGGGGTCACAACGTGCATGCAGCTGTGCGCGCCGCCTACAACCGATGGGAAGAGACGACACTGGATATCGCCCATAAAGTGATCAAGGGCTCAAACCCTGGACCGAGCACTACTCGGCAGTGATGGCAGAGGTGCCTGATGCGAGCGACCCCGGCACGCAGCTGAACCGCGGCTTCATCGACATCCTCGCTCAAGCCGACCGAGTCTACATCGCCGGCGAAGCAGCACGTCATTGTGTGAAGGCAACAACCGAGCACATTGCCGATAACTTCGGCCCAGGGAACCTTTCGAAGCTTGTCCTCATTACCGACTGCATGAGCGTGGTGACTGGCTTTGACGCCCAATATCAAGGCTTCCTGCGAGACATGACGGCCCGTGGCTTGCACCTCGCCAAAGCTGCGGATGTTTTGCCAGAGTTGCTTGCCAACGCGCGCCGCTAGTTCGTTGAACATGGCGAAAACGATGCCACAGCCAATCGAAGCGCCGCAAGGCGGAGCGCACCCTGTCACATTGTTCCTGGGTGGCGATGTCATGACCGGCCGGGGAGTCGACCAGATTCTGCCGCACCCAAGCAAGCCGCATCTGTATGAGTCCTATGTGCGCTCGGCGATGGGCTATGTCGAGTTGGCCGAAGGCGCGACCGGAGCCATCGCAAGGCCGGCGAATTTTACCTATGTCTGGGGCGATGCCCTGGCCGCGATCGCGCGCGAGCGGCCGGCTGCGCGCATCGTCAACCTGGAGACGGCGGTGACGGCGAGCGAGCAAGCCTGGCCGGGGAAAGCCATCCACTATCGGATGCACCCCGCCAATGTGCCGTGCCTCACCGCCGCCGGGCTCGATTGCTGCGTGCTCGCCAACAACCACGTGATCGACTGGGGACGCAGCGGGCTGGCCGAGACGCTGGCAACGCTGCGGCAGGCCGGACTGCGCACGGCGGGGGCCGGATGCGACCAGGTTGAAGCCGCTGCGCCCGCGCCCATCGCGCTGTCCGGCACAAGCCGGGTGCTGGTATTCGGCTACGGCATGGAGAGCAGCGGCGTGCCGCCGGAATGGGCCGCGACCAAGGACCGCTCTGGCGTGAACCTGCTGAGGGATTTATCGGCGCGCAGCGTCGCGGCCATCGCCAAACAGGTGGGCGCGCACAAGCAGGCCGGGGACATCGTGGTGACGTCGATTCACTGGGGCGGCAACTGGGGCTATGAGATCTCCACCGACGAACGGGTCTTCGCGCAGCGCCTGATCGATAACGCGGGCGTCGACGTCGTGCATGGCCACTCCGCGCATCACGTGAAAGGCATCGAGGTCTATCATGGCAGACCCATTCTGTATGGCTGCGGCGATTTCCTGAACGACTACGAAGGCATCGGCGGTTATGAAGCCTATCGTTCGGATCTGGCGCTGATGTACTTCCCGACGCTGGATGCAGCAACCGGTTAGTTGTTGCGCCTTGCGATGACGCCGACCCAAACGCGCCACTTGCGCGTCAATCGTGCCCGGGACGAGGGCGTACGTTGGCTATTGGAAACGCTGAACCGGCAGGGAAAGAAACTCGGCACCTGGGCCGAACTGCAGCCGGACAATACGCTGTTGCTGCGGTGGGATAATTTGGATCATCGTCATTCGTTGCGAGCCGATCAAAAGCCGCCTGCGCGAGGCTGATCCTCCGAAATCCCTTTTTCGCATCCGCCGCTACTCGGCTCTTGGCTATCTTGTTGGAGGCTACGTTTCGATGTAGGGCCGCTATCGGCCAAATATAGTTAATCCATTCGGACCGGGGAGCTTGCTCGACCACTTCTTCCATCTCGACCTCCCTCCACGAAGGGGGGGCAATTCCTCGTGTCGTCTGGTGGTCAGTTTGTCGTGTCGCCTGACAAAACAAAAGGAGGATGTGGTCCATCCGCGTCCAGCTGCAAATACAGCGTCGGACACGAGATCTGGTACACTTCGATCCCGGCATCACCGCCAACTTCTGCGACCGCGCCGAGCACAGACATGCCCGTATTTGCCAAAGTCGTCAGCTATTTTGAGGAGGTAGCCCGCCGCGGCTCGATCCGCCGCGCCGCCGAATATCTGCACGTTACCGCGTCAGCGGTGGACCGACAGATTCTCCTGCTCGAAGAGCGCGTTGGCACGCCTCTGTTCGAACGTCTGCCGCGCGGTGTGCGACTGACTGCCGCCGGTGAACTCATGCTGCGTTCTGTTCGCCACTTGGCGAAAGTCTTCGACAGTACGGTGTCGGAGGTGGAGGCCTTGCGTGGCCTGCGTCACGGGCATGTGACCGTCTGCGGACTGCAGTTCTTGGGTGAGTCGGTCTTTCCGAGGTTTATTCGCGAAACTCGTGAACAGCATCCAGGGATCTCGATATCGGCATTCGTGGGCACTACGGAGGAGATCCTGCGCGACGTCATCAACGGTGATGCCGATTTCGGAATCTGCTATGCGCCACAGGGCCGGCTCCCGGTCACCACCCTGCGGTCGCTCACGCTGCGCATGGGCGCCGTCGTCGCACCAGGCCATCCTCTAACTTCGCTTGCGAAGGTCCGTCTCGCCGATTGCATGGAGTACCCGCTGGTGTTGCCGCGTCGAGAAATGGAGTTGCGCTCTCGCATCGAGCGCATACAGACTCACTCTGCGATCGAGCTTCGTCCTACGATCGAAACTAATTCCATTGGCATGATGAAGACCATCCTGCGCGATGGGTTGGGGGTCGGCTTCCTGACCGAGGCAGATGTTGTTGCCGATCTGCGCGCTGGGCAACTAGTGTGGATTCCGTTGGCTGACCCTGGCATCGGGCAGTCCACCGTCGTCCTGATCGTGCAGGCACAGCGCAGCCTCCCCTTCGCAGCGTCGGCGGTGGTTGAGCGGCTCGACGCCGCGTTCGTGTCTATCGTTCCACCGCCCGAGAGGCTAGCTGTGCGTTCTAAAAAACGCAACAGAGCGACCTAAACTTAGCGCTTCTCGTTGACGCTTCGCGCCTCTAGAATGGGGTTGATCACGGACGGCCTGAGCCGGCGCTACTTGTAAAGATACCTCTCCGGATGAAAAATGAGAGCATCACAAGGCAGCTGCCACAAGCCACTGACACGTTCCGCGTTCGAAGCGATGCTGCGTACGTAATCCGTAGTGCGATGCGTAGTAAGTTGCATAAAACATAAAACATAAAATCAAGGAGATCAAAAAATGGAAAGTGAAAAGGCTAACAAAGCCTACCGCAGAGCGAGAGCCCTGCTCGCAATCGTTGCGCTCGGGAGTGCTGCCACCGCAAGCGCGCAGTCGAGTGTGCAATTCAGTGGTGTCATCGACACTTTTGCCGGCGATAACCAATTGAGTGGAAATTCTCATCGTGTCGCGAATGTGGGCACTGGCGGTCTGTCTACAGCGTACTTCGGATTCACCGGAACTGAGGATTTAGGTGGTGGACTGCAAGCTGAATTCGCGCTCAGCTCTCCGTTTCAAAGTGACAACGGGTTGCAAGGGCGGTTTGCCAACGATACGTTATTTTCGCGTGACGCGAATGTCGGTATCAAAGGCGGATTCGGCGCCATCAAGCTGGGACGATATACCAGTCCGAACTTCCTTTCCGCCGTCCAGTTCAACCCGTTCGGAAATTCGACGGTGGTTGCTCCGTTATTGCTTCATTCGTATGTACCCACCTTCGGCGATTTAAACGTATGGCGTAACTCGATTGCTGGCGATAGTGGTTGGAGTAATCAGATCGCCTACATCACACCGGATTTCGATGGCTTCAAAGCAGACTTTCACTATCAGTTCGGTGAAGTGGCTGGAAATTCTGGCAAGAATAATGTGGGTGCACGCGCCTTTTATTTTAAGGGGCCACTGGGCCTCACCGCATATGTCCAGCGCGTACAAGTGAATAATCCGCTCGATGCAGGAGGCGTAACATCCGCTCTGAATACGGTCGGGACGCCCACCAGTCAACGGGCCTGGTTTATCGGTGGAAGTTATGACTTTAGCAGTGTCAAGTTGTTCGGCACCTATCAACAGACAACAAATAATGTCGATGCCAATGATAAAACCGTGCAACTGGGTAGCAGTATTCCGGTAGGAGCAGGGAATATTTTGGCGTCGTGGGCCCAGACGCGGCGCGCAGGCTCGGTTGTCGGTGCTGATCTGAAGAGAAATACCGCTTCAGTTGGGTATGACTATGTCCTGTCCAAGAGAACCGATCTTTATACGGTGTACATGTACGACAAGATTTCAAGCCAAGATCAGGCAAATAGTATTTTATTGGGGATTCGACATCGCTTTTGAACATGGATTGGCTCGCATTCGAGCAGATCGTGAATTCTTACAAAAAGGAATATTGCTATGAAATTTCGTTTATTTATTGCGGCATCTTTAATTGCATTTGCAAATCCGGGGTTCGCACAAAGCGACAAGCAAGGCGTCGATATGCGGGTCATTCTTTTGGGGACTGGAGGACCGGAAATGTCGCCTAACCGTTTCGGCTACGCAACGCTGGTCGAGGCGGGTGGGCAAAAGTTATTGTTCGATGCCGGTCGCGGAGTGATGCAGCGAATTTACGAATCACGGGTTAAGGTGACCTCGGTCACCAATGTTTTTTTTACCCATCTTCATAACGATCACATCGAAGGCTTACCCAGTCTGTGGATGACCCCTTGGTTTCTGCTCGGCCGTACCCAACCACTGCAAGTGTGGGGGCCTCCAGGAACCGCGAAAATGATCGCCGGCATGCAATCGATGTTTGCTTTCGACATGGAACACCGTGTGAATCAGTTCAATAAATTGGAGAACCTGGTACCTGTCGTTAAGGAAATTTCAGAGGGGGATATCTACAACAAGGATGGCGTAAAGGTAACCGCTTTTCCGGTATTGCACGGCGATGGCGACCCATCTTTCGGGTACCGGATTTCTTATAAAGGAAAAAACGTCGTTTTGTCCGGGGACACGACCTATTCGCCGAACGTGGTGAAGTATGGGCGTAACGCCGATCTGATTGTGCATAACGTGATCGCGATGAGTGAACATCTTACCAAGGCGCCGGAGATGGGCCCGATTCTGGCGAAGTTAACCACACCGGAACAGGCCGCCCGCGTTTTTAAAGAAACTGCGCCAAAAATGGCTGTATTCTCACATATCGTGAAAAAGGAGCTTCACGGCTTGCACGGGGATGATGTGGTGATGGAGATGACCCGCAAGGCTGGTTATACGGGACCACTCGAAATGGGGTATGACCGCATGATCATTGAAGTCGGTAGCTCTGTGAGGGTCTTTCAACCTGCAGTGACGTTTAACCTGCCGGATCTCGATAAAAAAGAACGCTACGAAAACTGATAGGTCTTTCTGATGCAAAGCAATATGTGCATCTGGTGAGGTGCAAGCGCCAGATGTGCGGCTATACAGGCGTGCAAGAGTTGTAATGGAGCAAAATGAAAAAGCCAACCTGCTCGGTTGGCTTTTCATTTTTTTACGATTATTTCATCATCTGTGACACTACTATTTCACTAACTTGACACAGATTTCACTTTCTGTGACAACCGACAATTTTAGACGTCAATATTCCCCGCCCGCAAAGCATTGCCCTCAATAAACGCACGCCGCGGCTCCACATCGTCGCCCATCAGCGTGGTAAAGATCTGGTCCGCCGCAATCGCGTCTTCGATCTGCACTTTCAGCAGGCGGCGCACGGTCGGGTCCATCGTGGTTTCCCACAGCTGGGACGGGTTCATCTCGCCCAGACCCTTGTAGCGCTGCTTGCTGACGCCGCGCTCGGCTTCGTCGCGCAGCCATTGCATGGCGTGATGGAAATCGGCCACCTTGGACTCCTTGGTTCTTTCACCTTCACCACGACGGATGAAGGCGCCATCGCCGATCAGTCCCTTGAAGGTGGTGGCGGCATCGGTGAGTACCTGATAGTCGGCGCCTTGCACGAAATCGGCGTCGATCGCGCTGACCTTGATGTTGCCGTGGTATAGGCGCTCGATGCGGAGCATGTGCTTTTCTGTCAGTTCGTCGGTCTTGACGACGGCATGCACGGCCGGGTCGTTGATCGCGCTGGTCAGGGCCAGCGCCGATTGTTCGGCCGCCTCGATGCTGTCCAGGTCGAGCGTGACGCCGGTCATGATGGCGGTCAGCGCGGCACGATCGATCACGCGCGTCAGGCGCATCATGATCGAGTTGGCCAGGTTGTACTGGCGCACCAGCTCGGCCAGCGCGTCGCCGCTGATCGGCAGCGCACCTTCGCTCGGGATCAGCGCCGCGCCGTTCAGCGCGACTTGCATCATGTATTGCGCTTCTTCCTGGTCGTCTTTCAGGTAACGCTCGTCGCGGCCGGCCTTGACTTTGTATAGCGGCGGCTGGGCGATGTAGATGTGGCCGCGCTCCACCAGTTGCGGCATCTGGCGGTAGAACAGCGTCAGCAGCAGGGTGCGGATGTGGGCGCCGTCGACGTCGGCATCGGTCATGATGATGATGCGGTGGTAGCGCAGCTTGTCGACGTTGAATTCATCCGGGCCGATGCTGGTGCCGAGCGTGGCGATCAGGGTGGTGATCTGCTCGGACGACAGCATCTTTTCAAAGCGGGCTTTTTCGACGTTCAGCACCTTGCCGCGCAGCGGCAGAATGGCCTGGAACTTGCGGTCGCGGCCCTGCTTGGCCGAGCCGCCTGCGGAATCACCCTCTACGATGTACAGCTCGCACAGGGCCGGGTCTTTTTCCTGGCAGTCGGCCAGTTTGGCGGACAGGCCGAGGCCGTCCATCACGCCCTTGCGTCGCGTCAGGTCGCGCGCTTTTCGTGCTGCTTCGCGGGCGCGCGCGGCTTCGACAATCTTGCCGCAGATGATCTTGGCGTCGTTCGGTTTTTCTTGCAGATAATCGGCCAGTGTCTTGGCGACGATCTCTTCGACCGGGCCACGCACTTCGCTTGATACCAGCTTGTCCTTGGTCTGCGAGCTGAACTTCGGTTCCGGCACCTTGACCGACAGCACGCAGGTCAGGCCTTCGCGCATGTCGTCGCCGCTGATTTCGACCTTGGCTTTCTTGGCGAATTCATGCTCGTCGATGTACTTGTTGATGACGCGCGTCATCGCCGCGCGCAGGCCGGTCAGGTGGGTGCCGCCGTCGCGTTGCGGGATGTTGTTGGTGAAGCACAGCACCTGCTCGTTGTAGGCGTCGTTCCATTGCATCGAGACGTCGACCGTGATGTTGGTGTTCTGGTCCGACATCCGCTCGCCGGTGGCCTGGAAGATGGTTGGATGCAGCACCGTCTTGGCCTTGTTGATGTATTCGACGAAGCCGCGGGTGCCGCCTTCGAATGCGAATATTTCTTCCTTGCCGGAACGTTGATCGGTCAGCTTGATGCGTACGCCATTGTTCAGGAAGGACAGCTCGCGGATGCGTTTGGCCAGGATTTCATAATGGAATTCGACATGCGAAAAAATCTCTTCGTCGGCCCAGAAATGGACGTCGGTGCCGCGCTTGTCGGTCTCGCCGATGACCTTGATCGGCGAGCAGATCATGCCGTTGATGGTTTCGATTTCGCGGTTTTGCGGCACGCCGCGCACGAATTCCATGTAGTGCACCTTGCCGTCGCGCCGGATGGTCAGCTTCAGCAGTTTCGACAGGCCGTTGACGCAGGACACGCCGACGCCGTGCAGGCCGCCCGATACCTTGTACGAGTTCTGGTCGAACTTGCCGCCGGCATGCAACTCGGTCATCACGATTTCGGCCGCGCTGCGTTTCGGTTCGTGCTTGTCGTCGAACTTGACGCCGGTCGGCACGCCGCGCCCGTTGTCGGTGACCGAGATCGAATTGTCGGAATGGATGGTGACGTGGATTTCGGTGCAGTGGCCGGCCAGCGATTCGTCGATCGAGTTGTCCAGCACTTCAAACACCAGATGGTGCAGGCCGGTGCCGTCCGAGGTGTCGCCGATATACATGCCGGGGCGCTTGCGCACCGCTTCCAGACCTTCGAGGATCTGGATCGATGAGGCGCCGTAGGATTCTTGCACCTGGGCTGGTTTCTCTTGGATTTGCTCGGACATGGACTACCTTCTGAAATGTTTACTGCTTGTTCAAATAAAGCTGGGATAACCTGCGGTCATCGGTCTTGCTTTTTTTGGCTCCTTCCTCTTCAAGGGGAAGGTTGGGATGGGGCTGGGTTTCCTGCGCAATTGGAGCGACTTTAGTGGTGCGTAAGAAACAAGAAACCCATCCCCTCCCTAACCCTCCCCTTGAAGGGGAGGGAATGCTTCGGCGCGTTGAAGGGGCGGGAATACTTCGGCGCGTTGGTGGGACAGTTAGATCCGCATCGGCATCACGACATACTTGAAGTCGGTATTGTCGGGGATCGAAATCAGCGCTGATGAATTGGAGTCGCCGAGCGCGATGTTGACCTGATCGCACTTGAGGTTGTTCAATACGTCGAGCAGATAGGTGACGTTGAAACCGATGTCGACACTGTCGCCGCCGTAGTCGATTTCGAGTTCTTCGACGGCTTCTTCCTGATCGGCGTTGGTCGAGCTGATCTTCATGCTGCCCGGGCTCATGATGCAGCGCACGCCCTTGAACTTGTCGGACGTCATGATCGCGGCGCGTTGCAGCGAGCGCAGCAAGGTGTCGCGGCTGATGCTGAAATTGTTCTTGTAACCCTTCGGCACCACGCGGGTGTAGTCGGGGAACTTGCCTTCGACCAGTTTCGAGATCAGTTCGATATCGGCGAAGGTCAGCTTGATCTGGTTGTTGGCGATTTCGAGCTGGACCGGATCGTCATTGTCTTCCAGCAGGCG
Source organism: Pseudundibacterium arcticum (assembly GCF_042646465.1). Lineage (NCBI taxonomy): Bacteria > Pseudomonadati > Pseudomonadota > Betaproteobacteria > Burkholderiales > Oxalobacteraceae > Pseudundibacterium > Pseudundibacterium arcticum. The sequence goes on from NZ_JBHRTP010000018.1 coordinate 94,865, forward strand.
CTGCAGTTCCACGATGGTCTTGCGCGGAATGATGACTTCCTGGCGCTCGAATTCCTGCTCGGTCTCGACCTGGCAGAACGCCAGACGGTGACCGTCGGTCGCGACCGCCATCACGTTCTTGCCTTCGACCACCAGCAGCAGGCCGTTCAGGTAATAACGGATATCCTGCTGCGCCATCGAGAAATGCACCATGTTGAACAGGTGCTTCAGGGTCTTTTGCGGCAGCGACAGGCGCGTGTTGTAGTGCTCGGCCTGGGCCACGGTCGGGAATTCTTCGGCCGCCAGCGTCTGCAGCGAGAAGCGCGACTTGCCCGATTGCACCGTCATCTTCTTGTTGTCGAGCTTCATCGTGACGTCGCCCGATTCCGGCAAGGCGCGCAGGATGTCGAGCAGCTTGCGCGCGGCGACGGTGGTGGCGATCACTTCGCCGCCGGCACCGATCGGCGCGTGGGTGGTGATCTGCACTTCGATGTCGGTCGACAGGAATGACAGTTTTTCGCCGTCCTTGCGGATGAGGATATTGGCCAGAATCGGCAAGGTGTGCCGACGCTCGACAATACCGCTCACGATCTGCAGTGGCCGCAGAAGGCTGTCTCTGGGAGTTTTGACCAATTGCATAGTGTTCCTTGATAAGAGTGTTTACGAACGCGCTATTTGATGAGATAACGCGAAAACTAAAACTACAAAACCAACTTGCTCAATTACTACGGGTCGGATGCCAATTGCAAATTGGCGGGAGTATATTCATATCTCCCAATAATTCTGTGCAGCTATGAACCATCTACTATGGAGTATTTGACCAATTTGCAGCCCACCGGTCGCCGACCCACGCTCTTACAGCCAGCTTACTGTCTTGGCTTGCCGCTCTACTGACGTATTTTAAATCATGCCCAAGGGCAAACTGCGTTACTGCGCATTTTCATATCTGGCGCCGGTTTTCGCGTCCAACGCCATCGACTCAGGGCGATCGCGTCGAGATTCGCGTGCACATTATCGATGCTGCCGGTTAAATTCCCTCCCCCTTGCAGGGGGAGGGCTAGGGTGGGGGTAGTGCGGTCGATGAAGGCTGCACGTTGCCGATCGACCATCCTACCCCCATCCCAACCTTCCCCCTGCAAGGGGGAAGGGGCTAAAAGCCTTAGCCAGCGACGGCCTTCATTCGATCGCCCGGTCCCTCAACCAGATCAACCACTTCAATCACATCAACCACCACAACCGAGTTAACCGCATCAACCACGCTTAACCTTTCAGGGTTTGTTCCAACACGTGCAATTCATGATTGCACTCCGGGCTCTTGGTGCGATCGAGTGCGATCTTGCGCACCGCGTGCAGCACGGTGGTATGGTCGCGTCCGCCGAACAGTTCGCCGATCTCCGGCAAGCTCTTCTGCGTCAGTTCCTTGGCCAGATACATTGCGATCTGGCGCGGTCGCGCGATGTTGGCCGGGCGCCGCTTCGAATACATGTCGGCGATCTTGATGTTGAAGAAATCGGCCACCGTCTTCTGGATGTTTTCCACCGAGATCTGGCGGTTCTGTACCGACAGCAAATCCTTCAACGCCTCCTTCACCACATCGATCGTGATGTCCTTGCCGTGGAAGCGCGAGTAAGCCAGGATCTTGCGCAGTGCGCCTTCCAGCTCGCGCACGTTCGAGCGCAGATGCTTGGCGACGAAAAACGCGACGTCGTCGGACATGTTGACGCCCTCCAGTGTCGCTTTTTTCAGCAGGATCGCGACCCGCATCTCCAGCTCGGGCGGTTCGATCGCGACCGTCAGGCCGGAGTCGAAGCGCGAAATCAGGCGGTCGTCCATCCCGGTAATTTCTTTCGGGTAGGTGTCGCTGGTAATGATGATCTGCTTCTTGGCCGCAATCAGCGCCTCGAACGCATAGAAGAATTCTTCCTGGGTACGGCTCTTGCCGCCGAAGAACTGGATATCATCGATCAGCAGCATGTCGAGCGAATGGTAATACCGCTTGAAATCGTCGAAACCCTTGCGCTGGTATGCGGTCACCACGTCGCGCACATACTGTTCGGCATGGATGTAACGAATCCGCGCGTTCGGCTGGTCGACCAGCAGCTGGTTGCCGATCGCATGGATCAGATGGGTCTTGCCGAGCCCGACGCCGCCATAAAAGAACAGCGGGTTATACGAAATGCCGGGATTGTTCGCGACCTGGATCGCCGCCGCGCGCGCCAGCTGGTTGGCCTTGCCGGTGACGAAGCTGTCGAAAGTCAGCTCCGGATTGACGCGGCTCTGCTCGCGGCGCGGCGCGGCCTCGGCGTGGTTGTTAGCACTGGATTCGCGCAGCCGATCGACCGTGTCGCTGGCATTGGGCATCGCTGCGGTATAGCCGTTGGCGCTGCCGGAGTCCTGCGCCGGCGCCGGCGCGACCGACTTCTTCGGCGCCGCCAGCCGTGGATCCAGCACGAACTGCACCTCGATCGGTGCTTCCCAGAACTCTGCCGCCAGCAGCGTGATGCGGCTGGCAAATTGGGTCTTGACCCAGTCGAGCTTGAAACGATTCGGCGCGGCAATGCGCAGCCGACCGTCCTCGTAATCGAGCGGCGTCAGCGGCTTGATCCATGCGCTGAACTGTTGCGGCGTCAATTCCAGTTCCAGTTGCGTGGAACAGGACTGCCAAAAATTTTCCATTAATCGTCTGTTTGAAAAGCGGTGGAGGGGCGTATCGAGAATGCCTCGGGATTGAAACCTGCCGGGCCGACATCCGAGGGCGCGCCGCAAAGTATCCGCTATTCTACCCCTGCCGGGCAGAGTTATCCACAGGCTGGCGGCTTATTTTCCGCCGCCTGGCTGCAGTCGCGGGGCGCCGCATAGGCGGTGGCCCGACGCCGCTTATCCCCATCTTGCCGGCGCGGCAACAACAGCAACAGATAGGAAACTGAGCGCATAAACCTTGACAGAAGGTTGGAAACTGCTGTTTAATTCAGGGTTCCGCGCCCGATTTATTTGATTTGCGTTAAGTTGCTACTTACTCAACGTACGTATCTGCCCAGGTCGATGCCGGGTAAATGCCCGATGTACCCGATTTATTTTTGCTGATTAGCGAGTCCAACATGAAACGTACTTACCAACCTTCCGTAGTTCGCCGCAAGCGTACCCACGGCTTCCGCGCACGCATGGCAACCCGCGGCGGTCGCGACGTCCTGAACGCACGCCGCGCCAAAGGCCGCAAGCGTCTGGCTGTCTAAGCCAGCCGTCCGCAGCTGGCTGCGTGACAAGCCGTACTGAAAGCCTGACTGGCAATATGACATCAGGCGATCGCAGCCAGGACTTCGCACGTGCCCGGCGTATCGTAAAAGCGGATGAGTTTTCATCCGCTTTTCGTTTGCGCCCCGCACAAAAAAGCGCGCATTTCGTGTTGTATACCCGCCCCAACCAGTTGCCACAAGCGCGGCTTGGGGTAGTAGTGGCCAAGCGCCTTGCGCCGCGCGCCGTGACCCGCAACACGATCAAACGTGTTACCCGGGAAATATTCCGCCTGTCCGAGTTACCCCCGGTCGACTGCGTCGTACGGCTGTCGGCGCCGGTCAATAGCAAGGCGGGACCGGCCACCAGCGCCGCGCTCAAGGTCTTGCTGCGCACCGAGTTGCTGCGGCTGTTTGCGTCGCAGCGCGTGGCGGAGCGAGGGCCGGCGTCATGATTTCTCCGCAATCCCGGCCATCCGTGTTGCAGTCCTTGTTATTGCTGTTGTTGCGCGCATATAAGGTCGGCATTAGTCCGATGCTGGGACAGAACTGCCGGTTTTACCCGAGCTGCTCGGACTACGCCTTTGAAGCCATCCGCGAGCACGGCGCCGCAAAGGGTGGTTTTCTGTCGGCCAAACGACTCTGCAAATGCCATCCGTGGCACCCGGGCGGACTTGATCCGGTGCCGAAAAAACCGGCACCGACGGCTGCCGCCAACGATTGCGGCTGCCGTCATTCCTGAATTCACCTGAACTGCTCACCTGAACTAAATAAAAAACTACGCTTATGGATATCAAACGTACCGTCCTGTGGGTTGTGTTTTCGCTATCGATATTGCTGCTGTGGGATAACTGGATGCGGTCCAGCGGCAAGCCGTCGATGTTTTTCCCGACTGCCAATCAGCAAGCGAAGGGCCCGGCCAGCGCTTCCACTTCCGATGTGCCGCAAGCCAGCGCCGTCAGCGGAGCGCCAGCATCGGCGGCAGCCACTGGCGCAGTGAGCACTGACACCACGCCGATCAAGGGCGAGACCATTGCGATCAGTACCGATCTGGTAAAGGTTGAAATCAACACCGCCGGCGGCGAACTGACGCACCTGGAATTGCTGAAACACAAGGGCACGGTCGACCAGAAAAGCAATCTGGTGCTGTTCGACAATAGCCCGAACCACACTTATCTGGCCGAAACCGGCCTGATCGGCGGCGCCAATGGCGTGACGTTCCCGAACCATAAGACCTTGTTCACCGCCAAACCCGGTCCGCGCACGCTCGACGGCAACAACGAAGTCAAGCTGGTGCTGGAAGCCGAGCAGGGCGGCCTGAAGCTGACCAAGACCTTCACCTTCAAGCGCGGCGACTATGTGATCGACGTCAAGCACGAAGTCACCAATACCGGCACGGCACCGGTGGCACCGTCGCTCTACCTGCAACTGGTGCGTGACGGCAACAAGCCGGAAGGCGAGTCGCGTTTCTATAGCACCTTCAGCGGCCCGGCCCTGTACACCGAGGCCGACAAGTTCCAGAAACTGAACTTCGAGAAGATTGAAAAAGGCACCGAAGAACACGCGACCAAGGCCGACAACGGCTGGATCGCGCTGGTGCAGCACTATTTCGTCTCGGCCTTCATCCCGCGCGACAAGACCGCGCGCGAGATCTTCACCAAGAAAGTCGCCAACAATCTGTACGCCATCGGCACGGTCGAGCCACTCGGCACCATCGCACCGGGTGCGACGGTATCGAAGGATGCCGCGCTGTATTCCGGCCCGCAGGAATCGGCCGCGCTGGAAAAAACCGCGCCGGGCCTGGTGCTGGTGAAAGACTATGGCTGGGCCACCATCATTGCACAGCCGATTTTCTGGGTGCTGGAACAACTGCACAAGGTGCTCGGCAACTGGGGCTGGACCATCATCGCGTTCACGGTCCTGATCAAGCTGCTGTTCTTCCCGCTGTCGGCCGCCAGCTTCCGCAGCATGGCCAAGATGAAACTGGTCACGCCGAAAATGACCGAAATCCGCGAGCGTCACAAGTCCGACCCGCAAAAGATGAACCAGGCCATGATGGCGCTGTACAAGACCGAAAAGATCAATCCGCTCGGCGGCTGCCTGCCGATCCTGATCCAGATGCCGGTCTTTATGGCGCTGTACTGGGTCCTGTCGGCCAGCGTCGAGATGCGCGGCGCGCCGTGGCTGGGCTGGATCCACAACCTGGCCGCGCCCGATCCGTGGTACATCCTGCCGGTAATCTACGCGGTGTCGATGTTCATCCAGACCAAGCTCAATCCGGCACCGGCCGACCCGATGCAGGCCAAGATGATGCTGTTCATGCCGCTCGCTTTCTCGGTCATGTTCTTCTTCTTCCCGGCCGGCCTGGTGCTGTACTGGGTCGTCAACAACGTGCTGTCGATCGGGCAGCAGTGGGTGATTACCAAGAAAATGACGCACGGCAGAGCCTGACGCCGCTTCTGTGTGACCGAAGCAGGGCGATCGCGTAAAGATCCGCGCGAACTGTGCGACCGCGAGGATAAGTTCCCTCCCCCTTGCAGGGGTTAGGGGCGCAGCAGGGAATTCAGGAGGCATGCCTCCTGCCTGTGGAGCGGTATCCGCTTGCAAGCGGATACTCCTGGGGGTGGGGGTAGTGCGGTCGATGAATATTGCACGTTGTCGCTCGACCACTGCCCCCCCATCCCAACCTTCCCCCTCAAAGGGGGAAGGGGCTAAAAGCCAGATCCTGCAACGATCTTCACTTGATTGCCCCGCTGAGGAAAGGCCCGTGCTTGCATGGGCTTTTTTCATGGCGATTCCGCTTGGTGTGCTCTTCAATGACGATAAAATCGCGACATGAATCTCGATAACTCCCCCATCGCCGCCATCGCCACCGCCCCCGGCCGCGGCGGCATCGGCGTGGTACGCGCCTCCGGTAAAAACCTGTCGGCGCTGATCGACGCGCTGTTCGGTCCCGGCGCCAAGACCTTGAAACCGCGTCACGCAACGTATCTGCCATTTACCAACGCCGACGGCAGCGTGATCGACCAGGGCATCGCGATCCATTTCAAGGGACCGCACTCCTACACCGGCGAAGACGTGCTCGAACTGCAAGGTCATGGCGGACCGGTGGTGCTGCAGATGTTGCTGGCGCGCTGCCTCGATGCCGGCAAGGAAATCGGCCTGCGACTAGCCGAGCCGGGCGAATTCACGCGGCGCGCCTTTCTGAACGACAAGCTCGATCTGGCGCAGGCCGAAGCGGTGGCCGACCTGATCGAGGCGTCGACCGAAGCGGCCGCCAGGTCGGCCTCGCAATCGTTGGCCGGCGCGTTTTCAAAGACGATCCACGCGCTGGTCGAACGCGTCACGCACCTGCGCATGCTGGTCGAGGCGACGCTCGATTTTCCAGAAGAAGAAATCGATTTTCTAGAGCAGTCCGATGCGCGCGGCCAACTGGCCGGCATTCGCGCCACGCTCGATCAGGTATTGCGCCAGGCCGCGCAAGGCGCGCTGCTGCGCGAAGGCCTGAACATCGTGCTGGCCGGCCAGCCCAACGTCGGCAAGTCGTCGCTGCTGAATGCACTGGCCGGCGCCGACGTCGCGATCGTCACCGCGATTGCCGGCACCACCCGCGACAAGGTCACCGAAACCATCCAGATCGAAGGCATCCCGCTCAACATCATCGACACCGCCGGCATCCGCACCGTGGCCGAGGACGGCGACGAGGTCGAACGGATCGGCATCGAACGCACCTGGGCCGAGGTCGGCAAGGCCGACGTGATCCTGCATCTGCTGGACGCCGACCAGGGACCGACCCGCGCCGACGAAGCGATCGTGGCGCGCTTTCCGGCCAATGTGCCGGTGCTGCGGGTGTGGAACAAGATCGACCTGTCCGGCCACCAGCCGTCGGTCGAGCAGACGCCCGACGCGACCCACGTCTACCTGTCGGCGCATGAGGGGCAGGGCATCGACCTGCTGCGCGCCGAACTGCTGCGCATCGCCGGCTGGCAGCAGACCGGCGAATCGCTGTACCTGGCGCGCGAACGCCACCTGATCGCCTTAAAAGCCGCGCGCGAGCACCTGAGCAATGCAGCCGAGCACGCGTCACACAGCGATCAGTCGCTCGATCTGTTCGCGGAAGAGTTGCGGCTGGCGCAGGACCAGCTGTCGAGCATCACCGGCGCGTTTTCGTCGGATGATTTGCTAGGGGTGATATTTAGCCGGTTTTGTATTGGGAAATAATTGGTATTTCAGGCGTGTCCAAGTTCGCCAACTTTTCCAGCGTTTTACCTGCGAGAAGGCAGCGAGTTTTAATCTGGGTCGCCAAGATTCAAGCCGCTCTCCGTGACATTGCATTTACTTGTTGAGTGGCAACTTCCCATGTTAAATTGCCATGTTGCGATTTGTGACAACTTCAGGTTAGCCGGCAGCTTCCATCCAGCAATCGTCTAAATAACTCAGCAGCGCAATTTAAAAGGAATAAAACGTGAACGAACTCGTTTATCCACGCGAGCGCACGCTCGCCGCCATCACGCTGGTTATCGGCCTGCTGATCTGGCTAGGCTTAATCGTCGGCACCTTCGGTGTCGCATTAATCGGGCTGGCGCTTGGTTTTGTGCTGTACCTGTTCGTACAATCCGCGCTGATCGCGCACATCAAGGGCAATGGAGTCGAACTGTCAGAAGACCAGTTCCCCGACCTGCACGCGCAATTTACCGCTTGTTGCGATCGACTACAGATGAAGACGCGCCCGCAGGCCTACATCCTGAATGGCAATGGCGGCCTCAATGCGTTCGCCACCAAGTACCTCGGCACACAGTTCGTCGTGCTGATGTCGGACGTAGTTGATGCGATGGATAAGCATGCCGAGGGCGTTCGTTTCTACATCGGCCACGAGCTCGGACACTTGCGAATGAAGCACCTGAGCGGTCACCTGTTGCGCTGGCCGGCGCTGTGGTTGCCTCTGCTCGGCGCGGCCTATTCCCGCGCTCGCGAGAGCACCTGCGATCGACACGGGCTGGCATGCAGCGAATCGCCCGAGGGTGCAGCGCGGGCGTTGGCCGCATTGTCAGCTGGTGCCGAACGCTGGGAAAAGCTCGACGTCAATGCCTATCTCCGCCAAGCGAACCATTCGTCGGGCTTCTGGATGTCATTTCACGAACTGACCGCCGGCTACCCTTGGCTGACTAAGCGCGCAGCCCGCGTGATGGACACCGGAGCGTCAATGCCCCCGCGCAGTGGCTTCGCCTACCTCCTGGCTTTGTTCGTTCCGTATGCCGGGCGCTTGGGTGCAGGCTTCGGCTTGCTGATGCTCGTCTACATCGTCGGCATGCTGGCTGCCGTGGCCCTGCCGGCGTATCAGGACTACACGGTCAGGGCCAAGGTCAGCGCCGCCATGATCGGATCGCAGGGCGCGCGCGAGGCGCTGGGCAACTACTACCAGTCCAACAAGAAGATTCCCGAATCGCTATACATTGCTGGTGTTCCGTCGCAACTGGCCGATGGTACCCGGCTGCAGCTCGCCCCTAAGCAGATGGTGCTCACCGTCAGCACCAAACAAGGCGAACTCATCTTCATGCCCGCAGCCGACGCCGAAGGTCGCATCACCTGGGGCTGCACAAACGGTGCAGGCCTGAAGCCGACGCAGCTTCCACCCTCGTGCCGTAAATAAAAGAGGGTGGGCACGACTTAACCTGCCTAACTTTATATTCGACCGGGACTGGCGCGACAACGTCGTGCCAGCCGGTTAATTCGTTAGAAGTCCTATGGCTGCCACCAGATCCGGAATGCCGTCCGTTAAGGTCGCGATGCAATGATCATGGAAGGTGCGCACGACCTTGCGCGGACGATCCGATTCAAGTGATACCAGCCCCAGTCGCGCCGGCAGCAGGCCCGGTTCGAGTGGCCGGCTGATAAAACGGTTGCCGCTGGCCGTCATCATGTTGTGCAATGGAAAATTCCAAAGCGTATACCCAAAACCCGCGGCGACCATGGCGTGCACCACGTCGGCGAATGCAGAGCGGTAGGCGACGCTTGGTTGCAGGCCGGCTCGTACAAACAGTGAATTGAAGTACTCGCGGCTCAACGGCAGATCGAGCTGCACCATCGGCTCGTCTGCCAGTTCCACCAGTGTCACCGATGCGTTTTTCGCGAGCCGGTGCTCAGGCGGCAGTAACACGAAAGGCGGCAGTTCGATGATCGAATGGAAGTTCAGTTCAGGTAGTAGGCTGAAGTCATAGGTCACCACGCAATCGAGCAAACCGGTGCGCAACGAGTCGAGCAGGAAAGCGTGATTGCCTTCGGTCGGCGTCACCCGCACATTCGGGAAACGATCCGTAAATCCCTTGGTCAGCGTCGGCATCAACATCGGTGCCAAGGTGACCAGAAAGCCGACCTCGAGCGTGCCGGTGCTGCTGGTGTTCGAAAACTCTTTCAGGGTCGCATTTAATTCTTCCGACTGCTTCAGCAAGGCCCGCGCCTCGCTGGCCAGCAGACGCCCGGCGGGCGTCAGCGACATGCCCTGTGCATGATGGCGGATGAACAGTTGGGTGCCGAACATCTCTTCCAGCGCCGAGATGGTGGTCGATACCGATGGCTGGGAAATGTGCAGCCGATGTGCCGCCTCGGTGATCGAGAGCGTCTCCGCAGTAGCCAGGAAGTATCGAATCTGACGCAGGGAAAACGGGACGGCATTGTGGTCGATCATGGAGATAAATTCTAGCCGGGCTAAAAGCTATTCTTTAACATGAGAACCACTCTTTTGCAAATCCGCTAGGCGCATCTGCAAGGTGCTGCGTCAAATGCGGCAAGGTCCGCGTTTCAGAGACGCGTTTCAGAGATTCGCGCGCGCTTATATCTTGGCCGCGGCCTTGTTACGCCCGCGCAACCATTCAAGAACCAGTAACAGGCAGGTAGAGAATACGATCAGTATAGTAGCGAGCGCGGCGATGGTCGGGCTGATGTTTTCCTTGATGCCGGTAAACATCTGGCGCGGCAACGTGGTTTGCTGCGGGCCGGCGACGAACAGCGTGATCACCACTTCGTCGAACGAGGTGGCGAACGCAAACAGCGCGCCGGAAATCAGGCCCGGCGCGATCACCGGCAGCGTGATGCGCCAGAACGTGCGCAGTGGACCGGCGCCGAGACTCATGCTGGCGCGCACCAGGTTGTGGTTGAAGCCCTGCAGCGTGGCCGACACCGTGGTGACGACGAACGGCGCGCCCAATGCGGCGTGCGCCAGGATCAGGCCGGTATAGCTGTCGGCCAGGCCGATCTGCGCGAAGAACAGGTAGACGCCGACGCCGACCACCACCACCGGCACCACCATCGGCGAGATCAGGATCGCCATCAGCAGCCCCTTGCCGGTGAAATCGGCCTTGTTCAGGCCGACCGCCGCCAAGGTGCCGAGCACGGTCGCGATGACGGTCGCCAGCGGTGCGACGATGAAGCTGTTCTTGGCGGCGCGGATCCACTCTTCCGAATGGATCAGGTTGTCGTACCAGCGCAGCGACACGCCGGGCATCGGATACGACAGGAAGCTGCTGTCGGAAAACGACAACGGAATGATCACCAGGATCGGCAATACCAGAAACACCAGCACCAGCAGGTTGAAGCCGCGCAGCAGGAAGAACCAGATGCGCTCTGGTAACGACACATACGGCGGAAATAAGGGCAAGGATTTGATCATCAGGGCGCCTCTACAAATTCAAAATCCGGGTCATTCCAGCGGACGCTGGAATCCAGTGTCGTTCGTCACGCACCGTGAGTGCTTGAGGTACGAAAAAAGCCCGCCGTTTTAACGCGAAACAATGGGCAAGATGCTGCCAGATGCCAAATACGCCACTGGGTCCCAGCGTGCACTGGGACGACAAACCAATTAATAGCGATATCCATCAGCTAACCCATGCTCACGTCGATTTTGGCGAAGCGCCGATACACCGCATACAGCACCAGCGTCGCCGCAAACAGCAGGGCGCCGAGCGCGCAGGCCATGCCCCAGTTGATGGTGAGGTTGGTGAAATAGGCGACGTAGTAGCTGACCATCTGCTCGTTCGGGCCGCCCAGCAGCGCCGGCGTGATGTAGTAGCCGAGCGCGAGGATGAACACCAGGAGGCCGCCGGCGCCGACGCCCGGGTAAGTCTGCGGCACGTACACGCGCCAGAATGCGGCGAACGGATGGCTGCCGAGCGAGATCGCGGCCTGCATGTAGGTCGGCGGAATCGATTTCATCACGCTGTACAGCGGCAGGATCATGAACGGCAGCAGGATGTGGGTCATCGAGATGTACACGCCGATCCGGTTGAACAGCAGTTCCAGCGGCGCCTGGGTCAGGCCGAGCGCCATCAGCGCCTTGTTGACCAGGCCTTCCGATTGCAGCAGCACGATCCAGGCCGCAACGCGCACCAGGATCGAGGTCCAGAACGGGATCAGCACCAGGATCATGAACAGGTTGGCGCGCCGCTCCGACATGGTCGACAGCCAGTACGCGAGCGGATAGCCGATCACCAGGGTGCACAGCGTCACGACCAGGCTGATCAGGAAGGTGCGCCCGAAAATCTTGCGAAACGCCGACTCGCTCTCGTCGGCATTGTGCACCTGGCCGAAGGCATCCTGCTTCAGGTCGAGCGCGGCCAGCACATAATACGGCGAGTAACGCGCGCCGTTCTTGGCGATCACCTGCCAGGTGGCCAGCTGGCCCCATTGCTCGTCGAGGTTGACCAGCGCTGGCTGGATGGCGCTCGCCGGCAGCGGCTTGCCGTCGGCATCCTTCAATGGCAAGGCGCGCGCGGTCTTCAGGATGACCGAACGGGCGCCGGGCAGTTCCGCATTGATGCGCCGTGCCAGCGCGCCGGTGGTGTTGTCGGCGGCGGCCTTGGCCAGATCGTCGGCCAGTGCGGCGTAGGCGACATCCGGCGGCGCCGATTTCCGGTCCCAGCCGGACAGCGCGGCGACCGTGTGCGGCAGGGTCGAGGCGATTTCGGGATTGGCGATCGCGCGCGTCAGCAGCACCGCGATCGGCACCACGAAGGTCACCAGCAAGAAGATCGCCAGCGGTGCAATCAGCGTGAGCGCAGCGATCCGCTTGCGCAGTAGCGCCTTGTGCAGGTCGCGCTTGAGCTGCGACACAGCGGGCTTGGCGAGCGCAATATCGGCCGGAGCACCGGATGCCAGAGAAATCATATTGATCTATATGTCAAAACAAAAAAATACCAAAATAATGCACCGATGCTGCATCTAAACCTGTCGGGAACAAAAGTTCCCGACAGGCGATGACAGATTTACCGTGCAGCCCAGGCTGTGAAACGCTGCTCCAGATCTTCGCCATGATCGGTCCAGAACTGCAGATTCTGCTGTACCGCGTCCTTGGCATTATTGGTCGAGGTCGGCAGGTCGGCCAGCGTCTTGGCGTCGAGCAGCTTCAATGCGTTATTGTTGACCGGACCGTAGGCGATATTGCTGGCATAGACTTTTTGTGCTTCCGGAGTGCTGGCAAACGCGATGAATTTTTCCGCCAGCGCCTTGTTCGGCGTGCCCTTCGGAATCACCCAGTAATCGAGGTCGTAGATGCTGCCGGCCCAGGTGACCTTCAGATGCTTGCCTTCACGCTGGGCCGAATCGATGCGGCCGTTGTACGCGGTCGACATCACGACGTCGCCTGCCACCAGGAACTGCGGCGGCTGCGCGCCGGCCTCCCACCACTGGATGTTGGCCTTCAGGTCATCGAGTTTCTTGAACGCGCGCTCGACGCCGGCCTTGGTGGCCAGCACTTTATAGACTTCCTTGGTCGGCACGCCATCGGCCATCAGCGCAAATTCCAGGTTGTAGCGGGCGCCTTTGCGCATGCCGCGTTTGCCTGGGAATTTAGCGACGTTCCAGAAGTCGGCCCAATTCTTCGGTGCCACCTTCATCTTGTCGGCGTTGTAGGCCAGTACCGTCGACCACGCGTATGCGCCGATGCCGCATTCGTGGATCGCTTCCGGCATGAAATCGCTCTTCCTGCCGATCTTGCTGTAGTCGATTTTTTCCAGCAGGCCCTCTTCACAGGCACGGCCGATCACGCCGGACTCGACATCGACCACATCCCAGCTGACTTTACCGGCTTCGACCATGGCTTTGACTTTCGCCAGCTCGCCGTTGTATTCCACTACGATCACTTTGTTGCCACTGGTGGTCTGGAACGGCTCGACATACGCTGTTTTTTGCGCGTTGCTGTTGGCCCCGCCAAAATTGACGACCGTGACTTCTGCCGCATGCGCCAGACCGATTGACAATGCAGCGCTGGCCAAGATGGGTTTCAATAACAATTTCATTTCAATTCCTCTTTATTGGTGGCAGGGGTGGTGGGTGGGGAAATAATGAAAGCAATCAGGTAAAAATACGCAAGCGCTCGGGGTCGATCTCCAGCGCGACCTGGGTGCCTTCCTGCAAACCGGTCAGCGCCGGATCGTTCAGCGTCAGTTTGACGAAACAATCATCTTGTTGCGCCGTCGAACAACGCACGCGCACGTGATCGCCAAAATAGATCAAACCCGCTACGGTGGCGCGCAAAGTGTTTTTCGGAGAGGCATCCAGCGGCACGATTCGAATCCGTTCAGGACGGATACAGGCGATACCAGCTTGGCCGGCGTAGGCGCCGCTGGCATTCGCGCCGCGCAATACCGCGCCATCCGGCAGGCGCAGCGAACAGTGCTCTCCGGCCAGCGCCTCCACCGTGCCAGCGAAGCGATTGTTGTCGCCGATGAAGCCGGCCACGAACTGGTTGTCGGGGTATTCGTACAGGCGGTCGACCACCGCCAGTTGCTGGACCACGCCTTGATCGAATACCGCCACGCGGTCCGACATGGTCAGCGCCTCGCTCTGGTCGTGCGTGACATACACGAAGGTGACGCCGAGCCGCTTGTGCAGCGCTTTCAGCTCGAGCTGCATGTGCTCGCGCAGCTGTTTATCCAACGCGCCGAGCGGCTCGTCCATCAGCACCAGTTTCGGATCGAATACCAGGGCGCGCGCCAGTGCGATGCGCTGCTGCTGGCCGCCGGACAGCTGGGCCGGATAGCGTTCCGAAAATTTCCCCATCTGCACCATGTCGAGCGCCTTCTTGACCTTCGCCGCGCGCGCGCTGCTGGCCATGCCACGCACCTGCAATGGATACGCAACGTTTTGGCCCACGGTCATGTGCGGAAACAGCGCATAGTTCTGGAACACCATGCCGATGTTGCGCTTGTGCGGCGGCACCTTGTTCAGCAATTGGCCGTCGAGGCGGATCTCGCCACCGGTCGGAAATTCGAACCCGGCCAGCATCATCAGGCAGGTGGTCTTGCCGGAGCCGGACGGCCCCAGCAAGGTCAGAAATTCACCGCTCCGAATATTCAGGTCGAGATGCTTGACCACCAGATTCTCGCCGTCATAGGTTTTCTTGACGCCGCGAAATTCGACCAGGTTGTCATTGCTTGCCCTTGCTGCTGCGCTTGTCTGATTCAATTTTCTACCTCCCGCTTGTGGGTGTGCCTCTTGCTACCAGACTGCATCCTGAGTCCGCCTTTTTCGCATCAGTCCATCAGCAATTCCCATGCCAGCAAAAATCGCGAAAATACGACAATTTCAAGGCGTAGAAAGGCACAACGACATGAATCCGTTGAAATAGGACCAGTTCATTTCAAGCCTTTATTTTTGCCCCAAATCAGCGCCATCCTGATCCAATTCGGGGCAGCGTTTTCTTCTGCTAGAGCGTCAACGACACGTCATAAAAACGCATTACTCTTCCCTATTTATCCGCTTGCGGAATCACGGCAGTGACATCGATTTCAACCAGCCACTCGGGACGCGCCAGCGCAGTCACGACCAGGCCGGTCGATACCGGAAACACCCCTTTTAACCAGCGCCCTGTTACGTTGTAGACCGCCTCCCGGTAGCGGACATCGGTCAGGTAAATCGTGATCTTGCAAATGTGATCGAGCCGGCTGCCGCACTCTTCCAGCAGCATCTTGATATTGGCCATCGCCTGTTCCGCTTGCAGCGCGACGTCGCCGACCCCGACCGACTCCCGCGTATCGAGATCCTGGCCGATTTGTCCTCGCACGTAGACAGTGTTATTGGCGACCACGGCCTGACACAGATCGTTGTCCAGTTTTTGTTCCGGATAAGTGTCTTTGGTATTGAATTTACGTATTCTGGTATGGGTCATGCGCGTGAACTCCTAGGCTATTTTTCTGAGACGTGGTTCAGCTTGCAGACCCGTAACGCGATCCGATAAGCCGGCGGCTTTTTTGACGTAGCCAAGCGCCGGCTTGAAATCGAAATTGCGATACACCGCGTTCAAATGTGCAAACGGCGGCGATTGCGCGAACAGCTGGAATGTCAAACGATGCCCCGCGTAATCGGAGTTCAGCAAATCGCGGCCGAACGCCAGCAGCTTGCGCCGGTCATCGGAAATCCAGTTTTCATTGATGGAATAGTACTTGTCCATCCATTTGCCGATTTCAGGGTTATCGAAAGAGGCGGCCGAAGGGGTGACGCAAATCTGTCCGCCGCACAGCTCGCGGGCCAGGTGCATCATGGCCGGCAACTGGGTGCAGGCTTGCACGCGTCCGGTGTACAACAGCGACTGGTTGGGCATCAACAATCCGGACGGGCTGCTTTCCCCGGTGGCGATCGAGGCGGTCAAATGCGCATTGATGGTTTCCCGATAGACCGCCAGCGCGGCCAATTTTTCCTGCACTGCCTGCTGTTTTTCGAGACCGGTCTGGCGCACATTGAATAGCGCTGCGCCTATCATCAGATCAGCCATCCGCAATGCCCGTTGGACCCAGGCGAATGCACTGTAGCGATGCAAGGTCGAGCGAATGAATGTCGCGGCCCGGGTATGCTGATAGAACAACACATCTTCCCAGGGAATCAGTACATTGTCGAAAATCACCAGCGTGTCGATTTCATCAAACCGGTTCGACAGCGGGTAGTCTTCAATCGGCGCCCGGCCGACGAAGCCAGAACGGCAGATATGCTTGATTCCCGGCGCGCCCATGTCGCAGACAAAACCGACCGCATAGTCGGACAGCTTGGCCTCGCCCCAGTTGGCGATGGTCGGTTTGACGAACGCCTGGTTGGAATAGGCTGCCGCGGTTTCGTATTTCGCGCCGCGCACGATGATGCCGGCATCGGTTTCCTTCACCACATGCAACAGCGAGTCCGGGTCCTGCTCCTGCGGCGGCTTGGAGCGGTCGCCTTTGGGATCGGTGTTGGCCGAGACATGGAACGGGTCGGCGTACAGCGCCTTGTGAATATGCCGCTCGATGTTTTCGGCGAAGCGCGGATCGACTTCATTGAGCACATCCTTACCGTCATACAGCGACCACATTTCACCGATCGTTTCATCGCCGACTCGTGTCACGATGCCGCCGATATCATCCATCACGGTATCGACCGCGCGCCGCTTATCGTGCCAGTCCTGTTGCGTGCGCGGCAGCTTGAGGCCGATCGCGTTACGTTCGCCGGTGGCGACATCGACATAGCTCATCACATCGCGCGTTGCCGCTTCATGCGCCAGATCGTAGATGCGTGCACGCACGTCGATGATCGGCTTGAAGGATGGATGGATGGTGATATCTTTAACGCGCTCGCCATCGATCCAGACTTCGCGGTTGTCGCGTATGGATGCCTTGTATTCTTCGCCGGTCCTGATCATTTGCTACTCCTTGAATGTGGTGAAATTGCTTGATGCATTTCGAATGTGCTGAGGTATTTCTACGGTGATAAATGGCTATAGCCGCGACGCGAATACATAAGCGGTTGCTGATCGGATTTCTCCACCGCTACGGCACGGCCTATGAAAACCGTATGCGAGCCGATATCGTGTACCGCTTCCACCTGGCATTCAAACGAGGCCACGGCATCCTTGATGACCGGTATGCCGGTGATGCCATCGGCCCATTCGCAGCAGGAAAAATCAAAGGCTTCACCGCAAGTCGGACGGCCGGCGAAGGTGTCGGAAATGTGGCGTTGTGCACGATTCAGAATGTTCACTGCGAATTTTTCATTTCGCAGAATTGCGCCGCAGGCGGGACTGCGGCGATTGATGCACACCAGCAGGGTCGGCGGATCTGCGGAGACTGAGTTGAAAGCGCTGACGGTCAGCCCGAAGCGCCCGGATTTTCCGGCCGTGGTAATCACATTGACCGATGTTGCATTGAGTCCCATGGCTTCGACAAAGCGCGTTCGAAGTTGCGGATCGATCTGTTGTGCTACCTGTTGTGCGATCTGTTGTTCGATCTGTTGCGCGACGTCTTGTGCAGACGCATTCTCGTGCTTGTATTCCAATACTGTGGTGGGTGCCATCATCGTTCTCCTAGCAGTCGGATTCGAAGTTCCGATGGATTGATTATTGGACGCCGCCAGTCATTTGTAAAATATTAGATACTGAACTTCTGCTTAGGATTATCCGAGGCAAAATTCGTCACCGGCGCCGCTGGAGCCGGACCCAAATCACAATCGGATTGATCCATTTGTTCAGCCAGTCCGCGCAGGAAAGCGAGGCAAAGGTTGAGTTGTTCGAGCGCGACATATTCGTCGGCCTGATGGGCTTGCTGTATCGAACCGGGACCGCATACGACGGTGGGAATATCGATGGCTTCGAACAGCCCGCCCTCGGTACCGAAGGACAGCGTGGTGGTGTCCGCTGTTTGCGCCAGTTGACAGCAAAGTTTTTGCAGCGGCGCGGCACGCTGGCCGGTCAAGCCCGGATACGAGGACAGCTTGGCAAAGCTGATGCCGGCGGCGGGATGCCTGGTCCGCATCGCGGGCTCAAGCCGATGCTGCGCATAGGATTGAATGCTGGCGATGATGACGTCGGGGTCTTCCTCGGGAAGATTGCGAATTTCGAAATCGAATTCACAATGCTCCGGGATCACATTCAACGCAATCCCGCCACCGAATTTGCCGGTGTGCACGGTGGTATGCGGCGGGACGAATGCGTCGTTGTGTGCGCCATAGATCTTCATCTCATCGGCCTTTCTTTGCAAAAAGGCGACCAGATTGGCGGCATACTCGACCGCGTTGACGCCGAGGTGGGTCAGTGCTGAATGTCCTGCCTTGCCGTGCACGGTACAGCGATAGGCTTGCTTGCCCTTGTGTGCCACGGCCACCTGCATCGACGTCGGTTCGCCAATGATGCAGGCCAGCGGCCGCCACGGTTCATGTTCGAGCGCCGCCAGCAGACCACGCACGCCGACGCAGCCCACCTCTTCATCGTAACTGAAGGCCAGATGCAGCGGAACCTGCAAGGATCGGGCGGCAAAGTCCGGCACCATTGCCAGGACGCAGGCGATAAAACCTTTCATGTCAGCCGTGCCGCGCCCGTAGGCCAAGCCATCGCGCACGGTCAGCGTATACGGCGCCGAGGCCCAGTGCTGACCATCCACCGGAACCACATCGGTATGCCCGGACAAACAAATCCCCGCCTTATCCTGCGGGCCGATCGTGGCATACAGGTTGGCCTTGCTTTTACTCTCGTCAAAGATCAGCCTGCTGCTCACGCCATGCTGCAACAGATAATCGCGAATGAATTCGATCAATGCCAGATTCGAGTTGCGGCTGGTGGTGTCGAATGCGATCAGGCGCTCCAGAATGGCGAGCGCTGTTACGTGGTTTGGAGGGTTCATCTGCATAGCGTCCTCTCAGGCCGGATCGCCGGGTACGCCGAAGGATGGCGCGCCGGAAGGATCGCGGGCGCGCAGGATGTAGTTCGCCATCTGCGGCCGATAGACGTCCCAGGCACGGATCAACGCGGCGATCGGCGCATCGTCCCAATCGACGCGCAGATCGACGGTCGGCCAGCTTTCCTCGGTACAGACCTTGAGCGCCGCCGAGCGCACCGGGCCAGCCTCGCCGCCGCGTTCGAGCCCCGCAGCAAGCGCGTCCAGCAGCCGCTGCGGCAGATCGAGGTCGGTGGACTGCGCAAATGCCGCCACCATGGCGTCGATCACGCCGGTCTCGGCCAGCAGGTTACCGGCGGCGACGCAATCTTGCCCGACCACCACATGATGACAACCGAGCGTCTGCCGGCCGCTGCTCCACGCCGTGGTCCCGCTGCGATCCAGCACCGCAACCTGGCGCCATTCGAAAGAGTCACGGAGCGCGAGCTGGCCCAACACGGCCGCTGCCGCCGCACCCTGCTCCAGCAATGCGATGCCGGCCTGGCCAATGGCCGGATCGGTGATGTTTTGACTGAGGACCACACCATGCCCGGGCGCGATCCAAACGCAGCGGCTGCCGACCGCCGGGCTGGAACTGCTGATCGCCGCGCCGAATGCCCCGGTGCGCTGACAACGTGCCGCAATCGAAAAAGTCATCGCGATGTCCTGTAATTAGATTGATGAAATGCCTGTCGCCAAGCCTGATGGCGAGCGAGATCCCATCGTGCCGGCAGCTACGAATTTTGTAAATTAGTCATTTGTGAGGTATTGGATCAAGAAAACCAATGCAGCGCGGAGCTGCGGCTGGCAAGGCAAATGACCGAAAATGGGGCGTAGATGGAGCGCAATAGCCCCCATTTGGCGGCATATTGGCAGAGCGTCCGGTCGAGGAGCGTCAGATGGATGGCGGTCCGCGTGTGCGGGCGTTGTGGCAGGAATTAGCAGCTGTTGAGCCTTATCGGCCGGCTGGCTGCACGCTGCAGCGAAGGTCCGAGACCGCGACACCAAGCGGTACCACCGGCGGGCAGGACGCGCGGGTTATAAGGAGAAACCTGCCATCTTCCTAAATGTTGCGGATGAAATTCAGCGGTGACACGCGCGGCGCTTGTCCAGGTTCGTATCCAGGTGGGCGGAATTAGCAATGGGAACGTCTGGGAACGGCGCGATGACAAGCCGGTTCGCAAGATTCTGTATCGCGAAATCGGATCAGATCTGTGCCAGGGCCGACCGGCCGTCTGCATGGCACGCGTCAAACCACCGGTTGCATTGGTCGCAGAACAGACAGGTCCGCGTCACTCCCTTCTGCTGCGCTACCAATTGCAATCGATGCCCCGCGCACTCCGGGCAGGTTTCACGCAATTCGCCGCTCATAACGATGTCATAAGCCCAATTGGGATCGCTGAGCAGCGTGTCATCCACCACGGACGCCGGATCTAGTTCCAACAGGGAAAAGTCGGTCTCTTGCTGTCTTTTTTTCACCTGGACTCCAAGGCGGCGCCGCGGCGTCCGTTACTGTGTTGGTGCGTCTTTCGCCTCTGCATCTACTTTGGCGCCGTGCTTCATGTGTCTTTGCTTATGCATACGATGCTTGCGCATAGGCTTCTCCGGCTGCGGCGCCGCGATCGTCGGCTCCGCGCTCGATCGCTGTTGCATCTGTTGCGCCTTTTGTTCGACGGCAGCCGCTTTGGCGGGATCTGTGCTTTCGGTCACACCGCCGGATGTGCCCTGCGCGGCGGCGAGCCCGCTTACCGTCAACAGGCAAGACACCAGAAGCGCGGATATTTTCGTCATGTCGACCTCCATGGAAATAGTGATGTCACTGTTCGATCCCTCGCGCTCGCGCCTAGTTCCTCGCTTGATTGCCCGAAATATCCGGCGGCTGGTGGCACGGCGTCAGCATCGACGCGCATGACGCTTGCATTAGTTACTCACGATCACCATCGCCGCTACCGAAACAGCTGCGTCGCGCCCGTCGTTCGTGACGCTGCACTAGAGCAGAACGATCAATGCCACCACACCTGCAATCAAGCCAAACTTGACCACGTAGTACAGCGGCCGGCTCCAGTTCTTCAGCTTGCGGCGGTACTGGCCGGTCAGCCAGGCGAAGTGGAATAGCTTGTTGATGGCACCGGTCTGGTCGCCGTGATCGTTGGGCGAGCTGGCGGCGGTCATCATGGTCCTGCCGAGCCAGCGGTTGAGGGCTTGCGCCCAGCGCCAGCGCATCGGGCGTTCGATGTCGCAGAACAGGATGATGCGGTTGCTGTCGCTGCCGTTGTGGGCCCAGTGGATGAAGGTCTCGTCGAACACCACGGCCTGGCCGTCGCGCCAGCTGTAGCGCTGGCCGTCGACCTCGATGAAACATTTGTCGTCGTTCGGCGTGACCAGACCGAGGTGGTAGCGCAGCGAACCGGCGAACGGGTCGCGGTGCGGGTTGAGTTTGCCGTCGGGACCGAGCTCGGCGAACATCGCGGCCTTGACGCTGGGCAACTGGCGCAGCAGCGCGACCGTCTTCGGGCATAACTCTTCGGCCGACGGGTGGCTGGCGTCATACCATTTCAGGTAGAAGCGTTTCCAGCCATTCTTGAAGAAGGAGTTGAAGCCGGCGTCGTCGTTCTTTTGCGCGGCGCGGATCTTTTGCAGGCTGCTCAGGTGGAGCGCCTCGGCGCGAATGGTTTCCCAATTGTCCTGGAGTAATTGCAGGTCGCGGAACTGACCGGTTTTTAAGTAGGGCGTCGCCGGCACACCCGACAGCGCATACATCAGCATATTCAGCGGCGCCATGATCGACGAATGGTCGAGCAGCTGCCGCAGCACCGGCAACCGCACCGTGCCGCGAAAATGCAGATAGGCTATCGATAGTAAATACAGTGCGACCACGACCCATTTCATTGCAATACCCTCATGTCTGAACTGGCGGCTGGTCGTTGCTGCCCAGCCCATTTTCCACAACCTTTCATTATACGCGTGTGATGCTGCATCATTTTGCAGCACATCAGATCCGACGCATATCTGCGCCCACCATTGACGCAGGTTGAGCACAGGTACAGGGGTGGCAGGCGGCAGGGCGCGCCCAGGCAACGCGAGCCTAGCGCGTGGTAAACGTCCAGCTGCGGGTCAGCGCAACCGGTGCCGACGAACAGAGATTGGTGTCGATATCGGCGCTACAGATGGTGCCGCTGAACCGGACCTGGTAGCGCGTGTTGGCGGCCAGCGGCGTCAGCGGGATGATGGCGGCGGCCGAGATCGGCGTCGGATGCGGCTCGCTGGCGCTGCCGGGATCGGTCGCGTAGCTCAGCAGCAGCGCCGGCAGCGGGGTTGTGCTGCCGATCGGCATGATGGTGAAATTCTGGCTGGCGACGTCGATCCGCTGTGTCAGGTTGGCGTGCACGCTGACCGGATAGCCGACGCTCATGCCCTGGTATTGCGGATATAGCGACGGCGGGACCGGGTCCGGCGTTTCGGTGCCGTGGTCGAACGACGTTGCGATCCGCTGTTGCTGGTCGAACGGGTAACCGACGATCTGACCGGCGCCGATGCCGGGCCCAAAACCGTTGTTGGCGACGAAGTCGGTGGTGAAATAGGTGGCGCCGTTGCTGGCGGTGGCGGCACCGGCGCCGCCCTCCTTGAACATCGGTTCGAAGATCACGAAGCGGTGGTAGATCGCGCGTATCAGTTCGTCGGCATTGTCGAAGCCGGTCAGGCCGCTGGTTTTGGAAATCACTTCGCCAAAGGCAAAACTGGTGGGGCTCAGCATATAGCCGGCGGCGGCCAGCCGCTCCCGAATATCTTTGCCGGTAAAGCCGGGGTTGCCTGTCGTCTGGTCGTGGGTGATGGTGTTGTTGAGCACCTGGTAATTGGAGTGGCCGCGCGCGGCGGCGTCGATCAGTCCATTGCGTGGCAGCGCCGGCAGCGCCAGTTGCTGACGCCGGAAATTGAACCAGTTGAAACCGTCGGTCGCGATATCGCCAGTCATCCCCGGCGCGCCGACTTCCGGTGGCTGCTGTTGCGTGCTGGGCGAGGTGGACGGGTTCGCTGCATTGTCGCCGCCGCCGCAAGCGGTCAGCAACAAGGCGGCGCTGGCCGCGATGGCAAGGATTTGGAAATTACGCTGCGGCCGGAGCATGAGAACCCCCCACATAATGTGTGCCGGCGGACGCACCAGAGTGTCCGGCACTGGCAGGAAAACCGATACTACGCGGCGCCCTGATCGTGACTGCACCCCTATTTTGCCACGATGCAGAATACCCGCATCATGACTTTGCGCAAGTATTACCAAAAGTAAATACAGGACTCAGTATTTTTCAAGACCCAATGAGTTCAAAAGCAATATCATAGATTTTTACACATACTCCCCCGCAAATACAAAAATACGAGATCAAACCTGCGCCCGATGGCGCGGCAATTCGGCTTCGCTCAGGCGAATTTGTCGAGCATCGACGCCAGGTGCTTGGCGCGTTCGGCGGCATCGGCGGTGCTGGTGGCACCGGCGGTATGGGTGGTCATCGAGCTGGTCAGCAGGTTGACGAACGATCGATCGAGCGCCTTGCGGGCGGCGGCTAATTGCTGCGCCACGCCGTCGCAGTCGGACGGTACCGCCGCCAGCGAAATCAGCTTCTGCACGCCGCGCAACTGACCTTCGACGCGCGCCAGACGGTGCAGCAGGTCTTTCTTCTGTTCCGGCGTCAGCGCGGTGCCGACGACGACTTTCGGGAGTGAGGTATCAGCCAAAATAGTGCTCCTAGGGAATGGGTTGAATCGGTGAATGAATACCTACAGCGATACTATACAGAGTATCGTAGCACTAATATCGGCAGATTATAAGGGACTTTGCGGACGCTGTTGCAAACCAGGAGACTGTCGGACGGAGGCGGAATCGGTCGTTGAATCCCTGAGCGGTACAGTGTCACCGGCTTTTTGGTCAAACGCGCGCTCTTGACACTGCAAATCCGGCAACATCGGTCCTCGTCCAGCGCATTGTTCGCGGCGATTGCGTCAGGCCGACCGACCCTAGCCCGGCTGGAAAACACCTGCCACGCGGTTCTTTTGCACGTTGTCCCAGCCGAACACCTGGCCGTTCATCGCGACATACACGCCGGACGGCAGGGTTTGCGCGACACCGCAGGCGAAGCCCAGATTGAACAGCGCGTCGGAATTGGCGATCTCGTACGGGATCATGGCGCCGGTCAGGATGATGGTCTTGCCCAGTTTGGCGTTACCTAATACTTCGCCGGTTTCGCGCATGGTATCGGTGCCGTGGATGATGACGATCGCGCTCTCGGCGCTGGCGCGGCAGGACGCCAGCACGCGCTGCCTGTCGGCGTCCTGCATCTCGAGCGAATCGAGCAACGGCAGCTGTTCCAGCGCCGCCTTGACGGTCATGCGGCTGCGCGCAATCACGGCCGGCAGATGACTGTCGCCGAAGCCGAGCTTGCCGGCGATCTCGTCATAGTGTTTGTCGAAGGTACCGCCGGTGGCGAGGATGCGTAGGCTCATGATGTTCTGTCTGGTTGGATGGCGTTGGGCCGGGCAGGGGTTTACGCAGTTGCTTAAATTCGGCCGGCCTCAGATGGTAGGATAGTTGCCGGCGCCAGGCAAGCGTGGGCGACGGTTGCCGAGAACACCGCTGCCGACGCGTCAACCCGGTGCAATCGACTCCGCGCCTGCCGCACGCAGTATGTTTGCGGGGATGGCTTCTGCGTACGCGTCGATTTCCGCTACACTAAATCCTTTTGCAAGTGCATTGCGCCTTTGGCACCACCATGAAACCGATCGCTCCCGGCACCATCATTTTCCATCGCTATCGCGGCTACGGCGTACTGACTTCGGTCAATCTGCTGAGCGGCTGGGTCGCCGTGCGTTTCGGCAACGAGCAGCGGGTGCTGGATCTGAACCTGTCGAGCGACCAGCTGCAGCATGCCGACGGTGAGCTTATTTTGTTTCGCCACGCAGCGCCGGACCGGATGCCGCATGCGCGCTTGATGGCGATGGTGCGTGCGCTGCACCGGGCCGGTTATCAGCGCCTGTATCTGTACACTTGGCCGAAGCCGTCCGGCCTGCACTGGCGCTGGCACCTGTTTACCGGCCCGCGCAACTGGATGCAGCGACCGTGGCGCGAGGGCTGGTATGGCTCCGGCGCCGAGTACAACTTCAATCCGGTGATGGGCTGGGGCGACCAGCCCGGCGCCACGACCGAGGAATTGATCGAGGCGCTGGCCCGGTTCGACCCGCCGGGTCTGGCCCAGGCGCTCGGCCGCGACGAGGACCACACCGCGTGGTTCGATGCGGTGTGCGCGGCATTGCTGCCGAACTATATGTACAGCCTGAATATGGCGCACGTCGGCGCCGCGCAACCAGCGCTGCCGCCAGTGCCCGTCATCGCGGTGCGGCGCAACGTGCCCGACTACGCGGGCCCGGCGCTGACGTGGCCGCCCGGCTGGGCCGGACTGTGGCGCGGCTTGCCCGAACCGCGGCTGGCGGTGCCGACGCCCAAGATCAGACTGCCCGGCATCTCGTCCGACGCGCTGCCGTAGGGCCGGCGCGTCGACGAGGTCGGACCGCGCCGCCTAGTTCTGATAGGTCCAGGTCGTGTATTGATTCACATCGCTGTGGTTGCGGCTGCGCAGCACGATCTCCCGATAATTGCCGGCCACGTTCAGCGCCGGAATGGTGGCGGCAGTACACGAGATGCCGGACGAGCTGCCCAGCGCTGCCACATTGATGGCGGCCGAGGCAGCGTCCTGCTTGATGCCCCAGATCTGCGCATTGATGCGCGTCGTCGCGGAGCGCCCGAACATGGTCACGCTGTTGACCGGCGCCGCCAGCGGGTTGCGGGTCCAGCCAACGGTGGCAGTGGTCAAGGCCGCCGCCTGGGTCGCGTTGGTCGGGTCGAGGTAGGTCTTGGCCGCCGCGCTCAAGTCGTTCCATTGCAGCGCTGCACCGTAAGCCGGCGCCACCGGCGCTGCGGTAATGCGCGTATAGAACACCGCCTTGGGCGCCGTGTCGGTAGCCGAGCGGTACACTTCAAACTTGTACCGCGCGAACGGCAGCAGGGCCGAGAAATCGGATACCGGCACGTCGGCCCAATTGGGGCTGGTCGCGAACGCACTCCAGTTGAAGGCCGAGCCATCGGCGTTGGCCGCGCCCAGGAAAAAGGAACTGGCGGTGCGCATATAGGCGGGCACCACGCTGGTGAGGCTGCCGGTCTTGTTCTGGATCTGCAGATAGCTGGCGGTGCCGCAGGCGTCCGACTTGCCCAGTACCACGCCGGCGGCCGGCAAGCCCGGACCGCTGACCCGCACCACGTTGACATCGCTGGCGTTCGGGCCGAGCGGATTGAAGAACAGGCGCAGACCGGTGCTGTAGCCGACCTTGCCGCCGTTCTTGAGGTCGACGATGCGGTCGAAACGCGCCTGCACCGAGGCGTCATAATCGCGCTGGTTGCCGACCACGCTCCAGCCACTGCTGGTGGCCGTGGTCACTGCCACTTTCTGCGCGACGTCGAGCACGTGGTTGGTGTCGCCGTCGCTGCGCTTGTAGTCCAGGCGGAACACTGCCAGGTCGGCTCCCGTATCCGTTTTGATCAGGGTCAGAAAGTCTGGGATGCCGAATTTCGCGCCATCCATGGCCGGATCGGACAACAGATCGCCATAGGTCTGAAACAGCGTGTAGCCGTTCGACTTGTAGTTGGGGTTGAAGCCGCTGACCTGGGCGCAGGCGCCCTTGACGCCCGTGACTGCGCCGCCGGACAACGTGACCCGGTCGGCCGCGGCCTGCGCAAAGCAGCCGTTGAGCTGATCGCGCCAGCTATCGAGGATGGCCGCGATGCTCGACATGTCGATCGTCGGCGCCACCAGCGGCGCCGGCGGTGTCGCGAGATTGGTTTTGGTCAGAGCGACCGAGGGCGCAGCGGCAGCACCCAACGCGGCGGCGCTCTCCGGAATCGGCGCGAAGGCGTTGGTCAACACGACGCCCTGACCCGACAGGCTGACCTTGATGGCGTCGAGTACGGAATCGAGTCCGGTGCGGTTGGCCTTGAATGCAGTCGTCATCGGATCGAAGGTGCTGGCATCGGCGCCGGTTGCCGTGACCACGTTGGCCAGTACCGTGCGGATCGCGGTGACTGCCTTGCCGATCTCGGCCGGCGTGGCCTTGGCCTTCAACTTGGCGGAGTCCAGCATGTCGAGCGGATCGTTGGCATCGGACAGCAGCGCTGCGACCGCGGTTGTCAACGGCGTCACGTTCAGCGTCCTGGTGTCGCCGTCGTTCAGCACGTCGGCCATGACAGCCACGTAAGTGGTGGTGGTGCCTCCGGCCATTCCGGTGGCGCTGATGACGAAAGGTGCGGTCATGCCCTTGGCGTCGAACACGTAGCTGCCATCGGCGGCGGCAGTGATCGTCTTCTGGGTGCCGTTGGCATCGGTGAGGGTGACCGTTGCGCCGGCGAACGGCGCGCCGGAGGCGGCGGTGCCGCCGATCTGGGTCGGCGCTGGGCTGGTCGTCGAAGTCAGTGTCGAACCACTGCCGGATGTGGAACTTGATCCGCCGCCACATGCGGCCAAGCCGATGACACCGGCCACGATCAACGCGTTACGCACTACGGTCTGTTTTTGCATATTTCCCTGTTATGAATTAGCCGCCACCCCAAACCCGCCTCGGGACGCCTGCAGCGCAATGAAGAAATCAGGTGCGGAATGCACAGGTTCCGCGCCTTGCCGGCACGCAATGATGTGCAAATCGCATTATTGACACAATGGCAAGCGTAGCCTCATCGCTTGCTTTTCGTCAACACAATTTGGCGGGGGTGCGCCGATCTGGGGCGACAGGGAATGGGGGTTCTGGTGCCGGCCTGCTGCTTTATTCCTTCAGCGCCTCGGGATTCAGCACATTCTTCGGCTGGCCGGCGGCGAAATCGACCACATTCTGAAACGCGGCGCGAAAATACAATTCGTAACTGTCGCGTTCGACATAGCCGAGGTGCGGCGTCGCCAGCACGTTTTCCATCCGCAGCAGTACCGAATCGCGCGGCAGCGGCTCGGTCTCGAACACGTCGAGCGCGGCGCCACCGGGGCGGCCCTGCCGTAACGCCTGTTCCAGCGCGCCGGGCGCGACCAGTTCGGCGCGGCTGGTATTGACGAACAGCGCGCTTGGTTGCATGCGGGCCAGATCAGTTTCAGTGACGATTCCGCGCGTCACATCATTAAGCCGCAGATGCATGGTGATGACGTCTGATTGCGCGAAGAAGGCCTCTTTTGACTCGGCCGCGAGATGGCCGTCGGCGGCTGCGGCGGCGCGGCTTGGCGCGCGGCCCCAGACCAGTATCTGCATGCCGAACGCCTTGCCATAGCCGGCGATCAGGCGCCCGATCTTGCCGTAACCCCAGATACCGAGCGTCTTGCCCTTCAGCACCGTGCCGAGCGTGTTGTGCTGTGGATCGAGCGTCGCGCTCTGCCACAGCCCGTCCTTGAGATTGGACGCATATTGCGCAATCTTGCGCTGGGCCGCCATGATCAGCGCCCAAGTCAGCTCCGCCGGCGCGGTCGGGTCGCCGACGCCTTCGGCAATCGCGACACCTTGCGCGGTGGCGGCGGCGACGTCGATATGGCCAGACACCTTGCCGGTTTGCGAGATCAGTTTCAGGTTCGGCAAGCGCGTCAGCAGCGCACGGCGCAAGGCGGTGCGTTCGCGGATCAGCACCAGTGCATCAAACGGCGCGAGCCGGATCGCCAGCTGGCCGACCCCGGTTGCGCCATGGTTGAACACCTTGACCTGGTGCCCGTCGAGCAGACTGAAACAGTCCAGCCGGCGCACTACGTCCTGGTAATCGTCGAGTATGGCTATCTTCATGGCATTTTCAGGGTTGGGTGGTGAGCACGGTGCCGCCAGCCGACCCCAGCGGCGCGATCATTTCGTAACAAAGCAACGTGCTGGTCGGCGCATAAAATAACCCACTACATTAGTCAACAACTACTACTACAAATTTGGCCTGGGACAAGGAAATCGGATGGGTGCGGGTGTACAATCGGCACCTATTTTTCGCATGCGCATTGGCTCGCTGGGCCTGCACGACTGACCCGAAGCCTGAATAATAAACCGGCTCGCCTGCTTGTTTATCCTGTTTGTTGGCTAGTTTGTTAGCCTGTTTGTTATTCACGCTGATACCGGCGCATTGCGACCGGTCAGCCGAACGCAATCGACAAGACCGCCGTATGCTGGGCGCCGACCATCGGTCATGCGCGCCAGCCAGACGATCCTGCCGTGCCGGGACACACCAGATTTCTATTGGCATTGGAGGTAGTTTCATGAATCAGGCCGTTATGGGTGGCGTTGCAGCATTGAACGTCCCGTCTTACATCAAGCATCAAAAACTGATCAACTGGGTGGCCGACATGGCCGCGCTGACCAAACCCGACAGTATCCACTGGTGCGATGGCTCGCAGCAAGAATACGACCGGCTGTGCGCCCAGATGGTCGCCGCCGGCACCATGAAGAAACTGAACGACGCCAAGCGTCCGAACAGCTACCTGGCCTGCTCCGATCCGTCCGACGTGGCGCGGGTCGAAGACCGCACCTTCATCTGCTCGGACAAGGAAGAGGACGCCGGCCCGACCAATAACTGGATGGCGCCAGCCGAGATGCGCACCACCATGCACGGGCTGTTCGACGGCTGCATGCGCGGCCGCACCATGTACGTGGTGCCGTTCTCGATGGGCCCGCTCGGTTCGCCGATCGCCCACATCGGCGTCGAGCTGTCCGATAGCCCGTACGTGGCGGTCAACATGCAGATCATGACCCGCATGGGCAAGCCCGTGTTCGACGTGCTCGGCAGCGACGGCGAATTCGTGCCGTGCATGCACACGGTAGGCCAACCGCTGGCCGCCGGCGAGAAGGATGTGGCCTGGCCGTGCAATGCCACCAAGTACATCGTGCACTACCCGCAGACACGCGAGATCTGGTCGTTCGGTTCCGGCTACGGCGGCAATGCGCTGCTCGGCAAGAAATGCTTTGCGCTGCGCATCGCGTCGAACATGGGCCGCCAAGCCGCACAAGGGCCCTCCGGTAGCCCGGGCTGGCTGGCCGAGCACATGCTGATCCTCGGCGTCGAGTCGCCCGAGGGCAAGAAGCACTACGTCGCGGCGGCGTTCCCGTCGGCCTGCGGCAAGACCAATTTCGCGATGCTGATTCCGCCGAAGACCTTCGACGGCTGGAAGGTCACCACCGTCGGCGACGACATCGCCTGGATCAAACCGGGTGCCGATGGCAAGCTGTATGCGATCAATCCCGAAGCCGGTTATTTCGGCGTCGCACCGGGCACCAATACCGCGACCAACTCCAATTGCATGGCGTCGATGACTGCCAACACCATCTTCACCAACGTCGCGCTGACCGATGACGGCGACATCTGGTGGGAAGGCATGACTTCGGCACCACCGGCCCATCTGATCGACTGGCAGGGCAAGGACTGGACCCCGGCAATCGCCAAGGAAACCGGTCGCAAGGCGGCGCACCCGAATGCGCGCTTCACCGTATCCGCGACGCAGAATCCGGTGCTCGATCCGGCCTGGGACGATCCGGCCGGCGTGCCGATTTCGGCCTTCATTTTTGGCGGACGTCGCTCGACCACGGTGCCGCTGGTGACCGAGGCGCGCAACTGGGTGGAAGGCGTGTACATGGCCGCGACCATGGGCTCCGAGACCACGGCTGCGGCCGCAGGTCAAATGGGCGTGGTGCGGCGCGATCCGTTCGCGATGCTGCCGTTCATGGGTTACAACATGAGCGACTACTTCCAGCACTGGCTGGACATGGGCAAGAAAATCGGCGCAACCGGTGCCACGGTGCCAAAGATCTATTGCGTCAACTGGTTCCGTACCGACGAGAACGGCAAGTTCGTCTGGCCCGGCTTCGGCGACAACATGCGCGTGCTGAAGTGGATGCTGGACCGGATCGAAGGCAAGGCCGGCGGCGTCGAGCACATGTTCGGCACCACGCCCGAGTTCGGCGACCTGTCGTGGGACGGTATCGAGTTCACCCAGCAGCAGTTCGACCGCATCACGTCGATCGACAAGGCGGCCTGGGCCGCGGAACTGCAACTGCATAGCGAGCTGTTCGACAAGCTGAAATACCACCTGCCGCCAGACCTGCAGGCAGTCAAGGTACAGCTGGAGCGGCAGCTGGCGGCGTAACTCGCGACCGGCGCCAGCCGGTCCCGGCGGGGCAAGAAGGGCGCGGATTTCGCGCCCTTTTTTTTGCGCCGCGCGAGGTTGCGAGCTGAACCGGTATTGCGCAGGCCACCGGTGCTGAGTCAAACGCTAAAAAACAAGAGCAGTCCCAGTACAACTTTGCCGCGGTGCAGTACGTAATGGCAACTTGCACACATTCGAGGACAGCATTTTGTCAAAAATATACTCGCTGGTGTATTTTTTGCAGTCCTTGCAAATCAAGGGCATGAACCATATTTTCGCCTGATACTCCCCATCAAATTTCTAAAACGGCGGGATGTCACCTGGATTGGCCGAGGCCGGTGCGCGGCGTGGCGTCCAGCCGCCAGCGCGATCGCGCTGGCCAAGCCGGGGTGCGTTCGTATACGCTGGATGGGCTGCTTGCCCCGAACCAGCGACCCCACCCACGCGACCGGATACGCCGATGGAACATAGCCTGCTGCTGAACGGATTGATCTACCTGACTGCCGCGGTATTGGCGGTGCCGCTGGCGAAACGCCTCGGCCTTGGCGCCGTGCTGGGCTATTTGCTGGCCGGCATCGCGATCGGGCCCTGGGGTTTGCGCCTGATCGAGAATGTCGAGGACATCCTGCATTTTTCCGAATTCGGCGTGGTGCTGCTGCTGTTCATGATCGGGCTGGAGCTCGATCCGAAACGGCTGTGGTCGCTGCGGCGTCCGATCTTCGGCTGGGGCAGCGCCCAGCTCGCTGCCTGCAGCGCGGTGCTGACGCTGGCCGCGCTGCTGCTCGGGGTCGACTGGAGAACCGCGCTGATTGCGGCGCTCGGGCTGTCGCTGTCATCGACCGCGATCGCGCTGGCGACCTTGCAGGAGCGCAATCTGAAAAGCACGCCGGCCGGCTCGGCCGCGTTTGCGATCCTGCTGCTGCAAGACATCGCCGCGATTCCGATGATCGCCATCATTCCGCTGCTGGGCGTGGCAGTCGCCGGCAGCGCCGGCCACGGCTGGCTCGGTGCGCTGAAGGTGCTGGCCGTGATCGCGGCGCTGATCTTCAGCAGCCGCCATCTGTTGCGGCCGCTGCTGCGCGTCATCGCCAAGACCGAACTGCGCGAGATCTTTACCGCATTCGCGCTGCTGCTGGTGATTGCGATCGGGCTCTTGATGCAATCGGTTGGCATGTCGATGGCGCTCGGCAGCTTCCTGGCCGGCGTGCTGCTGGCCGACTCCGAATACCGGCACGCGCTGGAAACCGACCTGGAGCCGTTCAAGGGCTTGCTGATGGGGCTGTTTTTCATTGCGGTCGGGATGTCGGTCGATTTCGGCGTGTTGCTGGCGCAACCCCGGCTGGTGCTGGCGCTGGTCGCCGGCTTCCTGACACTGAAGATCGGCGTGCTGGTCCTGCTGAGCCAGCGCTTCCAGATCGCGCGCGGGCAGCGGCTGCTGTTTGCGATCCTGCTGTCGCAGGGCGGCGAATTCGCGTTCGTGGTGTTCGGCGCGGCTGCCACGGCCAAGGTTTTCGCGCCGGCCACCGCGTCCTTGCTGGTGGTGGTGGTGACGCTGTCGATGGTCGGCACGCCATTGCTGTTGCTGCTGTATGACCAACTGCTGGCGCCGCGCCTGCGGCAGCTGCTGCGGCAGCGGCGGCGCCCGGACGATGCGATCGCGCCGCAGGATAATCCGGTGATCATCGCCGGCTTTGGCCGCTTCGGCCAGATCATCGGGCGCCTGCTGTTTGCCAACCGGATCAAGGCCACGGTGCTGGACCACGACCCGGACCAGATCGAACTGCTGCGCAAATTCGGCTTCAAGGTGTTCTATGGCGACCCCACCCGCAGGGACCTGCTGCATGCCGCCGGTGCCGGCAGTGCGCGGCTGCTGGTGGTCGCGATCGACGATGTCGACGACAGCCTGGCACTGGTCGATATGGCCCGGCGCAATTTTCCGCAGCTGCAAATCCTGGCACGCGCGCGCAATGTCAGCCACTACTACGACCTGATGGATCGCGGCGTCACCATCATCGAGCGTGAAACCTTCGAGGCTGCACTGCAGCTGGGCGGCCAGGTATTGCAGCAGCTCGGTGTCGACGCGCAACGCGCGCAGCAGCTGGTGCAGCAATTTCGCGCCCATAACCTGAAGACACTGCTGGCGGTGTACCCGTATTACCAGGATCAGGAACAGATGATGTCGATGGTCAAGCAGGGCCGGCAGGAGCTGGAAGAGATGTTCGCGCGCGACGCCGAGGCGCTGCGGCGGGAGGCGGCCGGCGGCGGCGTCGCCGATGCCGCTGCAGATGCGCCGGCGGCGGTCGAGCCACGCTAGCCGCAGGTGGGCGCTGCCGGCGCTGCCGCTGCAGATCCGGCGGCGTTCGCGCGCTCTGCGCTAATTGCGAATCACAATGGCGCCGCCGCTGATCGCGCTGCCGGACTGGATCGCAGGATCGCCGGCGGCGGTGAACTGCGCGCTGGTCGGCCGCGCCGGCTGCCCGGGTTGATTATCGTAATCGACCACATCGCCACCCGTCGCCGCATCGATGTGCCAGATTCGCACGCGCAGCCGGGCCTGGGCGTCGCCGCCGGCTGCATTGGCGCCCATCGCACTGAGCAGGTAGCGGTAGCCGCCCCGGCCGTTGATGCCGCCGCCGCCGGTG
>NZ_JBHRTP010000018.1:128716-214865 GCF_042646465.1 Pseudundibacterium arcticum
CGACCACCACCACATCGCGCCGCACCACGGTGCTGGCGCCGCCGCTACCGCTGACCGTCAGCGTCACCGCGTAGACGCCGGGCGCCTGGTAGCGATGGGTGCCGGCGATCTGGCCATTGATTTGGCCAATGAGATTGCCTGCGCCCCGGCGCTCGGTCAGCGGCGCCGCTTCGGCCGGGCTGCCGTCGTCCCACGACCAGCTGGCGCGATGGGCGCCGGCTGCGGTCGCGTCGGTGAATCCGGCAGCCAGTGTCAGCGGCGCGCCGAGCGCGATCATCTCCGGTGCAATGATCGGCCCGACCGCCGGCGCCGCCGGGCTGGCGGCTTCGGTTTCACCCGAGCCGGAATCTGACGCGCCTGGCAGGAGCAGCACCAGCCCGGCATTCGAATCGGCGACGATCGCACCGCTATCCGAGATTGCGCGCGCCGCTTGCAATTCCAGTCCGGCCGGGGCGCCGGGGATGCGGCTGTTCAGGTCGACCATGCCAGTTGCCGCGCTCCACACAAACGCATGCGTCGTGCCGCTGGCCGTGCTGGCATAGCCGACCGCCTGTCCGAGATTGTTGAGCGCGCCGGCCAGCGAAAATGTGCCGCCGAGCGTGCCCAGATCGCGCAGGCCGCGCCCCGGTCGCCAGACAAACGCGTGGCCGTCGCCGCCGGCGGTAGTGGCATAGCCGGCGATCTGGCCGGCGTCGTTGATCGCGTACGGGTTGCCCCAGTCGCCGCCGAAGGTGCCCAGATCGACCATGCCTGCGCCCGCGCTCCAGACATACGGATGCTGCCGGGTTGCGCCCGGCCCCGGTCCGTCGGTGGCGGCGCCGATCACCTGGCCCAGATCATTGATGCCGGTCGCATACAGGTTGTTGAATGTGCCGAGCGGACCGAGATCTTGCATGCCCTTGGTACGCGACCAGTTGAATGCGTGTTGATGATTATTGTCGGCGATGATCGAATTACCGGCCACCCGGCCCGCGGCATTGATCGCGACCGCGCGCGAGGAATAGCCGCCGAGTGAACCGAGATTCTGCGTGCCGCCGCGCGGCGACCAGAAGAACGCGCGCGTCTGGTTGTCGGCATCGGTCGCGCGGCCGGCGATCTGGCCAGCCTCGTTGATCGCGGCCGCGTAGGACTCTGCGCCGCCCAGCGTGCCGAGATCAAGCAGTCCGCCGGCCCTGCTCCAGCGGAATGCGTGCGGGTTGCCACTGGCCGTGGTGGCCACGCCGGCGACCTGGCCAGTGCTATTGAGCGCAATCGCCGACGCGAAACCGCCGCCGAGGTTGCCGAGATCGCGGACCGCATGGCCGTCGTAGAACAGCGCGCGCGTGCCGTCGGTGAACGCGACCTGGCCGCGGACGTTGATGCCGTGCGGGCCGCTCGAGCCGTCCGGCGCCAGATTGATCACGCGGTAGTTGCTGGCGCTGATTGCGCTCGATTGCACCGCGATGACCGCATTGGTCTGCACCGCGGTTTCGCTGCTGACGGCGGGCGCCGCGTCGATCGTGGCTTCGCCGCTGCCGCCGCAGGCGGCGAGGCCCAGATTCAGCATGCCCAAGATGCCAATCCGGCTAATTTGCGACCACGCCGATCCCTGCTGCCCTGCTGTGATTGTTCTGCCGTGTTTCATTGTCCACTCCCGGGTTGAGGTCGGCGCCGCACCGCTTGCGATGATTGCGTGAGCATGCATCACAACAAGATTGCGGATCTGCCAAGATCATCAACTTATCCTTGGCGTCGTCGGCGTCACTTGCGCCAGACCGGTGGCAATGACTAGGCTTGACTTCGCTCAATATTGGTACGGCTGGAAAACCACGGACTTGCGGGCAGGTATCAAAAGCCCGCGCTCGGCATGCGCCGGCGGGCTTAAGCTTCCTTGGCAGGGAGGAGGAGTCAGCTTTACAGCAACAAACTGGACTGAAATGGATACTAAACAACCTGCGCCTGGTTCGACGCCAGACTGGTGCCGAGCAAGATCGCGGCGACCATAGTGCGCAGATCAAGCAGAGCTGGAAGAGATGTTCGCGCGTGACGCGCAGGCGCTCTAGGGTGCTAGGCTAGGCGCCGGGGGCGCCTAGCCGAATTCAGCGTGCCGGCGAGCTACGCCGGCACGCTGACGAGCTTAATGGTGCAGCGTGGACCCGGGCTGCAGCGAGGCCGATTTCAATGCGGTGTAAGCTCTCTCGGCCGCGGCGGTATCGTTGTACTGCCGGAACGAGGCCACCTTGCCGTCGCGGATCGTAAAGAAATGTACCCACGGGTTGTCATACCGCTGGCCGTTCGCCTTCACGGTCCAGGACGACGTGCCGCATACCACGACCTTGTCATCTTCGGCGATGAAGTCCAGCGGGGTAAACTGGATGACGTCCTGCGCCTGCTCCAGCTTCGCAAAATACTGGGCCACCTGGTCCCGGCCGTGATAGTCGCCGGCAAACGGGATGGTCTCGGAATCGGGCCCCATCCATTCGATGTCGTCCGACAATAGGGTGAGCAAGCCTTTGATGTCTCCGCTCTGGAACATCTGGTAACCCTGCATCACCAGTTGCTTGTTTTCCTGCGCGTTCATGATGATCTCCTACAATTCGCGGATACGCCCGGTTCCGCTGCCGGCCTCCCACCTTTCAACATAAGTGGTTTTTGGAGATGTTGTTTGTGCTGGATCAAACGCCCCGCGCATGGCGGGGAGGTGATTGCAACCGACGAAAAAAAGCCCCGCTCGGCGTGCGCCGGCGGGGCTTAAATCTTCCCGGGGAGGGAAGAGGAGACACGGTACAACTACAAACTGGGACCGCAACTACTGAAACGGATAAAAAACAATGCTGCGCCTGGTCCGACGCCAACCAGTAGGATGGGTGCAACCCATCATTGCGGGCGTGGATGATGGGTTGCACCCATCCTGCGCTGCCGAAGCTACTGAAACGACGCTACCCCTAGTTCGACGCCAGGCTGGTGCCGAGCAGGATCACGCAAACAACGGCAATCACCAGCAGCGAAATCGCGTCTTCCCATGACAGGCCTGGCGGCGTTTCATAATCTTGCGCATGGTCCGGCTCGGACGATGGGCTGGCTGGCTGGCGCGCCTTGGATCGACACTGCAGCATCGAAATATTCATGGACAACATGCTTCACTCCTCTCCAAATTCGCCAGTTTTCTCCCGGGCGTGGTGCTGCGACGCTGGTTGGCGCAATTACCCGCGCGAAGCCAGGGCGCGCAGTTCGGCCGCCAGATTCGGCTGCAGCTTGTCGTAGGCGCTGGCGACGCGGTGGATCGTCATCGCATCGCGCTGATGGCGGCGCGCCGTGCGTTCTTCCTTGCTCAGGCGCGGATTGAAGACCAGCTTGACAGCCCGCAGCAGGCCGCTCAGCATCGGTTTGAATACCAGCAACAGCGCGACGATGGCGCCGCTGCCGATGAACAACTCGGTCAGCGATGGCAGGTGATGGAAAATGGATAATGTCGACATGGTGTGCTCCTTGGTGCTCGCAAAAATTTATTCAGTGCGGTAACTATAGTGCATTGCATCATATAAACATACTTTCAGTTTATGATATTTGTTATATAATCTGTGAATGTCTTCCAGCGGAAGATTGCGCCACGCAGCAGCACATTTTTTTAACCATCCTTACTACGCCGACTGCCATGAGCTTCCTGACCCTCGACCTGAATTTGTTGCGCGTGTTCGACGCGGTAATGACCGAACAAAATCTGACGCGCGCGGCCGGCCATCTGGCGATGACACAGCCGGCGGTATCGAATGCACTGAAACGGCTGCGCGACGCGCTCGGCGACGAACTGCTGATCCGTACCGCGTTCGGCGTCAAGCCGACGCCGCGCGCGGAAGCGCTGTGGCCGGCGGTGCGGCGCGCGCTGTCGGAGCTGGAAGCGGCGGTCACGCCCGATACCTTCGACGTGTCGCACGCGCAGGCCACGTTCCGGATGGCGATGGCCGATGCCACCGCCGCGCTGTGGCTGCCGGCGCTGATGCGCTCGATCGAGAGCGATGCGCCAGGACTCGATATCCGAATGGTGCCGCTGACCACGCGCGAGCCGCGGCCGATGCTGATGCGCGGCGACATCGACCTGGCGGTCGGCTTCTTTCCCGGCGTCGCGGCGCAATTGTCCGGCAGCCAGAGCGGCACCGGCAGCCCGATCCGGCACGAACGGCTATATACCGGCCAGTACGTATGCGTGATGCGCAAGGATCATCCGCTGGCCGCAGACGAGCTGACGCTGGACGCGTATTGTGCGGCACGGCATCTGCTGGTCAGTTTCTCGGGCCGGGCGCACGGCCTGATCGACGAGGCGCTGGCGCACATAAACCGGGAACGGCACATCGCGCTGACCGTGAACCAGTTCTTTACCGCCGGCAAGATCGTCGCTGATTCGCACCTGATCACCGTGCTGCCACATCACCTGATCGCCGCCACCGGCATGAGCGACGCGCTGATATCGAAGGAACTGCCATTCCCGACGCCGTCGGTGCACGTGGACATGCTGTGGCATGAACGCGACGCCCGCAGCCCGACCCACAAGTGGCTGCGCGCGCATCTGATGACGATGACCTCGGATACTTTCGGGATTGGTCAGGTCTAGGCGGCTGGCCACGCGGCATCAACATTGGTGCTGCGGATAAGCTCCTTCCCCTTCAAGGGGAAGGCTGGGATGGGGATGGGTTTCTGTCGCAATTGGCGACGAGCTTCACCCTTGCTGAAGAAACCCATCCCCACCCTAACCCTCCCCTTGAAAGGGAGGGAATCTCCAGAAGCTGCTATGACTGCCGCGCATCGTCCTGCGCAACCCTACGCCTGGTCTTCTTCCCCGCGCCCCGCCATCTCATAGAGCAGATTTCCAATGACGCCCGATGTAGAAGGGATCTTGCAATTTATCAAGCCCCTCCTTGCCTGCTGTTCTAAGCTGTTGGGTGATATTTAAATGAAAAGGCTGCAGTCGTTCATTTAGGACTGGCACAACCATTCTGAACAGCATTGTCCCAGCAATAATAAGAGTTTCAATTTTGGACACTCCAAGCGCAGAGAAAAGCCAGAATGCTGCAAAATTGAGCAGCTCAAATTTGGCGTTCAGTCGCAGACTTGCCGATCTTCCGGGCCCAAAGGGTATTCCCCTGCTGGGGAACGCACATCAGATCAAATCCGTTAAATTTCACCTGACGCTGGAAAACTGGGCTCGCGAGTTTGGTGCGCTCTACAAAATACGTATTGGCAGCAGACAATTACTTGTCCTCTCCGATCATGCGGTCATCGGGAATTTGCTGCGCGATCGTCCAGACGCAGTGCGGCGCACGTCATACGTCACGCAGGTTTTGACCGAAACCGGTATTTCAGGTCTGTTCACGGCGGAAATGAGCGAATGGCGCAAACAGCGCAAGCTGGTCATGCGCGCACTGACCGCTGACGTGATTCGAAATTTCTTCCCGACCCTGATCAGCATGATCGAGCGACTTCTGCGCCGCTGGCAGGCTGCAGTTGCAGATGCTGATCCAATCGATATGCTGCGCGATTTGAAAGCCTTTACATTGGATGTCACGGTCGCGATGGCCATGGGACAGGACATTAATACGCTGGAACATGACGACAACCCGTTACAACAAGACATCGAAGCGGTTTTCAATAGAATTGGCCGCCGAGTGACCATGCCGTTTCCATATTGGCGTTATGTGAAACTGCCTATTGATCGCGCGGCTGACGCCTGCATGGCTCGCATCATCGAGGCGGTAAGCAGCTTTATCACGCAGACCCGCAATCGTCTGGATCAGAATCCAAGCCTGCGCGCGAAGCCAACTAACATGTTGGAAGCGCTCGTCGCCGCGCGCGACGAGCCGGACTCCGAGTTCACCGACGCCGACGTCATCGGCAATGCCGTTACCATGGTGTTCGCCGGAGAAGACACGACAGCCAATACCTTGGCGTGGCTGATGAATTTACTGGCTAGCGACCCGCAAGCGACGGCACACATTGCCGCCGAGGCGGACGCCGCATGCGGAGAAGTTGGGGTACTTCAAGAATTTCATGCACTTGAGCACCTGGTCTACAGTGAGGCTGCGATCCATGAAGCGATGCGGCTCAAGCCAGTGGCACCAGCCTTGGCTCTCGAGGTGAACAGCGACCTGGTAATTGAAGAGGATCTCCTGATACCCAAAGGTACTGAGATTATGGCCATGCTGCGCCGCGCCGCCCAGGAGGACGCACAATTTACTCAACCCGACGATTTTCGTCCAGAGCGCTGGCTGTCCGATCCGCACGCCACAACCAGTGGCGATATCACACGTCAGCTATTCGCCTTTGGCGGCGGCACTCGCTTATGCCCTGGGCGCTATTTGGCCATGACCGAGATGAAGATGGTCATGTCGATGGTGGTGCGCAATTTTGCGCTGGAGCTGGATGCCGACGCGCCGCCGGTCGAGGAAATTTTTGCCTTCACCATGAAACCGAGCGCTGTGCCGGTTCTCCTGAGACAACGCCAATTTAATTAATCGGCTTTAATTAGTCGGCTTGTCCTGTGCTCAAGGCGCTGACATTTAAATGTACGTTTGGTCGACTCATAGAAGGAGAAGACGACAACCCGTCAGGTCGATTTTTCTTCTGTTGTGGAAGGCAGGCCTACCTTGCTGTAAGACATGGTCAAACCTTCCGAAGAGTACTTAGGCTGGGTTGGCACCTGCACCGGCGGCATGTGCGCGGTGCATGCGGTCACGACTATCAATCACGTGTTGACGCATGATTTCACCGGCGGCATCAACGCTGCCAGCGGCGATCTTGTCGAAAATTGCGCGGTGTTCGCGGGTCGACACTGGCAGCGTGCCTTTCTGCGCCAGCGCGCTGCGGCGAAACAGATTCAGCTCGTTGACCAGACGGCGGTAGGTGTCCAGCAATTTCCGGTTGCCGGTCTGACGTACCAGCAGATCGTGAAACTCCAGGTTCAGTGCGGCATAGGCGTCGACGTTTTTCTTCTCGACCATCTTGTCCATCTTATCCAGCAGGGTGCGCAATTCCTTGACTTGCTGCGGCGTAATCGAGGCCGCCAGCTTGCGTCCGACCAGCTCATCCAGCGCGGCGCGCACTTCATAGATCTCATCGGCTTCTGCGACCGAGATCTGGCGTACAAACACGCCGCAATTTTTTTCCTGGCGCACCAGGCCGGACTCTTCCAGTGCGCGAAACGCCTCGCGCACGGGGCCGCGCGAGACGCCGAGCATCGCCGCCAGCGCGGCTTCATTCAGTTTGGCACCGGAAGGCAGATCGCCGGCCAGGATCATGCGCTCCAATTCCTTCTGCACCAGCGTGGGCAGGGAGGTTTGTTGTACCAGGGCGATCGTGCTGGTGCCGCGTTGATTGATCATGTCAAAAATTCCGATTGCGCTGGGCGAAGTGGGCATCCGGCACCGCAGCCGGGACCAAGCCGGCGCGAACTGAGCGGGCGTGGCGCTAGAGAGCAGCGCGCCCGCAGCAGCAGTTGCCGAGTTCCATCACGGCTGCCCGCGCCCAGTCCGCGCCCCAGGCAGATTTAAAAAAGTCGCCGCCAGATGCAATGATGGCTCGTATCCAGGGAGTATATGCGCAAACAGCGCTTATCCCGCCCGAATTCATTGCACAAATAAAAATACACCCCTCAGTATATCTATCGTGTGTGCGCCCCGCGTGCAGCCTCGCAG
Organism: Pseudundibacterium arcticum; assembly: GCF_042646465.1. Classification (NCBI taxonomy): domain Bacteria; kingdom Pseudomonadati; phylum Pseudomonadota; class Betaproteobacteria; order Burkholderiales; family Oxalobacteraceae; genus Pseudundibacterium; species Pseudundibacterium arcticum. The sequence goes on from NZ_JBHRTP010000018.1 coordinate 136,381, forward strand.
GCCGGTCAGCGGCCTACTTGATCGGCAACTTGGTCGTGTGCTTGACCTCTTCCATCACCGCATAGGTATGCGTCTCGCGCACGCCTTTCAGCTGCAGCAGGGTCTTGCCGAGAAATTCGCGGTACTCGTTCATGTCCTTCACCCGCGCCTTGACCAGATAGTCGAAACCGCCGGCCACCATATGGCATTCCTGCACCTCGGGGATGGTTTGCACGCTGCGCTTGAATTCCTCGAACACTTCCGGTGTGGTGCGGTCCAATACGACTTCGATGAACACCAGCAGCGCCACGTCCAGCAGCCTCGGGTCGAGCTGGGCGGTGTAGCCGAGGATGTAGCCGGTCTCGTGCAGCTTGCGGACCCGCTCCAGGCAGGCGGCCGGTGACAGGTTGACGCGGGTTGCCAGTTCCACGTTGCTGATGCGGCCGTCGTTCTGCAGTTCGGACAGGATTTTTTTGCTTATTTTGTCGAGCATGATGACCTCGAATTGTTCTGGGGGCGTGGGCCGGGCCGGGTCGCGCGACCGACTCGATTCTAGCGATAGTGGCCGCCGCATCGGCCGGGACATGGGTTGCCAAGTAACGGCGAAGCGGCCGGAATGAATTTTATTCGGTCTAATTTTCGCATTTATAACAAAATTTTGATAGTCGTCAGCAATACCAAAATTAATATCCAGCATTCCCTCGTACAATCGAACGATCGGTCAGCGCATGCTGGCACCGGTTTGCGAGTGCGAGCGACGCCGTATCCGTTCCGTGTCTGTTGCGTTTGTTTCGCCTGCTTTGACCGCCCCTTAGCCGCCTTACCGCCACCCCTTACCGCCACCCCTTGATATCCGCCATGACCACTGCCGACGCCCTGATTTCTGAAGTTGTCCCATTTTCCGCATTGCAAGCCGAACTGCTGCCGACGCCGACTGCGTTGCGCGCCGCCATCACCGACGCTTACCGGCGCGACGAGGGCGAGGCGGTGCAGTGGCTGCTGGCGCAGTTGCAAGGCAGCGCGGCACAGGGCACGACGCAGCAGAAGGCGCAGGAATTGGCTTACAAGCTGGTCAAGGCGGTCCGCGAAAAGCGCACCCGCGCGTCCGGCGTCGATGCGCTGATGCATGAATTTTCGCTGTCGTCGGAAGAGGGCGTGGCACTGATGTGTCTGGCCGAGGCGCTGCTGCGGATTCCCGACAGCGCCACGGCCGACCGCCTGATCGCCGACAAGATCAGCAAGGGCGACTGGCGCAAGCATCTGGGCGAGTCGCCGTCGCTGTTCGTCAATGCCGCGACTTGGGGCTTGCTGGTCACCGGCAAGCTGGTCGGCACCAGCAGCGAGCAGGGACTGGGCTCGGCAATGACCAAGCTGATCGCGAAGGGCGGCGAACCGCTGATCCGCAAGGGTGTCGATCTGGCGATGCGGATGCTGGGCAACCAGTTCGTGACCGGCCAGACCATCGACGAGGCGCTCAAGAACGGCCGCGACAACGAGGCGCGCGGCTACCGCTATTCGTACGACATGCTGGGCGAGGCGGCGCTGACCGCAGAGGACGCGGCCAAGTATTACGCATCGTATGAAAACGCGATTCACGCGATCGGTCGCGCCTCGAACGGACGCGGCATCAAGAACGGCCCCGGCATCTCGGTCAAGCTGTCGGCGCTGCATCCGCGTTATTCACGCGCCCAGCAGGAACGCGTGATGGCCGAACTGCTGCCGCGGCTGCGCGCGCTGGTCCTGCTGGCCAAGCAATACAACATCGGCTTGAACATCGACGCCGAAGAAACCGATCGCCTGGAGCTGTCGCTGGACCTGATGGAGGCGCTGGCGTTCGATCCGGCGCTGGCCGGCTTCGACGGCATCGGCTATGTGGTGCAGGGCTATCAGAAACGCTGTCCGTACGCGATCGATTTCCTGATCGATCTGGCGCGCCGGTCCGGCGCCAGCGGCGGCGTCAGCAAGTTCATGGTGCGGCTGGTCAAGGGCGCGTACTGGGATGCCGAAATCAAGCGCGCCCAGGTCGACGGCCTGCCCGGGTTCCCGGTCTACACGCGCAAGGTCTACACCGATCTGTCGTATCTGTTGTGCGCAAAAAAACTGCTCGGCGCGACCGATGTGATCTACCCGCAATTTGCCACCCACAACGCGCAGACGCTGGCCAGCATCTACACCTGGGCGCAGCAGGACGGGATCACCGATTACGAATTTCAGTGCCTGCACGGGATGGGCGAAACCCTGTACGACCAGGTGGTCGGCAAGGACAATCTGGACAAGCCCTGCCGCATCTACGCGCCAGTTGGCTCGCACGAAACGCTGCTCGCGTATCTGGTGCGGCGCCTGCTGGAGAATGGCGCCAACTCGTCGTTCGTGAACCAGATCGTCGATGAAAGCGTGTCGATCGATAGCTTGATCGCCGATCCGTTCGTCGCGGCCCAGCAACTGGGCGGCGCGCCGCATCCGAATATCGCGCTGCCAGTGGCGCTGTTCGGCGACGAACGCAAGAATTCGGCCGGTCTCGATCTGGCCAACGAAGCGCAGTTGCAGGCGATCGGCCAGGCCTTTACCGTGTTCGGCGCACAGCAGTGGCAGGCCGCACCCTTGCTCGCCGCTGCGGTCGGTGACGGCGCCACCAATGCCCAACAGCAGTCCCATCCGGTGCTGAATCCGGCCGACCTGCGCGACACGGTGGGGCAGGTGATCGAGGCCAATGCGGCCGATGTCGAGACCGCGCTGGCCGGCGCGTCAGCCTACGCGCTGGACTGGCAGACACTGCCGCCGGCGACCCGCGCCAAGCTGTTGCTGCGCGGCGCCGACCTGCTCGAATCGCACCAGCTGGAACTGATGGCACTGGCGATCCGCGAAGCCGGCAAATCGCTGCCGAACGCGTTGGCCGAAGTGCGCGAGGCGATCGACTTCATGCGCTATTACGCGGTCCAGGTGCAGCACAGCACGAATGAACTGGCGCTCGGTCCGGTGCTCTGCATCAGCCCGTGGAATTTCCCGCTGGCGATCTTCATCGGTCAGCTCAGTGCGGCGTTGGCGGCCGGCAATGTGGTGCTGGCCAAGCCGGCCGAACAAACCCCGTTGATCGCCCATCGCGCGGTGCAACTGCTGCACGAAGCCGGCATCCCGCGCGGCGCGCTGCAACTGCTGCCGGGTCGCGGCGAGGTAGTCGGGGCGCGGCTGACCGCGGATAGCCGCGTGAAGGGCGTGATCTTCACCGGCTCGACCGAAGTGGCGCAGATCATCAACCGCACGCTGGCCAAGCGCGCAGCGGCCGAGGCCTGCGACATCCCTTTGATCGCCGAGACCGGCGGCCAGAACGCGCTGATCGTCGACTCGTCGGCGCTGCCGGAACAAGTCGTGATCGATGTCATGTCGTCGGCCTTCGACAGCGCCGGCCAGCGCTGCTCGGCCCTACGCGTGCTGTGCCTGCAGACCGACATCGCCGACAAGACCCTGAACATGCTGAAGGGCGCGATGCAAGAGCTGCGGATCGGCAACCCGGACCGGCTGGCGACCGATATCGGGCCGGTGATCGATGCCGAAGCACAGCAGAACCTGCTGGCCCACATCGACAAGATGCGCGCCGGCGCCAAGAATTTTTATCAGCTGGCGCTGCCGGACGCCTGCCGTCACGGCACCTTCGTGGCGCCGACCGTGATCGAGATCGGCGCGCTGTCGGAGCTGAAACGCGAAGTGTTCGGTCCGGTGCTGCACGTGCTGCGCTACCGGCGCGACCAGTTGCCGCAACTGATCGATGACATCAACGCCACCGGCTACGGCCTGACGCTGGGCGTGCATTCGCGGATCGACGAAACCATCGATTTCATCGCCGCGCGCGCGCATGTCGGCAATATTTATGTGAACCGCAACATCGTCGGTGCAGTGGTCGGAGTGCAGCCTTTCGGCGGCGAAGGCAAGTCCGGCACCGGCCCCAAGGCGGGCGGCCCGCTGTACTTGAAACGGCTGCAACGCAATGCGACGCCGGCGCTCGGCGCGCACACGATCCACGAGCCGCCACGCCTGCATGGCAATGGCGGCGCAGCGACACCGGTGCTCGACCAGTTGCTGGCGTGGGCCAAGACCCATGGTCACGAACGGGTCGCGATGATCGCCGAGCAATACGCGCACAGCACGCCGCTGGCCACCACGCTGGTGCTGCCGGGACCGACCGGCGAGCGCAACACGCTGTCGTTCGCGCCGCGCGGCGCGATCCTGTGCGCCGCCACCAGCGTCAACATGCTGCTCAATCAGCTAGCGGCGGTGATCGCGACCGGCAATAGCGCGGTACTGCCGGTGACCGCGTCGAACCTGATCCCGGACAGCCTGCCGCCAGCAGTGCGCAAGCTGATCCGGGTCGCGGAGATCAAGGATATCTGCAACGGCCCCAAACCCCTGCAACTGGCGCTGGTCGACATGGCACAGGTGCAAGCGGTGCGGCCGCTGCTGGCGGCGCACGACGGCGCGCTGATACCGTTGATCGAAACCGCCGAGGACCGGCCGATCGCGTTGTGGCGGCTGGTGGCCGAGCGTGCGCTATGCGTCAACACCACGGCGGCCGGCGGCAATGCGAGCCTGATGACGCTGGGATCGTAATGCGTAATCAGCATGTGGCGGCAGTGCGGCGTAGCTGCGCTGCCGCCCATATACTCCAGTAACTAGCTAGCTATCCCGCAAACATTCTGCGGACATTATTAATATACTGGCAATAAATTCTTCTGAATCTGGGTCGCTCGCAGCGTCGTAGGATGGGTGCAACCCATCATCCACGTCCGCAATGATGGGTTGCACCCATCCTACTTGCTGATGACGCTGGGCTTGTAATGCGTCAGGCCTATTCGCAATTGGCGAAAGCATGACGCGGTGCTTGAACGCTCAGCCGAACTGCACCGCATAAATCGGCGGCAGCGTAGTCGACACCGTATGCCAGCTATCGCCGCCATCGTCGGAGCTCCACAGTCCGCCGCTGGTCGAGCCCATCATCAGGTGCTGGCCATCGTCATCGACCGCCAGCCCATGGCGGTAGATCAGGTCGTAGCAGTGGGTCTGCGGCAGGCCGCTGCGCAGCGACTCGAAGCTCTGGCCGCCGTCGCGGGTGCGGCTGACCGAGAGCGCGGCATCGATCGGGATCCGCTTCTGGTCGGCCTGGGCCGGCACGAACCAGGCGCACTCCGGGTCGTGCGGATGGACCGCGACCGCGAAGCCAAAATCGGAAACCGTGTTGTTTTGCCCTTGGCGCAACCAGTTGGCGCCGCCATCGGTCGAGCGCCAGATGCCGTTGTGATGCTGACACCACAACACGTCCGGCGCGACGCCGCATTGCACGATCCGGTGTGGATCCTGAATGTTTTGATCGTCTTCGCGTTCCGGCGGCATGTAGCTGGCCCGCATCCCGGCCGCACTCGGGGCCCAGCTGGCACCGCCATCGCGCGTGACCCAGGCGCCGCCGCAAGAAATCCCGACCAGTACATGGCGGCTGTCGCGCGGATCGACGCAGATCGAATGGATGCCCGGCGTATCATAGCCGCCACCGAACCATTCGCTGCGGCCCGGCACATTCCACAAGGCCTCCACCAGTTGCCACGAGTCACCGCGATCGTTTGACCGAAACAACCCGCCCGGCAGCGTGCCGGCCCACAGCACGCCCGCTTCATCAAAGCCGCCGGCCGCCAGCGCCCAGATCAGGCTCAGCTTCCAGGCCACATCCGGCTTGGCCGGATCGCCTGGCGGCTGCGGCGGATAGGCCGGCACCGCGATCTCGGTCCAGTCGCTCGCGCCGGCATCGCGGCGGTGCAGCTTGACGCCGAAATGGCCGAGATTGAGCGCCACATACAAGCTGCCATCGCGCGGGTCGGACAGCATCATCGTGACCGGATCGCCGACGAAACTGCTGGCCGCAATCTGCCAGCTGTGATTACCGCTGCCCTTGGTATTGCCCTTGCAGCGCTGCAACTCAAACAAGCCCTTGCGGGTACCGAGCAAAGCGCGATCTTGCATCTCAACCTCCTGAAAGTGCTTGCAATACATGCACGCTGCTGTCGGGCCGCAGCGCATCGTCCAGTGTCACACGGTCACGCACGCGCAGGCCGTCGATGAAGATGGCGACATGCGGGCGCAGATGACCCTGCTCGTCCAGCACGTAGCCGCGCAGCCGCGGATTAACCGCAAATGCCGCTTCCAACGCGGGGCGCAGCGTCGCGGCCGGGGTGTCGACTTGCGGGGTGTCGGTGAAGCGTCGCAATTGCTGGGTAAACACCAGTTTCGCCATGCCATGCCTCGCCATCAGGTAATTGAAAGTCGCTAGAAGTCGCGGATCCCGTGGTCGTCAACGATGAAACAAGTCCGCCAATGAATGGTGTGTGATCGCATTATCGGAGCGCCGAGTTACGGCCTTGACTGCGCCACCCAACGGTTGATTCTGGCGCCGATCCCAGCTTCCATTATCGGCAATCGGCAGCTCCGCGCCAAGCCCTGTTGCATGCCATCGGCTCTGGTCGATGCCAGTCGCGACCAGCGACCGCCGCCGTGCAGGACGTCAAGCGGATGAAAGACATGCCGTGCAACTTATACACGGCTATCCAGCCGCCATCCACAGGCTTGTCCTCAGCTTATCCACAGATTTACCCACAGCACACCCGTCCGCTTGTTCCCACAACATAAGCAAACCGATGGGTCGACCGGCGGCGCAATCTCGCAGCGAGAAATGAAAACATCCCCCGCACATGCCTGTGCGGGGGATGCAAGACATCATTCAACCGGATGGCAGCGGCGTCAGGGCTTGGTACCGACAAATATCGCCGCGTCGGTGGTGCCGACGATGTTGCCGACGATATACAGACGCTTGTGTACCGCATCCAGATACACATTGCCGGCGACGGTTTTGTTGCTCAACACATGACTGCCACCCACCATCGAAAGTGTCGCGACATAGGCCAATCCATCGCTGCGTGGCGCCAGTGTCGCATTGACCTTGCAGCCACAAGTCAATTGACCGCTCAAGGTACCGTCCTGCGCGATCGTCAGGATAAGGTCTTCGCTCAGGTCTTTGGTGGCAATAGTTCCGGTGTAGACCCCGGCCAATGCAGCCACGCTGGGCAGGGTGGCGTAAGGATTGTTGTACACGGTCGTGAAGGTCGCAGTCTTGCCGCTCGATGTGTAACTTAAACTGCCGTTGAATGATTGCTGCTGGGTGTAACTCGCCGACAGCGTCACCGGCTGCGGTGTTTGTGCCGCAGTGCCAACCAGATTGAGATCGAGTCCGTTGCTTGACGAAAAACTGCCGCTGGTCAAGGTGCCGGTTCCGGTGACGGCCCCTCGCACGGTTTGCGGCGCCGCTGGATCCGAATACACGATGAAATAAGAACCGTCCTCCTGCAGCAACGCAGTGATGGGTTGGCCTGAGTTGGTGGTCCCATCAAACACACCGGAAATGCTGCTGGCTGGCGCCGGCGGTGTCGGTGTGGTAACAGTGGTCGGCGATGACTGTACAGTCTGTGGCGTGGGACTGGACGAACCGCCACCACCGCAGGCGGCAAGCAATAAGCTGCTGATGGTAGCAATTGCCAGGTGTCTGATGTTTCGATTGTTCATGGCCGTCTCCCTAAAAATGGTTTATGCGCTTTAACCGTGGTGGATCGCATTGTTCATCTAGCAACAATGACGCTATTAAAACATTAGTAAAAATATAATCCTTTGCTACAGAACAAAGGCTTGTTCGAAATAACTATTCACGGGCGTAAATAATTTCTTCGTGCTCGGCGCGATCCACATTGGCTTGATAGCAATGTTCGACCAACAAACGCATTTTGTTGGCGGCAGATCAATGCATCCGCAGCCATCTTGGATTGCAATGAACTTCTCTCAGGAAACCTTATCCATTTAATATGCCGCACATCAATAAAAGCAGCAAAATAGCGCTCTCGGGCATCGGCGTATTGATCGCGATGGTGCTGATCTGCGTCGCGATTTTGCTCACTTTCGACTGGAATCGCGCCAAGCCCTGGCTCAATGCGCGCGTCAGCGATGCCACCGGGCGACCATTCGCGATCAACGGTGACCTCGCCCTGAGCTGGCAGCGGCAGGGCCAATATGGCGGCTGGCGCGACTGGATTCCGTGGCCTTATCTGGTGGCACACGAGCTGCAGCTGGGTAATCCGGACTGGATGCAAGCAGCGGCGCCGGGCCAGCCGCGCACCAACATGGCCGAGCTGAAAGAACTGACGTTCTCATTAAACCCTTGGGCTCTGCTGCAGAAAAAAATCGTGATCCCGACCCTGACGCTCGACGGGCCGACGCTGGTGCTGGTGCGCGACAAGGACGGCAAGAACAACTGGACCTTCCAGCAGAATCAGGCGTCCGCATGGCAGCTCGAATTGCAGCAGCTAGTGTTGCGCAAGGGTGCCGTACAGCTGACCGATGCGGTCCGCAAGCTTGACCTGAAGGCCGACATCAGCACGCTCGAGCAGTCTGTTGATTCGTATGGCATCGGCTGGCAGGCCTCGGGCAGCTTCAACGGTGCGCCAGTCAAGGGCGCGGGCAAGGCCGGCGCGGTGTTGTCGCTGCAAAACCAGACGCTACCGTACCCGTTGCAAGCCGAGGTCCAGGTCGGCAAGACCCATATCGCGCTGCAGGGCACGCTGACCAAACCGAGCCAGTTGGCCGCGCTCGATCTGCGCTTGAAGCTGGCCGGTGCCAGCATGGCACAGCTGTATCCGCTGACCGGCATCGTGTTGCCGGAGACGCCGCCGTTCGCGACCGAAGGCCGCTTGCACGGCACCCTGAACAGCCGGGGCGGCGACTGGATCTATGAAAAATTCAGCGGCAAGATGGGTAGCAGCGATCTGGCCGGGACGCTGGAATATCGGTCGAAGAATCCACCCGACCAGCCGCGTCCGTTGCTAAAAGGCACGGTGACATCGAAGCTGCTGCAGTTCGCCGACCTGGCGCCGCTGATCGGTGCCGACTCGAACGCCAGCAAGGCCAGGCGCGATGCGCCGCCGCTGCAACCGGCCGACAAGGTCTTGCCGGTCGAACCATTCAAGACCGAGCGCTGGGACAGCATCGATGCCGACGTTCAGTTCAGCGGCAACAAAATCTTGCGCGGCAAAAATTTGCCGATCGACACTTTGAGCACCACGCTGCATTTGCGCGATGGCGTGCTGGCGCTGGAACCGCTTAATTTCGGCATTGCCGGCGGCCACCTGACTTCGCAGATCCGGCTCGACGGCCGCGGCCATCCGCTGAAGGCGCAGATCAAGATGTCGGCGCGCCATCTGAAGCTGAAGCAATTGCTGCCGACTTTGCCGCAGATGAAAACCAGTTTCGGCGAGCTCAATGGCGATGCGTCGCTGTCCGGCACCGGCAATTCGGTTGCGACCATACTCGGATCGTCGAACGGTGAAGTCAAGGCGCTGATGGACCAGGGCACGATCAGCAAATTCCTGCTGGAAGAGATGGGTCTGAACATCGGCAATGTGGTGCTGACCAAGTTGTTCGGCGACAAGCAGGTCGAGATCAATTGCATGGCGTCCGATTTCGCCGTCACCGACGGCCTGATGCAGGCCCGCACCTTCATCGTCGATACCGCAGAATCGAGCATCACGGTCAGTGGCCAGGTCAATCTGAAACAGGAACGGCTGGACCTCACCATCAATCCCGAGAACAAGCGACTGCGCGTGATCACGCTGCGCTCGCCGCTCTACGTGCGCGGCAGTTTCAAACAACCGGATGTTAGCGTCGACAAGGGTGTGCTGGCGCTGCGCGCCGGCGGTGTGGTCGCGCTCGGCGTGGTGGCGCCGGTCGCAGCCGCGTTGCTGCCGCTGATCGATCTCGGCCCCGGCAAGGACAGCCCGTGCGCCAAACTGTTGAGCGAGGTCAGCAGCAAGCCGCAGGCGCCGCCACCGGGCAAGAAATACCGCGCCAAGACCGACAAATCTGCAGCCGCCAAATAGTTGCGGTACCGTCCAGCGTCAGCGTCAGCGCGGCCTGACCCGATCGATCGCCGTTTCCCAGTTGTACATCAAGGCCGATGCCCGATCGCGACTGATGCTGGGCTCGAAGACGCGCTCGACCCGCCACTGATCGGTCAGTTGCTGGCAGTCGCGATATACACCGACCGCCAGTCCGGCCAGATAGGCAGCGCCGAGCGCCGTGGTCTCGGTGATCTGCGGCCGGATTACCGCGATGCCGAGCAGGTCGGCCTGAAACTGCAGCAGCAGATTATTGGCCGCTGCACCACCGTCGACGCGCAACTCGGTGATCGGCGCCACACTATCCGCCGTCGCATCCTTTGCCATCGCCATCAGCAAGGCACTGCTCTGGAACGCGATTGATTCCAGGGCTGCGCGCGCGATATGCGCCACCGTGCTGCCGCGCGTCAGGCCGACGATCGCGCCCTGCGCCGCCGGCTCCCAATAGGGCGCGCCGAGGCCGGTGAAGGCCGGCACGAACAGCACGCCACCGGCATCCGGCACCGACGCCGCCAAGGCTTCGATATCGGCTGAATGGCGGATCGCCTTCAGGCCGTCACGCAGCCATTGCACCACCGCGCCGCCGACGAAGACGCTGCCTTCCAGCGCGTACTGGCGCGCTTCGCCGGCGTCGGCCTGACAGACCGCGGTGCTGATCAGGCCATTTTGCGATGCGACGCACTCATCGCCGGTATGCAGCAGCATGAAGCAGCCGGTGCCGTAAGTATTTTTTGCCATGCCCTTGTCAAAGCAGGCCTGGCCGAACAGCGCGGCCTGCTGATCACCGCCGATGCCACCGATCAGCACCGATTGCCCCAATAACTGCGGCTCGGTTTCGCCGTATAGATGACTCGATGGCCGCACCTCAGGCAGCAGTTGGGGCGGAATGTGCAGCCAGTGCAGTAACTCCGGGTCCCAGCAGCCGTCATGAATATTGAACAGCATGGTGCGCGATGCATTGGTCACATCGGTCACATGCAGGCGACCACCGCTCAGGTTCCAGGCCAGCCAGCTGTCGATCGTGCCAAAGGCCAGTTCGCCGCGTTCCGCCTGTACCCGCGCGCCGGGAACGCTATCGAGTATCCAGCGCAACTTGGTGGCGGAAAAATACGGGTCCAGGATCAATCCGGTCTTGCGCCGGATCGGATCGGCCAGACCTTGCGCGCGCAGCTCGGCGCAAATCGCGTCGGTGCGCCGGTCCTGCCACACGATCGCATTGTAGATCGGCTGGCCGCTGCGCCGGTTCCACACTACGGTGGTTTCGCGCTGGTTCGCGATCCCGAGCGCGCTGATCTGCGCGCTGCCGAGACCGGCCTGCGCTAGTGCCTGTCTGCAAGTTTGCAACTGGCTGTTCCAGATCTCGCGCGGATCATGTTCGACCCAACCCGGTTGCGGGAAAACTTGCGGGAATTCCTGCTGCGCCGTGGCCACGATTTCGCCGTCGTGATTGAACACGATGCTGCGGGAACTCGAGGTGCCCTGATCCAGTGCCAGCAAATAGCTCATCCGCACTTTTCCACAAATTGCGCAATTGGGTGGCCGGCGCTGCCGGCCAGTGGTTGATCCTGCCTTTGATCCCGCCTTTGATCCAGCCATTGTTGCAGCCTGGCCCGATGTTGCGGCTGGCTAGTCAACCCGAGCTTGGTGCGCCGCCACAGCAGGTCGTCGACGCTGCGCGCCCATTCAAACTCGCACAGATAGGCGGCCTCCCGTTCGAACAAACCGGGCACCAGCTGTTCACCCAGATCCGCCATCTGCTGCGCCCCGGCCAGCATGCGCCCGGTCCGGCTGCCATAGCTGTGCGCATAACGCCGCGTCAGCTCGTCCGGTAACCAGGGATAGCGACTTGCCAGCTGCTGCTGAAATGCGTCGAAGTCATAGCGCGTAATCAGCGCACCGGGCTGTTGCAGATCACCGCCGGGCAGGGGCGTACCGGCAGTCCAGCACTCGGTCTTGAGCGTGGCCGGCAATCCCAGGCGCGGCAGCAACAAGGCCAGTGCTTCTTCGGCCAGCTTGCGATAGGTGGTGATCTTGCCGCCCCAGATATTCAGCAACGGCGCCGCGCCATCGGCAGCGTCACATTCCAGCTGATAGCCACGGGTAATTTCCGCAGCCTTCTGTGCGCTATCGTCCAGCAGCGGCCGCACCCCGGAATAACTCCAGACCACATCCTGCGGCCCGATCTGACGCTTGAAATAACGGTTCACCATGGCGCACAGATAACTCACTTCTGCCGCATCGATCGTCACCTGCGACGGATCGCCCTGATATTCGAGATCGGTGGTGCCGATCAAGGTGAAATCGCGCTGGAATGGAATCGCAAAGATGATGCGACGGTCTGGATTCTGGAATAGGTAGGCATAGTCATGTTCGAACAGTCGCGGCAGCACGATATGGCTGCCCTTGACCAGGCGCATGCCATGATTGCTTTTGCGTCCGGACAAGCCGGCGGCAGTCTGCGCGACCCAGGGTCCGGCGGCATTCACGATCGCGCGCGCGCTGACTTCGATCCGACCGCTTTGTCCGCTCTCCAGGCTGGCCTGCCAGCGCAGCCCAACTCGTTGCGCGCCAACGCAACGGGTAGCGGTCATGATGGTGGCGCCGCGTTCGCTGGCATCGAGTGCATTTAACACCACCAACCGCGCATCATCGACCCAGCCGTCGGAATAGACAAAGCCCTTGCGATAGGCGGTTTGCAGATCCTGACCCGCGATATGCGAGTGTAATGCGATTGCATGCGATGGCGGCAACAAGTCGCGCCGCGCCAGATGGTCATACAGGAACAGGCCGGCGCGTATCAGCCAGGCCGGCCGCTGGCCGCTATCGTGCGGCATCACGAAGCGCAATGGCGCGACGATATGTGGTGCGATTCGCAACAACCGTTCCCGTTCCTGCAAGGCCTTGCGCACCAGTCCGAATTCATACTGCTCCAGGTAGCGCAAACCGCCGTGTATCAGTTTGGTGCTGGCGGACGAGGTGTGCTGCGCCAAGTCATGCTGTTCGCACAGGATCACGCTCAGGCCGCGTCCGGCAGCGTCGCGTGCTATGCCGACGCCATTGATGCCGCCACCGATGATCAGCAGATCGCAATCACGTTGCAGCACGGGTTCAAGCAGTGTTGTCATCTTTGGCCGTCACTCTTGTTGTTCAGGAAACCTGACACCACGCCAGACAGGGGGGAACCTGTCGTGCGCGCATTTGCTTAGCACATGTCGCTCGCACAATTCGGTGAATCGTGCGTGACACAGCTAAGAGTAGCGCGTTGTGTCACTACCAAAGCCGCTTGAGCTCATGATTTTGATTGATGCGGTTCAAACTTTGTTGATTTTTAGACAATTAAGCTTTGAAACTGCTGCGCTTGTGATGTTAACGTTTTGTAGATATATAAGTTTAGTAATAGTAGTAAACGTCGTCGTTTTCGGTGGATAAGTCTCTATTCTTGTTTGATATCAATTGCTTGCAGGGTGTACAAGTCCTGAGTGACGGTTGTATGGTTCCCGAATAGGTTCTGGACAAAAATAAACAGGGAAAGCTATTCACGGTTTGCCCACAATACATCCTGTGGATATCAAGAGACTTATCCACAGCTCAATAATGTTTTATAGGGATCAAACAGGTTGTACGGCAGAAAAATTGACCTGGCCTTGAACTTGATGCTGCGGCTGGAATGATGCTGATAGGCTAAACGATGGGTAGTCATGACGATCTGATTGCAGCGATCAATGATGTCGATGGGCGCCGATACCGGGTGCAGCGGCGGGTTTTCCGGTGGTTCAGTTCTTTATTTAGTTTATATATATATGTTTAGTAGTAATAGATAAGGCAGGGCAGTTTCCGTGGATAATCGGATAAAGCTTATTGAAATCAGGCACTTGCAAGATGGATAAGGCCTGAATAATCGGCGTATCTGTGCTGCATGAGTTCTGCACAAATATTTGGGAGGTGAACATATCCTTCCTTGCCCACATATTGGTCTGCGGATATCCACAGGTTTATCCACAGCGCGGCAGGGCAGTATGATGAGCTTCCGTCAGCAACGCTGCGTCAACCAGCCATCAATAGAGGAGCCATGGAATCTGCAGGCAAATATGATTACATCGTCATCGGCGGCGGCACTGCCGGCTGTGTATTGGCGAATCGGCTGACGCAGGACAGCGAGGTCAGCGTGCTGCTGATCGAGGCCGGTGGCAAGGACGACTACCTGTGGATTCATATCCCGGTCGGTTACCTGTACTGCATTGACAACCCGCGCACCGACTGGCGCTTTCGCACCGAGCCCGAGGCCGGCCTGAACGGGCGCAGCCTGTTGTATCCGCGCGGCAAGGTATTGGGCGGTTGTTCATCGATCAACGGCATGATCTATATGCGCGGGCAGGCGCGCGATTATGATGGCTGGGCCGAGTTGACCGGCGATGCGTCCTGGCGCTGGGACAATGTGTTGCCGTTATTCAAGAAGAGTGAAGATTATTACCACGGTGCCGACGCCTCGCACGGCAGCGGCGGTGAATTGCGGGTCGAAAAACAGCGGTTGTCATGGGAAATTCTCGATGCGTTCCGGATCGCTGCGGCCGAAACTGGCATCCCGAACAGCGATGATTTCAATCGCGGCGATAACGAAGGCTGCGGTTATTTCGATGTCAATCAAAAGCGCGGCATCCGCTGGAACGCGTCAAAGGCATTTCTGAAGCCGGCCGCGCACCGCGCCAATCTGGAAATCATGACCGGTTGCCAGGTGCGGCGGCTGATCATTGCACAGGGCGAACAGGGCGCGGTGTGCCGGGGCGTCGAATTTGTCGGCGGCGGCAAGGAATGGCAGGCCGAAGCCACGCGCGAAACCTTGCTGGCGGCCGGCGCCATCGGCAGTCCGCAGATCCTGCAGCTGTCCGGCATCGGGCCCGCCGCGCTATTGCAGCAGCATGGCATCGACGTGGTGATGGAGATGCCGGGTGTGGGCGCTAACTTGCAGGACCACTTGCAGATTCGTTCATCGTTCAAGATCAGCGGCGCCAAGACCCTGAACATGATCACCAACAGCTGGTTCGGCAAGGCCAGCATCGGTCTTGAATATGCGCTGTTCCAAAGCGGCCCGCTGTCGATGGCGCCGTCGCAACTGGGCGCCTTTACCAAATCCGATCCGGCTCAGACCAGCGCCAATCTGGAATACCATGTGCAGCCGCTGTCGCTCGATAAATTCGGCGACCCGCTGCATGATTTCCCGGCCTTCACCGCCAGCGTCTGCAATTTGCGCCCGACCTCGCGCGGCCAGGTGCGGATCGCCTCCGGTGATCCGATGGCGGCGCCGAAGATCGCGCCGAACTACCTGAGCACCGCCGCCGACCGGCAGATCGCTGCGGTATCGCTGACGCAGACGCGTCGCATCGTGGCGGCGCCGGCGCTGAAAAAATATGCACCGCAGGAAATGAAACCAGGCGCGCAATTCCAGACCGACGAAGAACTGGCGCGTGCCGCCGGCGATATCGGCACCACGATCTTTCATCCGGTCGGGACCTGCAAGATGGGCCGCGCCGACGATCCGATGGCGGTGGTCGATAGCCAGTTGCGGGTCAGGGGAGTGGCCGGTCTGCGCGTGGTCGATGCGTCGGTGATGCCGACCATTACCTCGGGCAATACCAATGCGCCGACCATCATGATTGCCGAGAAGGGGGCGCTGGCAATACGGGCCGCCCGCGCTTGAGTCTTGATCCGCGCGCGGATCTCGGGTAAAAGCTTGATTACATATTAATATTCATGCCGAATTCGCCTTGATCGGCGGCGCAGGGGATTCTACGTATTGCAAGCGCGCTTTCAGTCTGTGTATTATCAGAAAAACATGCAACAAAAAATGCAATAAAAAAACGGGTAATTACCACCAGTAACCTACCGGTAATAAGAACAGCGAGAGGGAGACCCGATGACCGATGTCATCCTGGAGACGCGACAGCTGACCAAGGAGTTCAAGGGGTTTACTGCCGTCAGTGAGGTAAACCTGCGCGTGCAGCGCGGCCATATCCATGCACTGATTGGCCCGAACGGCGCCGGCAAGACCACCTGCTTCAATCTGCTGACCAAATTCCTGGTGCCGACTGCGGGCCAGATCCTGTTCAATGGACGCGACATTACCGCGGCCCGCCCGGCCCAAATTGCGCGCCAGGGCATCATCCGCTCGTTCCAGATTTCCGCCGTATTTCCGCACCTGACGGTGCTGGAAAACGTGCGCATCGGCTTGCAGCGCACGCTCGGCACCTCGTTTCATTTCTGGAAGAGCGAAGCCAGCCTGAACCAGCTCAACGCGCGCGCGATGGACTTGCTGGCCCAGGTCGACCTGACCGAGTTCGCCGCTACCATCACCGCCGATCTGCCGTATGGACGCAAACGCGCGCTCGAGATCGCCACTACGCTGGCGATGGAACCGGAGCTGATGCTGCTGGACGAACCGACCCAGGGCATGGGGCATGAAGATGTGCACCGGGTCACCGAACTGATCAAGAAGGTATCCGTGGGTCGCACCATCCTGATGGTCGAACACAACATGAACGTGGTGTCCGGCATCTGCGACAAGATCTCGGTGCTGCAGCGTGGCGCGATGCTGGCTGAAGGCAGCTACGCAGAAGTGTCAAACAACCCGTTGGTGATGGAGGCGTATATGGGCACCACCACAGGCGCGCTGGAAGGGGCGCATTGATGAGCGCCAAAGCCCTCGAAATCAGCCAGCTGCACGCCTGGTACGGCGAGTCGCACATCCTGCACGACGTCAACCTGGCAGTCGACCAGGGCGAGGTCGTGACCCTGCTCGGCCGCAATGGCGCCGGCCGCACCACCACGCTGCGCGCGATCATGGGCCTGACCGGCGCCCGCAAGGGTTCGATCAAGCTGAACGGCAAGGAGATCATCGACCTGCCGACCCACAAGATTGCGCATCACGGCATCGGCTACTGTCCGGAAGAACGCGGCATCTTTTCCTCGCTGTCGACCGAAGAAAACCTGCTGCTGCCGCCAGTGGTCTCGAACACCGACAAGGGCATGTCGGTCGAGGAAATCTACGACATGTTCCCGAACCTGAAAGAGCGCAGGAACAGCCAGGGCACGCGGCTGTCCGGCGGCGAGCAGCAGATGCTGGCGGTGGCCCGGATCCTGCGCACCGGCGCCCGCCTGCTGCTGCTGGATGAGATCTCGGAAGGGCTGGCGCCGGTCATCGTGCAGACGCTGGCGCGCATGATCACGACGCTCAAGGCCAAGGGCTACACGATCGTGATGGTGGAACAGAATTTCCGATTCGCGGCACCGCTGGCGGACCGGTTTTACGTGATGGAGCATGGTCAGATCGTCGAGACCTTTGCTGCATCCGAATTGAACGCCAAGATGCCGGTATTGCATACCTTGCTGGGCGTATGACTTTGCTGTTGAATTTTGCACACCTGCCTGGCTGGCTGTAACGCTAGCTTAACCTGCCTAAGGAAGACACCATGACACTGAAAAAAATCGCGCTCGCGGTTTCCGCCATTACTGCCTTCGGGTTTGCCGGCGCCGCGTCGGCGCAGATTTCCGGCGATGTGATCAAGATCGGCTTCATCACCGACATGTCCGGCGTGTATGCCGACATCGACGGCCCGGGCGGCGCGGAAGCGATCAAGATGGCGATCGCCGACATGGGCGGCATGATCAACGGTAAGAAGATCGAATTCGTGGTGGCCGACCATCAGAACAAGGCCGACATCGCCGCCAGCAAGGCGCGCGAATGGTTCGACCAGCAGGGCGTCGACATGCTGCTGGGCGGCACCAATTCCGGCACCAACCTGGCGATGGCGAAGATCGCCGCCGAAAAGAAGAAGCCCTTCATCTCGATCGGCGCCGGCTCGGCCCGCCTGACCAATGAAGACTGCACGCCGTACACCATTCATTATGCGTACGACACGGTGGCGCTGGCCAAGGGCACCGGCTCGGCAATCGTAAAGCAGGGCGGCAAATCGTGGTTCTTCCTGACCGCCGACTACGCATTCGGCGCGTCGCTGGAAAAAGATACGGCCGACGTCGTCAAGGCGAACGGCGGCAAGGTGCTGGGCGCGGTCAAGCATCCGCTGTCGGCCTCCGACTTCTCGTCCTTCCTGCTGCAGGCACAGTCTTCGAAGGCGCAGATCCTCGGACTGGCCAACGCCGGCGGCGACACCATCAATGCGATCAAGGCCGCCAACGAGTTTGGCGTTACCAAGACCATGAAGATGGCCGGCTTGCTGATGTTCATTAACGATATCCATTCGCTCGGCCTGAACCTGACTCAGGGCATGTACCTGACCGATGGCTGGTACTGGGATCAAAACGCCGAAACCCGCGCCTGGTCGAAGAAATATTTCGCCAAGATGAAGAAGGAACCGTCGATGTTGCAGGCGGGCGACTACTCGGCGGCGATGTTCTATCTGAACGCGGTCAAGACGGCCGGCACCGACGACGCCGACAAGGTGATAGCGCAGATGAAGAAGACCAAGGTCAATGACATGTTCGCCAAGAATGGCGTGATCCGTCCGGACGGTCGCATGGTGCACGACATGTATTTGATGGAAGTGAAGAAACAGTCGGAATCGAAATACCCTTGGGATTACTACAAGGTGGCGCAGACGATTCCAGGCGACCAGGCGTTTACCTCGAAGGCCGAATCGAAGTGTTCGCTGTGGAAGTAAGCCTGAGCTAACCGGCACCAGGCCGTATCGGCGGCGTGCCATACTCGGTGCGCCGCCTGTTTGCTGGTCCTATTTGTAGCGCTCACACTCTGCTCATTATCTGATACAGCCATGGAAATATTCGGCGTTCCCCTGCAAGCGATGCTCAGCCAGCTGTTGCTGGGTTTGGTCAACGGCTCGTTCTATGCGATGCTGTCGCTCGGCCTGGCGGTCATCTTCGGCCTGCTCAACGTGATCAATTTTTCGCATGGCGCGTTATACATGATGGGCGCGTTCCTGGCGTGGATGGGGCTGAATTATTTCGGCCTCAATTACTGGGTGATGCTGGTGGCGGCGCCGCTGCTGGTCGGTGGGTTCGGCATCGTGATTGAAAAGACCATGCTGCGCTGGCTGTACAAGCTCGATCATCTGTATGGTCTGCTGCTGACCTTCGGCATCACGCTGATGCTGGAAGGCTTGTTCCGCTCCTTTTACGGCGTGTCGGGCCAGCCGTATTCGGTCCCTGACGCGCTCGCCGGCGCGACCGACCTCGGGTTCATGATCCTGCCCAATTATCGCGCCTGGGTCGTTCTGGCGTCGCTGCTGGTCTGTTTCGCGACCTGGTTCGTGATCGAGAAGACCAAACTCGGCGCCTACCTGCGCGCCGGCACCGAAAACCCGAAACTGGTGGAAGCCTTCGGCATCAACGTGCCGCGCATGGTAACGCTGACCTACGGCTTCG
Organism: Pseudundibacterium arcticum; assembly: GCF_042646465.1. NCBI lineage: Bacteria > Pseudomonadati > Pseudomonadota > Betaproteobacteria > Burkholderiales > Oxalobacteraceae > Pseudundibacterium > Pseudundibacterium arcticum. The sequence goes on from NZ_JBHRTP010000018.1 coordinate 155,727, forward strand.
GCGTTGCGCTGGCGGCCTTTGCCGGGGTGCTGGCGGCGCCGGTGATCCAGGTCTCACCGCTGATGGGCTCGAACCTGATCATCACGGTGTTCGCGGTGGTGGTGATCGGCGGCATGGGCTCGATCATGGGCTCGATCCTGACCGGTCTCGGGCTCGGCGTGATCGAAGGCCTGACCCGCGTGTTCTACCCGGAGTTGTCGGCCACGGTGGTGTTCATCATCATGGCGATCGTGCTGATGATCCGGCCGGCCGGGCTGTTCGGCAAGGAAAAATAGGACTCTGCCGGTCGCACCGGAGTGATATCGGTTGATCAAGGTAACAACGCAAAACGGTCGTCCCAGCGCACGCTGGGACCCAGCGGCGTATCTGGTCAACCGAAGCGGCCGAGCAGGCATATTAAGCAAACAAGGCATTGAGCGAGTATCAAACGGAGCACCAGAAAATGAATAAAAAAATCGGTTACGGCATCGCCCTCATCTTGCTGTTGCTTGCGCCTTTTGGCCTGTATCCGGTGTTCCTGATGAAGCTGCTGTGCTTCGCGCTGTTTGCCTGCGCGTTCAATTTGCTGATCGGTTTTACCGGCCTGCTGTCGTTCGGCCACGCCGCGTTTTTCGGCGGCGCCGGCTATATCGCCGGCTATGCGCTGCGCTCGCTCGGGCTGCCGATGGAACTGGGCCTGTTGCTCGGGACCGCGACCGGCGCGCTGATCGGGTTGGTGATGGGGATGCTGGCGATCCGGCGCCAGGGCATTTATTTCACGATGATCACGCTGGCGCTGGCCCAGATGATTTATTTCCTGTGTCTGCAGCTGCGGTTTACCGGCGGCGAGGATGGCCTGCAAAGCGTGCCGCGCGGCAAGCTGCTGGGCATGGTGAGCCTGGACAACGATCTGATCCTGTACTACCTGGTACTGGCGATCGCAGTGGCGGGATTCGCGCTGATCGTGCGCGTGGTGCACTCGCCTTTTGGCCAGGTACTGAAAGCCATCAAGGAAAACGAGCCGCGCGCGATCTCGCTCGGCTATGACGTCGATAAGTACAAGCTGCTGGCGTTCGTGCTGTCGGCCGCGCTGGCCGGTCTGGCCGGCTCGACCAAGACCCTGGTGCTGGGCTTCGAGACGCTGACCGACGTGCACTGGACCATGTCCGGGCTGGTGGTGCTGATGACGCTGGCGGGCGGTCTGGGCACGTTGGTGGGCCCGATCGTCGGTGCAGTGCTGATCATCGCGCTGGAGAACAAGCTCGGTGACCTGGGTAGCTGGCTGGCCAGCAGTACCGGGGTCGAATGGTTCAACACCATCGGCGAATCGGTCACGATCGTCACTGGCTTCATCTTCATCGTGTGCGTGCTGCTGTTCCGGCGCGGCATCGTTGGCGAGATCGTGGCTTTGCAACAGCGGCTGAGCCGGCGCTAAGGCTGGCCGCGCGCCTCGATAGTTGCCCCGGCTCGGCGCCTGCATGGCTGAGCGGGCAGCAGCAGGCACCGGACGGTGTCGCAGCTGGCCGTGATGTAGGGCTCGCGTTAGGCTCCGTCAACGCTAGCCATTCGTTCTAACTATTCTCCGAGCATCCATCAAGCCAGATGTCTATGGGGAGTATTGGCCTAAAACACCATTCTTCCCCTCAGTTTCATTGCCGCTTTAAAAATACTGGTCCTAGTATATTTTCCACCGAAAGATAGCTACAGCGCCGCCGCATAAATCGCATGCGCATCGGCCCGGGTCAGCTCGCGCGGATTATTGCCGAGCAGGCGGGTCTGCAGCATCGCATCATCAGCCAGCCGCTCCAGGTCGGCCGCGCCGATGCCGACCTCGCGCAGCCGGGTGGCGATCCCGACCCGTTGCGCAATCCGTTCCATCGCGGCAATCAAGGCTTCGCTGCGGGCTTCGGTGCTACCTGACGCCGACGGTGCGACGATCGCGGCCAGCTCCGCATAATGGCCGGCCGCAACCGGCGCATTGAAGCGCAGCACATGCGGCAGCACCAGCGAGTTGCTCAGTCCGTGCGGCACATGGAAGTGCCCGCCGATCGGATAGGCCAGCGCATGCACTGCGGCCACCGGCGCATTGGCGAAGGCCTGGCCGGCCAGCATCGCGCCCAGCAACATCGCCTGGCGCGCGGCCAGATTGCGGCCGTCCTCGCAGGCGGTGATCAGGTTGGCCGACAGCAGGCTCAAAGCCTGGCGCGCCAGCATATCCGACAGCGGATTTTTCTTCAGCTTGCTGGTATACGCCTCGATCGCATGCACCATCGCGTCGATGCCGGTGGCGGCCGTGGTTTTCGGCGGCAGCCCGAGTGTCAGTTCGGCATCGAGCACCGCCAGATCGGCATTCAGCTGCGGCGCCACCACCCCCATCTTGGCGGTGGCGCCGGTGGTGACAATCGCGATCGGCGTGACTTCGGAGCCGGTACCGGCGGTGGTCGGGATCTGCACCAGCGGCAGCCGGCTGCCACTCACGTTGCCGATGCCGTAGATCGCCGCCAGCGCTTGCGTGCCCGGCGTCAGCACCGCGATCAGCTTGGCGACATCCATCGAGCTGCCGCCGCCGAGCCCGATCACCAGGTCGATCCCGGTCGCGCGGGCATCGGCCACCGCCTGCAACACCACCGCTTCGGGCGGGTCGGCCAACACGTCGGAAAAGATCGTGACCGTGAATTGTTCGGCTTCCAGGCTGTCGATCACCGGCTGGACCAAACCGGTGCCCAGGAAACCGGCATCGGTCACCAGCAGCACGCGCTTCGCCACGGTACCGAATTGCTGGCGCAACTGGCGGCCGAGCTGGCGACTCGCGCCCGGTGCGCAGATGATGTTGGGAACGGTGCTGAAGCTGAATCCGGCTGGCTCGGTCATGATATTTTTCCTCGTGGTTTGTCGCTGCGAATGGGTCATGCTGAGGGTAATGCGTGAGGGCAATGCGTGAGGGCAATGCGTGAGGGCAATGCTTGATGGCGGGCAAGGGTAGAATACCGGCTTGCCTAGCTTCTGCCGGCGATCATCCGAGCCGCCAGCTGGCCAACCGCCTATCCCGACCGCGAAATGCCAAAATTCTTGTCCGATTCCTTGCCCGACTTCCGCATGGCCCAGGCGGTCTGCCTGATCGCGTGGTGCAACTAGTATGGCCGATTATTTGATACTTGGTGTGGCCGCCTTGCTGGCCGGTCTGATCGATGCGGTGGTCGGCGGTGGTGGCCTGGTCCAGGTTCCGGCGCTGTTTTCGATCCTGCCGAACGTGGTGCCGGCGACCCTGTTTGGTACCAACAAGCTGGCCAGCGTCTGGGGTACCAGCGTGGCGGCGGTCAGTTATGCGCGCCGGGTCCGGATGGAGTGGGGCACCGCGCTGCCGGCGGCGGCGGCCGCGTTCGCGCTATCCTTCCTCGGCGCTTACACCGTGACGCAGGTATCGTCCGATTTCCTGCGCAAGTTATTGCCCTTTGTGCTGTGCGCGGTGGCACTCTACACCTTAAAGAAGAAGGACTTCGGCAGCACCCACGCGCCGGTGCATGATGGTTGGCGACAGCGGCTGGTTGCGATGCTAATCGGCGCCAGCATCGGATTCTATGACGGCTTCTTCGGCCCGGGCACCGGCAGCTTCCTGGTATTCCTGTTCGTGCGGGTATCCGGCTTCGACTTCATGAGCGCATCGGCGGCATCGAAAGTCGTCAATATCGCGACCAATGTCGCGGCCTTGCTGTGGTTCGGCTATAGCGGCCACGTGATCTGGCAGATCGGACTGATGATGGCAGTCAGTAATGTGGCTGGCTCGCTGATCGGCAGCCGATTGGCGATCAAGCATGGCACCGGTTTTGTGCGGGTGCTGTTCCTGGTAGTGGTGTCGGCGTTGATCCTGAAGACCGGCTATGACGGTTTCGTTAAATAATGTTCCATGTGAAACAATGCAGTACGGACTCAGTTGGCGGCGCTTAATATGTTCCACGTGAAACAATGCTGGGCGATCTTGTTTGGCCGCGCGCAATGTGTTTCACGTGAAACACATCTGCGGCAATTTCGACCGGAATTTCGGATGCGGGTCCAGATCAGGTCCGGATCGGGTCGAAAAGACTTTATAATCTCGCCTTGCTGAGCGTTATTGCTGCGTTCTTGCAGGATCATTGCTGCGTTGTTGTTGAGTAATCGCCAGGGCGAATCATGTTATTTCCTACCGAATTTGATGTCATTGTGATTGGTGGCGGCCATGCCGGCACCGAGGCCGCGCTCGCGGCCGCCCGCATGGGCCAGAAGACACTGTTGCTGACGCATAATATCGAGACCCTGGGCCAGATGTCTTGCAATCCCTCGATCGGCGGCATCGGCAAGGGCCACCTGGTGAAAGAGGTCGACGCGATGGGCGGCGCGATGGCGATCGCGACCGACGAAGCCGGCATCCAGTTCCGCATACTGAATTCTTCCAAGGGGCCGGCAGTCCGTGCCACCCGCGTCCAGGCCGACCGCATCCTGTATAAACAGGCGATCCGTTCGCGCCTCGAAAGCCAGCCCAATCTGTGGCTGTTCCAGCAGGCGGTCGATGACCTGATGCTGGAGGGCGAGCGGGTGGTCGGCGCGGTGACCCAGGTCGGCATCCGCTTCCGCGCGCGCGCGGTGGTGTTGACTGCGGGTACTTTTCTTGATGGCAAGATCCATGTTGGCCTGAATAACTATTCGGCAGGACGCGCCGGCGATCCCCCCGCGATATCGCTGTCGGCCCGGCTGAAGGAGCTGAAGTTGCCGCAAGGCCGGCTGAAGACCGGCACCCCGCCGCGCATCGATGGTCGCAGCGTCGATTTTTCGGTGATGGAAGAGCAGCCCGGCGATCTCGATCCGATCCCGGTGTTTTCGGTGATGGGGTCAAGCGCGCTGCATCCACGGCAGTTGCCGTGCTGGGTCACCCACACCAACGAGCGTACCCACGACATCATCCGCGCCGGACTCGATCGCAGTCCGATGTATACCGGCGTGATCGAAGGCGTCGGCCCGCGCTACTGCCCGTCGATCGAAGACAAGATCCACCGCTTCGCCAGCAAGAATTCGCACCAGATCTTCATGGAGCCGGAAGGCCTGACCACCAACGAGTTCTATCCGAACGGGATCTCGACCAGTCTGCCGTTCGACGTGCAGCTGGCGCTGGTGCGCTCGATGCGCGGCATGGAAAATGCGCACATCCTGCGCCCCGGCTATGCGATCGAATACGATTACTTCGATCCGCGCGAATTAAAAGCATCGCTGGAAACCAAGGCGGTGCAGGGCCTGTTCTTCGCCGGCCAGATCAACGGCACCACCGGCTACGAAGAAGCCGCGGCACAGGGCATGTTGGCCGGCCTGAGCGCGGCGCTGCAGACCCAGGGCAGGGATGCCTGGACCCCGCGCCGCGACGAGGCTTATCTCGGGGTGCTGGTCGACGATCTGGTCACGCAGGGGGTGCAGGAGCCGTACCGGATGTTTACCAGTCGCGCCGAATACCGGCTGAGCCTGCGCGAAGACAATGCCGACATGCGACTGACCGAAATCGGACGCCGCCTCGGCTGTGTCGGCGATGCACAATGGGCGGCCTTCGAACAAAAACGCGAGGCGGTCGCGCGCGAGCTGGAGCGCTTGAAATCGACCTGGGTCAATCCGCGCATGCTGTCCGCCGCCGAATCGGAGCGCGTGCTGGGCCAGGCGATCGAGCGCGAATATTCGCTGGCCGATCTGCTGCGTCGGCCGAATATCCGGTACGACAACCTGATCGGCCTGACCGGCAGCGATGGCGCGAACCTGGGCGGCCCCGGTGTGGCAGCGCCCGAGGTCAGGGAGCAGGTCGAGATCCAGCTCAAGTACGCCGGCTACATCGAGCGTCAGGCCAAGGAAGTCGAGCGTCACGAGCATTATGAAAACCTGAAGCTGCCGGCCGATTTCGATTACCTCGAGGTCGGCGCGCTGTCGATGGAAGTGCGGCAGAAGTTGCACAAGCAACGTCCCGAAACGCTGGGCCAGGCCTCGCGCATCTCGGGCGTCACGCCGGCCGCGATCTCGCTATTGCTGGTGCATCTGAAAAAGCGCGGTATCACCAGTTTTGCTGCACTCCAGAGTGCGGACGTGAATGCGGACATGGGCGTGGACGTGACCGCGGACCTGAGAGACATGGCAGCGCCGCAATGAGGCCATTCGAGCTTGACCGTCAGGCGCTGGCCGCGACCCTGAGGCAGGGCGCCGATGTGCTCGGCCTTGACCTGAACGATGCGCAGTTGGCCCGGTTGCTGGACTACCTGGCGCTACTGGTCAAGTGGAACGCGGTCTACAACCTGACCGCGGTGCGCGACCCGGCGCAGATGGTGGTGCAGCATCTGCTCGACACCTTGGCCGTGGTGCCGGCCTTCGCCGGCGCCCGCAACGTGCTCGATGTCGGCGCCGGCGGCGGCCTGCCCGGCATCGTGCTGGCGATCGCTTGCCCTGATATGCGGGTCGCGCTGATCGACACCGTGCACAAGAAAACCGCGTTCCTGACCCAGGTCAAGGCCGAGCTCGGCTTGTCCAACGTCACCGTCTACACGGCGCGCGTCGAGCAGTTGCAGGTCGCCGAAAAGTTCGACGTGATCACCTCGCGCGCGTTTGCCGAGCTGGCCGATTTCGTCAACTGGTCGGGCCATCTGTTGGCCGACGGCGGTCATTTCGTCGCGCTCAAGGGGGTCGCGCCAGCGGACGAGATCGCGCGGCTGCCGGCCGGCTGGGCGGTGCGTGAACTGCAGGCCTTGCAGGTGCCGGGCTTGCAGGCTGAACGCCACCTGGTGTTCGTCGCCAGAACGATGGACCAGGCAGTATAAAGGCAATAGCAACGGTATTCATGCGGAATCTGGCAGTTAGTTAGGGAGTATTGTAGTCGCGCGCTTCGTTTCGGAGCATCAGTGTCATCATGATCATCACCAACTGAACAATAAAAACATGGCCAAAATTTTCTGCGTTGCGAATCAAAAGGGCGGTGTCGGCAAGACCACCACCACCGTCAATCTCGCGGCCGGACTGGCCATGCTCAAGCAGCGCGTGCTGCTGGTCGATCTCGACCCGCAGGGCAATGCGACGATGGGCGCCGGCATCAACAAGGCGACGCTGACGGCATCGATTTACGAGGTACTGCTCGGCATGTCGGACGTGAAGACGGCGCGCCTGACCTCGGACACCGGCAAGTTTGACGTGCTGCCGGCCAATCGCGAACTGGCCGGCGCCGAGGTCGAGATGGTCGAGCTGGAACGGCGCGAGACGCGCCTCAAGGACGCGCTGGCGACAGTCGCCGACGACTACGATTTCGTGCTGATCGATTGTCCGCCGGCGCTGTCGATGCTGACCCTGAACGGACTGTGCGCGGCGAACGGCGTGATCATCCCGATGCAGTGCGAATACTATGCGCTGGAAGGCCTGTCCGACCTGGTCAACACGATCAAGAAGGTGCACGCCAACCTGAACCCGGACCTGAAGATCATCGGCCTGCTGCGGGTCATGTTCGACCCGCGCATGACGCTGTCGCAGCAAGTCTCGGCGCAGCTGGAGCAGCATTTCGGCGACAAGGTATTCAAGACCATCATCCCGCGCAATGTGCGTCTGGCCGAAGCGCCGTCCTACGGTGTGCCGGGCGTCTGCTTCGACGCTGCGTCGAAAGGCGCGCAGGCGTATATCAATTTCGGCGCTGAAATGGTCGAGCGGATCAAGACAATTTAAGGGAGGCCGGAACGGCTTCTTCGAACAAGGAAAAGACATGGTGACCAAAAAATCCAAGGGCCTCGGCCGCGGCCTCGACGCCTTGCTGGGCGGCTCCTCGACCGACTTTCTCGACAACGCACCGGCGTTGGCGGGCGCGCCGTCGAGCCTGTCGGTGCTGCAGCTGCAGGCCGGCAAATACCAGCCGCGCACCCGGATGGACGAGGGCGCGCTAAACGAGCTGGCGGCGTCGATCAAGGCCCAGGGCGTGATGCAGCCGATCCTGGTGCGCCCGGTCGGCCACCACAATGGCTCCGGCATCCAGTACGAAATCATCGCCGGCGAACGTCGTTTCCGCGCGGCCCAGATCGCCGGGCTGGACCAGGTGCCGGTGCTGGTCAAGGACGTCGACGACCAGTCCGCCGCCGCGATGGCGCTGATCGAAAACATGCAGCGCGAAGACCTCAATCCGCTGGAAGAGGCGCAGGGCATCCATCGCCTGATCACCGATTTCAGCTTCACGCACGAGCAGGCGGCGGGCGCGGTCGGGCGCTCGCGCAGCGCGGTGTCGAACCTGCTGCGCCTGCTGAATCTGACGAAACCGGTGCAGACCATGCTGATGGCCGGCGACATCGACATGGGCCACGCGCGCGCCTTGCTCGGCGTCGACGCCGCGCAACAGATCGTGCTGGCCAACCAGGTGGTCGCGAAACGGATGTCGGTGCGCGAGGCCGAGAAGCTGGTGATCCGCGCCGGCAGCGAGCAGGGCGCGGCCAGCCAGCCGCGCGCCAAGGAAAAATCGCGCGACATCGCGCGGCTCGAAGAAGAACTGTCGGACCTGCTGGCGACCCAGGTGCAGTTCAAGATCGGCAGCAAGGGTCGCGGTCAGATGCTGATCGATTTCGCCGATCTCGACGCGCTGGACGGTCTGATCGCGCGTCTGCGCGATTAATGTTCAGTATATTAATAAACCTATTGACATCATTGCGAAGCAGTCGATGAAGGCGACGAACAGATCGGTCTGTTGCAAGCGCGGCAAATGACGCCGTTCGAGATTTACGCCGATTTCGCGGCCGATCGATGCCGCCGTCCGCTCGACGGATTCACGCTCGAGAGCGGGCCGCACCTGACCCGCTACACCGCGCTGCGGCCTGACATGGAAGGCTTCGTCACGTTTGCCAGCCTGCCGGGCGGTGAAGAGTTGGCGCAGATCCGCGCGCAGCCCAGCCATTTCGCTGCACTGGCGCAGCGCTTCGAATGGAAGGTTTACGCGCTGGATCAACCGGCCGGATTGCGCGGCTTGCTGGAGGCCGAAGGCTTTTGCGCCGGGCCAGACGAAGGGTTCATGGTGTTTCCGATCGATCCGCAATTCGTCGCGCCAACCATCAGTGCCGCCGCCGTGAGCGTGCGCCGGGTCGTCGATATCGCCGGCCTGCGCGACATCGTGGCAATCCAGGAACAAGTCTGGCAGCAGCCGTTTCCGTGGTTGCTGGATCAATTGACCGACACGCTCGCGCAGCAGTCGGACCAGTTCGCACTGTACTGCGCCTATCACGGCGCGCGCCCGGTCGGCAGCGGCTGGCTCGACCTGCCGCCCGGTTCGCGCTATGCCGAACTGCACGGCGGCGCGGTGCTGCCGGAGATGCGGCAGCAGGGCATTTACGCCCGACTGTTCGACGCCCGATTGGCGCACGCAGCGCAGCGCGGGATTCCGTTCTTTGCCGTCGATGCGTCGCCGATGAGCCGGCCGATTCTGGAGCGGCGCGGTTTCGTCCATGTATGTAATACTTATCCGATGCGCAAGCCAACCTGAACTCATCATCCTGCCTCATTCATTATGCCGCCCGCCAATCCCACGGCCACCGCGCCCGCTATCCTGATCCTGCCCGGCTTGTTCGACTCCGACGACGACCATTGGCAATCGCTGTGGGATACCAGTTTGCCGCATGCGCGCCGGGTGGTGCAGCGGGACTGGATGGAGCCGCGCCGCGCCGATTGGCTGGCGACACTCGACGCCGCAATCAATGACGCCAGCGCCGAAGGAGCGGTGGTGCTGGCCGCGCACAGCCTCGGTTGCGCGCTGGTGGTGCACTGGGCCAGCCAGCACCCCGCGGCCGCAGCCAGGCTCAAGGGCGCGCTGCTGGTGGCGCCGGCCGACGTCGAGCGCGCCGACTTCCCCGACTTTGTGCATGGTTTTGCACCGATGCCGCGCGGCCGGCTGCCGTTTCGAACCATCGTGGTCGCGTCCAGCGACGATCCATGGTGCGAATTATCAACGGCGCAAGCCCGGGCCGCCGGCTGGGGCGCAGAATTCCACGACATCGGACCGCACGGCCATATCAACGCCGCAAGCGGCCTCGGCGACTGGCCGCAGGGCAAGGCCTGGCTGGCGAGCCTGGCTGCCGACTAAGCCCGTTCCCCCGCCCAACCGGTCGCACCAGACCGGGGCACTGTTGTTTGCAGTCCAGCAAGCGTTTGACGCCGACTGCGGCTAACCCTTATAATCCCGTGGTTTCCGAAATTGCGCCGCGTTCGTCGTCAGATCGCGCGGTTTGCACGACATTGGGGTGGTATGCTGCGCATCGTCCTCTTGCAACTCGCGACTACCGTCGTCGTTGCATGCATCGCCGGCCTGATCGCCGGTATCCCAGGATTTTGTTCCGCGCTACTCGGTGGTGCGTGTTGTGCGGTTCCGAATGCCTTTTTCGCGCTGCGCCTGTTTGCTGGAACACGCAAACCGGGCGGCGCCACACCGATGACCTTTTTCTTCGGTGAGTTTTTCAAGATTGCACTAACGATTGCGCTGATGGGAGCGGTCGTGTGGTTGTATCGCGAGTTGAACTGGCCGGCGTTTATCGTCGCGTTCATCGTGGTACTCAAAAGTTACATCATCTTATTGTTTAGACATCGACCATGAGCGCAGAAACGTTAGCCCCGACCCCGTCAGAATATATCGTCCATCATCTGGGCCATTTCTCGACCCATCACCAGGACAAGATCGTCGATTTCTCGGTCTGGAACATGGATACCATTTTCTGGTCCGTGTTTGCCGGCGTGCTCGGCTGCCTGCTGATGTATATCGCGGCGCGCAAGGCCACCGCCGGCGTGCCGGGCCGCTTCCAGTCGTTTGTCGAAATGATCGTGGAAATGGTCGAAGACCAGTCCAAGGCGATCATCGCGCACGGCGACCGCAGCTTCATCGCGCCGCTGGCACTGACCGTGTTCATCTGGGTCGCCCTGATGAACTCGCTCGACTTCCTGCCGGTCGACATGTTCGCGGCGCTGTTCCGCGCGGTAGGTCTGGACGGCGTGATTTCGCACCATCGCGTGGTGCCGACGGCCGACCTGAACGGCACCATGGGTATTGCGTTAGGCATGTTGGCTCTGGTGCTCTACTACAACGTCAAAATCAAGGGTTTGGGCGGCTGGTTACATGAGTTATGCGCAGCGCCTTTCGGCATCTATCTGCTGCCATTTAATGTTTTGTTGAACGTCATTGAATACATCGCTCGTACCGTATCGCTGGGTATGCGACTGTGGGGCAACATGTACGCAGGTGAATTGCTGTTCCTGCTGATCGCGCTGCTCGGTTCGGCCGCCACCGCTTTCGGTTTCGTCGGTCACGTGGTGGCCGGTTCGATGTGGGCAATCTTCCACATCCTGATCGTGTTGTTGCAAGCCTTCATTTTCATGATGCTGACCCTGGTCTACATCGGTCAGGCGCACGAATCTCACTAATTGCACTAGGCGCACCAACAGTACAAGTTTTGAAATTGCAGTAATGGTAGTAGCGTGTTTTTTTATTTATTTTTTTGATATTTAACCTTAAGGAATTGTCATGACTGACCTCTCATTTGTAGCTTTGGCGTGTGGTTTGATTATTGGTCTGGGCGCGATCGGCGCATGTATCGGAATCGCACTGATGGGCGGCAAATATCTGGAAGCCTCTGCACGTCAACCGGAACTGATGAACACGCTGCAAACCAAAATGTTCCTGCTGGCGGGTCTGATTGACGCTGCGTTCCTGATCGGTGTTGGTATTGCCATGTTGTTTGCATTCGCGAATCCGTTCATTGCCAAGTAATTAGCCTTGTGTCTCTGCTGCAACGATCGCTGACGCTTGAGTCAGCGATACCAGGCAGCTCATTCTGAAAAGGAATTACCGTGAACTTAAACGCAACATTAGGTGCGCAGTTTGTGGTCTTCTTCGTGCTGGCGCTCTTTACGATGAAATTCATCTGGCCACCACTGATGAACGCGCTCGACGAGCGCGCCAAGAAGATCGCGGACGGATTGGCCGCAGCCGATCGTGGCAGGGCAGAGATGGCTGCCGCTGAAAAGCGCGTGCAGGCTGAACTGGCCGGTGCCCGCGATGAAGGCCAGCGCCGTATCGGCGAAGCCGACAAGCGCGCCGCCGGCATCATCGACGATGCCAAGAAAACCGCTTCCGACGAAGCAGCGCGCATCATCGCCGCTGCCAAGGCGGATGCCGAGCAGCAAGTTAACAAAGCGCGTGAAGAACTGCGCGGCCAGGTTGCGACGCTCGCAGTCAAGGGTGCCGAGCAGATCCTGAAGCGCGAAGTCGACGCTGCGGCTCACGCCGGTTTGCTGAACCAACTGAAAACAGAGCTGTAATCATGGCTGAACTCGCAACGATTGCTCGCCCTTACGCAGAAGCTTTGTTCCGTGTGGCGCAGTCCGGTAACGCACCGGCGCACCTCGCGGCCTGGTCCGACCTGGTGTCGGAAATGGCGCAAGTTGCGGTCAACCCTGACCTCAAGGCGCTGGCCGACAATCCGAAAGTGCCGGATCAATTGGTGGTCGATACCGTCCTGTCCGCGCTGAAATCGCCAGTCAACGACGAAGCCAAAAACTTCGTCCGCATGCTGGTCGAAAACGGCCGCCTGGCCCTGTTGCCGGAAATCGCCGCGCAATTCGAGGTATTGAAAAATGCCCTGGAAGGCGCAGCCGACGTCGCGATCGTCAGCGCATTCCCGCTGACCGACGCGCAGCTGCAGGAATTGGTCGCGACGCTGGAAAAGAAATTTGGCCGCAAGCTGCATCCAACGGTGACCGTCGACGGTTCGCTGATCGGTGGCGTGCGCGTGGTCGTCGGTGACGAAGTGCTCGACACTTCGGTGCGCGCCAGGCTGCAACAGATGCATGTTGCGTTAGCGGCGTAACCTGGTCCTGCGCCGGTGGCCCGAGCCGCCGGCGCAAGTAGAGAGAATATTTTTAGGAGTTACTATGCAACTCAACGCATCTGAAATCAGCGAACTGATCAAGAGCCGGATCCAAGGCCTTGGCGACACCGCTGAGGTCCGCAATCAAGGCACGGTCATCTCCGTGTCCGACGGTATCTGCCGCATTCACGGTCTGTCCGACGTCATGCAGGGCGAGATGCTGGAATTTCCAGGCAACACCTTCGGCCTCGCGCTGAACCTCGAGCGTGACTCGGTCGGTTCCGTGATTCTGGGTGACTACGAGCACATCTCGGAAGGCGACACGGTCAAATGCACCGGCCGCATCCTGGAAGTGCCAATCGGTCCCGAACTGAAAGGGCGCGTGGTCAATGCGCTCGGTCAGCCGATCGACGGCAAGGGCCCGGTCAACGCCAAGCTGTCGGCCCCGATCGAAAAGATCGCGCCAGGCGTGATCGCGCGTCAATCGGTATCGCAGCCGATGCAGACCGGTATCAAGTCGATCGATGCCATGGTGCCAATCGGCCGCGGTCAACGCGAACTGATCATCGGCGACCGCCAGACCGGCAAGACCGCGGTCGCGATCGATGCGATCATCAATCAAAAAGGCCAGGACGTGGTCTGTATCTACGTCGCTATCGGTCAGAAGGCGTCGTCGATCAAGAATATCGTGCGTTCGCTGGAAGCCCACGGCGCGATGGAATACACCATCGTGGTGGCAGCGTCGGCGTCCGAATCGGCCGCGATGCAATACGTGTCGCCTTACTCCGGCTGCGCGATGGGCGAATACTTCCGCGATCGCGGCGAAGACGCGCTGATCGTGTACGACGATCTGTCCAAGCAAGCGGTGGCCTACCGTCAGGTGTCGCTGCTGTTGCGCCGTCCACCAGGCCGTGAAGCTTATCCCGGCGACGTGTTCTACCTGCACTCGCGTCTGCTGGAGCGCGCCGCACGCGTCAACCCGGATTACGTCGAAGCCTTCACCAAGGGTGAAGTCAAGGGCAAGACCGGTTCGCTGACCGCATTGCCGATCATCGAAACCCAAGCCGGTGACGTCTCCGCCTTCGTTCCGACCAACGTGATTTCGATTACCGACGGTCAGATCTTCCTGGAAACTTCGCTGTTCAACGCCGGTATCCGTCCTGCGATCAACGCCGGTATCTCGGTCTCGCGCGTCGGTGGTGCGGCCCAGACCAAGGTCATCAAGAACCTGTCCGGCGGTATCCGTACCGATCTGGCGCAGTATCGTGAATTGGCTGCGTTCGCACAGTTCGCTTCCGACCTCGATGAATCGACCCGCAAGCAGCTCGACCGCGGTGCTCGCGTGACCGAATTGCTGAAGCAGGCGCAATACGCGCCGTTGCCGATTTCGCTGATGGCGGTCTCGCTGTTCGCCGTCAACAAGGGCTATCTGGACGATATCGAAGTCAAGAAGGTATTGCCGTTCGAAGCCGCTCTGCACAGTTTCATGAAGACCAAGCAGGCTGCCCTGTTGCAAAAGATCGAAGAAAGCAAACAACTCGACAAGGACGGCGAAGTTGCGCTGGCTGCCGCAGTTGCTGAATTCAAGAAATCCGGCGCATTTTAAGCTTGGCTATCAAGCTTGAACAGAGCAGAAGGAGTAAGGACTCATGGCAGTAGGCAAAGAGATACGTGGCAAGATCAAGAGCGTAGAAAATACGAAGAAGATCACCAAGGCGATGGAAATGGTCGCCGCATCCAAAATGCGCAAGGCGCAGGAGCGGATGCGGGCCGCCCGTCCCTACAGTGACAAGATTCGCAACATCACCTCGCACCTGGCGCAAGCCAACTCGGAATACTCGCATCCGTTCCTGGTGAAGCAGGATCTGGCCAAGACGGTCGGCATTATCGTGGTCACGACTGACAAGGGCCTGTGCGGTGGTCTCAACACCAACGCGTTGCGCCTGATGACCGGCAAGCTGAAGGAACTGGAAGGCCAGGGCATCAAGGTCGAAGCAGTCGCTTTTGGCAACAAGGGCTTCGGTTTCCTGAACCGGATCGGCGCCAAGGTGGTGTCGCATGCGACCCATCTGGGCGACGCGCCGCACCTGGAAAAGTTGATCGGACCGGTCAAGGTCCTGCTCGACGCTTACCAGGAAGCCAAGCTCGACGCGGTCTACCTGGTGTACACCAAGTTCATCAACACGATGAAACAGGAACCGACCATCGAGCAACTGCTGCCGCTGTCGTCCGAGCGCATGCAGGCTGATGCCGGCACCCATGCGTGGGACTACATCTACGAGCCGGAAGCGCAGGTGGTGATCGACGAGTTGCTGGTGCGTTATGTCGAGGCGCTGATCTACCAGTCCGTGGCCGAAAATCTGGCATCCGAGCAATCGGCGCGGATGGTGGCGATGAAGTCAGCTTCCGACAATGCCGGGAACGTGATTGGTGAACTGAAGCTGATCTATAACAAGACCCGCCAGGCCGCGATTACCAAAGAACTGTCCGAGATCGTCGCCGGTGCGGCTGCGGTTTAATTGAACCAAATAGTCGGTTCCTCCCCCTTCAAAGGGGGAGGTTAGGTGGGGATGGGTTGCCAGCGTTAGCTTCCGATCCATCCCCACCCCAACCCTCCCCTTGAAAGGGAGGGAGCTGAATAGAGAATCTAAATTAACTATTGAAGGAACGAAAATGGCTGATGGCAAAATCGTTCAGTGTATCGGCGCCGTGGTGGACGTAGAGTTCCCACGCAATGCGATGCCAAAGATATACGATGCGTTGAAGATGGCAGGCTCCGAACTGACGCTGGAAGTACAGCAGCAGCTGGGCGACGGGATTGTCCGTACCATTGCGCTGGGCACCTCCGACGGTCTGCGTCGCGGCATGGTGATCCAGAACACCGGCAACCCGATCCGGGTGCCGGTCGGCAAGGCGACCCTGGGTCGCATCATGGACGTGCTGGGTAATCCGATCGACGAATGCGGTCCGGTCAGTCACGAGCAGACCGCTTCGATCCACCGCAAGGCGCCTGTGTATGACGATCTGTCGCCATCGCAGGACCTGCTGGAAACCGGCATCAAGGTGATCGACCTGGTTTGCCCGTTCGCCAAGGGCGGTAAGGTCGGCCTGTTCGGCGGCGCCGGGGTCGGCAAGACCGTCAACATGATGGAACTGATCAACAACATCGCCAAGGCCCACAGCGGCCTGTCCGTGTTCGCCGGCGTGGGTGAGCGTACTCGTGAGGGTAACGACTTCTACCACGAGATGGCCGATGCCAAGGTGGTCGATCTGGAACACCCGGAGAACTCCAAGGTGGCGATGGTCTACGGTCAGATGAACGAGCCGCCAGGCAACCGTCTGCGCGTCGCGCTGACCGGCCTGACGATCGCGGAAAGCTTCCGTGACGAAGGCAAGGACGTGCTGTTCTTCGTCGACAACATCTACCGCTTCACGCTGGCCGGTACCGAAGTGTCGGCGCTGCTGGGTCGTATGCCATCGGCGGTGGGTTACCAGCCGACGCTGGCCGAAGAGATGGGCCGTCTGCAAGAGCGCATCACCTCGACCAAGACCGGTTCGATCACCTCGATCCAGGCAGTGTATGTGCCAGCCGATGACTTGACCGATCCGTCGCCGGCAACCACCTTTGCGCACTTGGATTCGACCGTCGTGCTGTCGCGTGACATCGCCTCGCTCGGTATCTATCCTGCGGTTGATCCGCTCGATTCGACCTCGCGTCAGCTCGATCCGCTGGTGGTGGGCCAGGAACACTACGAGACCGCCCGTGCGGTGCAGGGTACGCTGCAGCGCTACAAGGAATTGCGCGACATTATCGCGATTCTGGGGATGGACGAACTGGCACCGGAAGACAAGCTGCTGGTGGCACGCGCCCGTAAGATGCAGCGTTTCCTGTCGCAGCCGTTCCACGTCGCTGAAGTGTTTACCGGCGCGCCAGGTAAATACGTGTCGCTGAAAGATACGATCAAGGGCTTCAAGATGATCGCATCGGGCGAACTCGATCACCTGCCGGAACAGGCGTTCTACATGGTGGGCACGATCGAAGAAGCGATCGAAAAAGCGAAGAAGCTGAACTGATCGTCGCGGTTCCTCTCCCTTCAAGGGGGAGGTCAGGTGGCGGACGGGTTGCAGCAGCAAGCGAGTGACCCCTCCCCATCCCAACCCTCCGCTTGAAAGGGAGGGCGGCAAGCGGTTCTGGATCTGACGAACAAAGAAGGTTCAAACATGGCACACACTATTCACGTTGACGTGGTCTCCGCCGAAGAGCAGATCTTTTCCGGTGAGGCCGAATTCGTCGCGTTGCCGGGTGAAGTGGGCGAGCTCGGGATCTATCCGCAGCACACGCCGCTGATCACCCGTATCAGGCCGGGTGCGGTGCGCATCAAGGTGGCCGGTCAGGCCGAAGAGGAATTCGTCTTCGTCGCCGGCGGTATCCTCGAAGTGCAGCCGAATTTGGTCACCGTTCTGGCCGACACCGCGATCCGCGGCAAGGATCTGGACGAAGCCAAGGCCACCGAAGCAAAGCGACTGGCGGAAGAATCGCTGGTCAACAAGGAATCGAAGATCGACTACGCCAAGGCGCAAGCGGAATTTGCGGTCGCCATCGCGCAGTTGGCTGCGATCCAGAGATTGCGTCGGAAGCAGTAATTCAAGCCGACTCTGAGGCAAGCAGTACAATGAAAGGCAGCTTCGGCTGCCTTTTTTGTTGGCCGCCGCGTTTTCAACAGACCGCACGCACCGAACGCACCGATGACGACCGACGCCCGCAGCATTGCGCAAATCCTGGCCGATACCCACACCATCGCGGTGGTCGGGCTGTCCGCCAAGACCGACCGGGCCAGCCATCAGGTGGCGTACTACCTGCAGAGCCACGGTTACCGCATCATCCCGGTCAATCCGACGTATGCGGGCACTCACATCCTCGGTGAGCCATGTTTTTCCACGCTCGCTGAGGCCGCGGCCAGTCTGGCGCAAGAAAATATCCGGATCGACCTGGTCGACTGCTTCCGCCGGGCCGAAGCGATTTTGCCGATTGCCGACGCCGCGATCCAGATCGGGGCCGCCGTGCTATGGATGCAGCTCGGCATCAGCAATCAGGCTGCGGCGGCCAAAGCCGAAGCGGCCGGCCTGACGGTAGTGATGGACCGCTGTTTGAAAATCGAGCATGCACGTCGGCGCTAGTCGCGCCAGACTGGCAGCGTCACCGAACACCGAACACCGAACACCGAGCACGACAGCAAGGAGACCGGACCATGAATTTTCGCAAGCAATTCCGCGCCAGCAACAAACTGAAGTTGCAGGATCAGGATGCGGCGCAGGCGCCGCTCGCCAGCGATGACAAGGACCAGAGCAAAGGACAGGACAAGGAGCACGACAAGCAGCGCGTGGTCGAGCTGGCCGCCCAGATCGCGGCCTACCAGACCGTGTTCTACGCCGAGCGCAGCCGCAAGTTGCTGGTGGTATTGCAGGGCATGGATACCGCCGGCAAGGACGGCACCGTCAGCGATGTATTCGGCCGCATCAACCCGCTGGGACTGCGTACGGTGTCGTTCAAGGCGCCCAGCCTGGTCGAGCGCGACCACGATTACCTGTGGCGGATCCATCAGCAACTGCCGGTCAAGGGCGAGATCGTGCTGTTCAATCGCAGCCATTACGAAGACGTGCTGATCACGCGGGTGCACCAGCTGATCGATGAAGCGGAATGCAAGCGCCGCTACGCGCAGATCGCCGACTTCGAACGGATGCAGGCCGAGACCGGCAGCGTGATCCTCAAGTTCTTCCTGCACATCTCGAGGGACGAGCAAAAGGAGCGCCTGCAGGACCGGCTCGACGATCCCGACAAGCACTGGAAATTCGACCCGCAGGATCTGGTCGAGCGCAAATCCTGGGACGATTACCAGCGCGCCTACGAGCAGGCGATCCGCGCCACCGATGCCGACCACGCACCGTGGTACGTGATCCCGGCCGACTCCAAGACCCAGCGCAATCTGGCGATCGGATCGGTGATGGTCGAAACCCTGGAGCGCATGAAGCTGGCGTATCCGGCGCCGCATCCGGAATACGCCAAACTCAGAATTACCTGATGTTCGGTTCAAAATATACTGGATGGAGTAATATATTTTCCGCTCCGAAATCTTGGGAGCCAGGCCGATTTTGGCGAATACTCCCGGCATTTAA
The DNA here is from genome assembly GCF_042646465.1 of Pseudundibacterium arcticum. Taxonomy (NCBI): domain Bacteria; kingdom Pseudomonadati; phylum Pseudomonadota; class Betaproteobacteria; order Burkholderiales; family Oxalobacteraceae; genus Pseudundibacterium; species Pseudundibacterium arcticum. Next base: position 174,746 of record NZ_JBHRTP010000018.1, read on the forward strand.
CCGACTTTGCGGGCCGGCCAATGGCGTTTGATGATGCCTGCCAGCCGCTCGAAAATCGGCCCGATCTGTTGCTCCGGTACGCAGGCATAGCCCAGCAACAGGCCGCGCTGCGCGGTGGCCGGATTCATGTAGTAGCGGAATAACGGACGCGCGATGATGCCCTGCGCCGCCGCTTCGCGGCTGATGGCCAGGTCGTCGCAACCGTCCGGCAAACCCAGCGCCAGATGCAGACCGGCCTCGCCGCCGGTGATCCGCACGCTGTCGCCGAAATGGCGGTTGATCGCTTCCTGCAACAGGCGCAGCCGCTCCGCGTACAGCAGCCGCATGCGCCGGATGTGCGAGGCAAAATGACCTTCCGTCATGAAATCGGCTACCACGGCCTGCGCGAAACCCTGGCCGCCACGGTACAGCTCGGACAGGCCGGTCGCAAACGACTCGGCCAGCGACTGCGGCACCACCATGAAGCCGATGCGCAAGCCCGGAAACAGCGTCTTGCTGAAGGTGCCCATGTACAGCACCCGATCCTGGCTATCCATGCCCTGCAGCGATGCCAGCGGCCGGCTGCCATAGCGAAATTCGCTGTCGTAATCGTCCTCCATGATCCACACCTTGTGCGCGGCCGCGTATTCGAGCAGCAGGCGGCGCCGCGACAGGCTCATCACCATGCCGAGCGGATACTGGTGCGAGGGCGTGACGTGGATGAAGCGCGGCGGATGGCGCAAGTCCTTCGGGCGCAGCTGCAAGCCCTCGGCATCGACCGCGATCGGCACCGGTTTGATGCCCAGCGAGTTCAGCACGCTGCGGGTGCCCCAGTAGCACGGGTCCTCGACCCAGGCGCGGTCACCCGCTTCGCCCAGCAGCTTGGCGGCGAGGTCGATCGACTGGTGGATGCCGGTCGTGATCAGCACCTGGCTGGCATCGCAATTGACCGAGCGCGCCATGCGCAAATATTCGGCCACCGCCGCGCGCAGCGGCGGGTAACCGCCGCCCTCGCCGTAGGTCAGCAGCTCGGCGCGCGAACGGCGCCAGTGCTTGTTTTGCAGCCGGCTCCAGATCTTGTTCGGAAACAGTGTCACGTCCGGCACGCCGGGCATGAAGGCGCCCCATTGCAGATTGCTGACGCCGGCGTGGCGCAGCAGTTGCGCGCCGCGCGCCGACAGCTCCGAGGCGCCGGACGGGTCGGTCAACGCCGCCTTGCCGCCGGTCGCCGCCGGGATCTGGTCGGGCGTGGTGTCGGCGATGAAGGTGCCGGCGCCGGCGCGCGTCTCCAGATAGCCCTCCGCGATCAGTTGCTCGTAGGCGTAAGTGACGGTGTTGCGCGATAGCGCCAGTTCGCGCGCCAGGTCGCGCGACGACGGCAGCTGCAGGCCGGCCGGCAGTTGCTGGGCCAGGATCGCATCGCGAATGATCTGATACAGCTGGCGATTCAGCGGCTTGCGCGTGCGCGCGTCCGGCGCGGCGCGCTCGATCCGCAACAACAGAAATTCCGGCAACGACGCGATCCGCAAAGTGGCTCCATTAGAAAAACAAAAGTGGCCCTGTATTATAGTGCCATGGTCGTTTTAGTATGAGCCACGAATCAATCACGGCAAACCGGAGCGACCATGAAAAATGCAGACCTGCAGCAGCGCAAAGATGCGGCGACACCCCGCGGTGTCGGCGTGATGTGCAATTTCTATGCCGAGCGCGCGCTGAATGCCGAACTGTGGGACGTGGAAAACCGGCGCTACATCGATTTCGCGGCCGGCATTGCGGTGCTCAATACCGGCCATCGTCACCCGAAGCTGGTGGCCGCAATGCAGCAGCAGCTCGGCAAGTTCACCCACACCGCCTACCAGATCGTCCCCTACGAGAGTTATATCGCGCTGGCCGAGCGCATCAATGCGATCACGCCCGGCGCTCACGCCAAGAAAACCGCACTGTTCTCGACCGGCGCTGAGGCGGTCGAAAATGCGGTCAAGATCGCCCGCGCCGCGACTGGCCGTTCCGCCGTGATCGCGTTCTCGGGCGCGTTCCATGGCCGCACCATGATGGGCATGGCGCTGACCGGCAAGGTGGTGCCGTACAAGGTCGGTTTCGGCCCGTTCCCGGGCGAGGTGTATCACGCCCCATTCCCGATCGCATTGCATGGGGTGAGCACGCAGGACTCGCTGGCGGCCTTGCAGGCGCTGTTCAAGTCCGACGTTGACCCGAAGCGGGTCGCCGCCATCATCCTCGAACCGGTGCAGGGCGAGGGCGGGTTCTATGCGGCGCCGGTCGAATTCATGCAGGCGCTGCGCAACCTGTGCGACGAACACGGCATGCTGCTGATTGTCGATGAAGTGCAGACCGGTTTTGCCCGCACCGGCAAATTGTTTGCCATGGAGCACTATGGCGTGATCCCCGATCTGATGACGATGGCCAAGAGCCTGGCCGGCGGCATGCCGCTGTCGGCGGTCTGCGGCCGCGCCGAGATCATGGATGCGCCGGCCCCCGGCGGCCTCGGCGGCACCTATGCCGGCAACGCGCTGGCGGTGGCTGCCGCGCATGCGGTGCTGGACGTGATCGAAGAGGAACAGCTGGTCGCGCGCGCCGCCGTGCTGGGCCAACAGTTGAAGGACAGATTGACGACGCTGCGTGAATTCGTGCCGCAGATCGCCGAGGTGCGCGGTCTGGGCGCGATGGTCGCGGTCGAATTCATGCAGCCGGGCACGCACACGCCGGATCCGGATTTCACCAGGACGGTGCAGGCGCGCGCGCTCGAAAAAGGCCTGCTGCTGCTGAGCTGCGGCGTGTACGGCAACGTGATCCGCTTCCTGTTCCCGCTCACCATCCCGGACGCGGTGATGAGCGAGGCGCTGACGATCCTTGAGGCGGCACTGCGCGCGGAGTAAGATGGATTAAAAAAGTCGCTGCCCCGTCACCCTACGCATCGATAACCAGCAGGAGACCCACCAGTGAAGCAGGCAAGTACAGCAGCACAGGCATTTGACCACGAGCATCAGGATCAGCAGGGACATGACACCCTGGTCGAATTTCGCGGCGTCAAGAAAACTTATGATGGTGAAATCCTGGTGGTCAAGCACCTCGATCTCGACATCCACCGCGGTGAATTCCTGACCCTGCTGGGGCCGTCCGGCTCCGGCAAGACCACCTGCCTGATGATGCTGGCCGGGTTCGAATTCCCGACCGGTGGCGAGATCCGCCTCGATGGGCAATTGCTGAACAAGGTGCCGCCGCACAAGCGCAACATCGGCATGGTGTTTCAAAACTACGCGCTGTTCCCGCACATGACGGTCGGCCAGAACATCGCCTACCCGCTGCAGGTGCGCGGCCTGAATGGCGGCGAGCGCGCGGCGAAGGTGAAGAAGGCGCTCGACATGGTGCAGATGGGCAAATTTTCGGAACGCTATCCGGCCCAGCTGTCCGGCGGCCAGCAGCAGCGCATCGCACTGGCGCGCGCGCTGGTATTCGATCCGAAGCTGGTATTGATGGACGAGCCGCTCGGTGCGCTGGATAAACAGTTGCGCGAGCACATGCAGCTTGAGCTGAAAGCGCTGCACAAGCGGCTCGGCGTGACCTTCGTCTACGTCACCCACGACCAGAGCGAAGCGCTGACCATGTCGGACCGCGTCGCCGTATTCGACCAGGGCATCATCCAGCAACTGGCCGCGGTCGACCGCCTGTACGAGTATCCCGACAATCACTTCGTGGCCGGCTTCATCGGCGACAACAACCGCTTCAACGGTACGGTGGAGTCGGTCACTGGCGCTCATTGCGCGCTGCGTCTGCCGGACGGATCGTTATTGACCGGCGTCAACCCGAATGGCGCCCACAGCGGCCAGACTGGTGTCGCTTGCATTCGCCCTGAACGCATCCGGCTCAAGCCGCTCGACGCGCCGCTGCAGAATGGCCTGCGCGCCAGTGTCGCGGGCCTGATTTATTTCGGCGATCACGTGCGCGTACGCTGCACGACCGCCAAGCAGGACGATTGTTTCGTCAAGCTGACGCTGGGCGACCCGGCGCTGGCCGGTCTGGCCGAGGGCACCCAGGTCGCACTCGACATCGACCCAGATCGCTTGCGGGTCTTCATTTGATTAGTGCTTAAAACTCGTTTCCCCACCCGCTTCCCCACCCGTTTTACCAGTAGCCCCACCATAAAACAAAGAGGAGTTGCAATGAGACAGACAATCAAACCGATCCTGATGTCCGCAGCCATGGCGGCACTGTCACTTGGCTTGGCCCAAGCGGCAGAGCTGACCGTGATCAATTTCGGCGGCGCCAACGGCAACGCGCAGAAAGCCGCGTATATCGAACCGTTCCAGAAAACGACCGGCACCAAGGTGGTGGTGGTCGAATACAACGGCGAACTGGCGAAGGTCAAGGCCATGGTCGAAACCGGCAAAGTCAGCTGGGACGTGGTTGAACTCGAGTCCGGCCTGCTCGGCCGCGCCTGTGAAGAAGGGCTGCTGGAAAAGCTCGACTACAGCAAGATCGGCAAGAAGAGCGATTTCATGCCGGAAGCGGTGCAGGAATGCGGCATGGGGGCGTTTGTCTGGTCGACGGTACTGGCCTACAACGCCGACAAGATGAAGGTGGCACCGAAGAACTGGGCCGATTTCTGGAACGTCAAACAATTTCCGGGCAAACGCGGCATGCGCAAAGGCGCCCGCTACAACCTGGAATTTGCGCTGATGGCCGATGGCGTGCCGACCAAGGAAGTCTACAAAGTACTGGCCACCAAGGCCGGCGTCGAGCGCGCGTTCAAGAAGCTCGATGAGCTGAAGGCCAACATCCAGTGGTGGGAAGCCGGCGCGCAGCCGCCGCAGTTCCTGGTGGCAGGCGACGTCGTGATGTCGACCGCCTACAACGGCCGCATCGATTCGGCGCAGCGTGAAGGCAAGAACCTGAAGGTCACCTGGGCCGGCAGCATCTACGACCTCGATTACTGGGTGATTCCAAAAGGCACGCCGAACAAGGCGCTGGCGGAAAAATACATCGCGTTTGCCAGCACGCCGGAATCGCAAAAGAATTACGCCGGCAATATCGCCTACGGTCCGGTCAACCACAACGCCTTGAAGCTGCTCGACGCCAAGACGCTGGCCGACCTGCCGACCTCGACCAATAATGCCAAGGACGCGGTACAGCAAAATCTGCAGTTCTGGACCGATCATGGCGAAGATCTGGAGCAGCGTTTCACTGCCTGGGCAGCCAAGTAACATACGTCTCCTCCGCCTGTCGGGCGCGGTTGCCTCCTTGGGCGCCTGACAGGCTTTGATGCTGCCCGACCACGGGCAGCATTCTTTTACTTTTGCGGCATTTCAGACCTGAACCACTATGACTGTTTTGGCCCCCAGCGCTCCCAGTGCCCCCACCAGCGCCTCGCTCGCTGAGCCGCCGCTGTCGCACCTGAAGCGCGACCTGCACAAGGCGCTACTCCGCAAGCGGATCACCGCGCTCACGCTGATCGCACCGCTGGCGATCTTCTTGCTGGTGACCTTCGTGGTGCCGATCGCGGTGCTGCTGACGCGCGCGGTCGCCAATCCCGAAATCGCCTCGACCCTGCCGCACACGGTCGCCGCACTGGCCGGCTGGGACCGCAAATCGGCGCCGCCGGAGCGCGCCTACGCCGCGCTGGCCGACGATCTGGCCAAGGCCGCGGCCGACAACACCACCGGCACGCTGGCACGGCGCATCAATGCCGAACTGCCCGGCGCCCGTTCGGTCATCCTGAAGACCGCGCGCGCCTTGCCATTGAAGGATGCCGAGGGCAAGCCGCTGCCGGCGGCCGCCATCCAGCCAGCGCTGATCGCACTCGACGAGCAGTGGGGCCAGCTGGCCACCTGGCAGGTGATCGCCAAGAACGGTGCGCGTTACTCGCCGTATTATGTGCTGGCCGCGCTCGACCTGAAACAAGATGCGTTCGGCCAGGTGCACAATGCCGACGAGAGCGAGTCGGCGTTTCGCAAGATTTTCGGGCGCACCTTCCTGATCAGCCTGGTCGTGACGCTGTGCACCCTGGTGATCGGCTATCCGCTCGCGTACTGGCTGTCGACCATGTCGGAGCGGCGCGCCAACCTGTTCATGATCCTGGTGCTGATCCCGTTCTGGACCTCGATCCTGGTACGGGTCGCGGCCTGGATCGTGTTGCTGCAATCGGAAGGCCTGGTCAACAAGGCGTTGATGGCGCTCGGCGTAACACAGGCGCCGCTGGAGCTGCTGTTCAACCGCATCGGCGTGTACATCTCGATGACCCACATCCTGCTGCCGTTCATGATCCTGCCGCTGTACAGCGTGATGAAATCGATTCCGCCGACCTACATGCGGGCCGCGATCTCGCTCGGCAGCCATCCGTTCGCCGCATTCTGGCGCGTGTACGTGCCGCAGACTTACCCGGGCGTCGGCGCCGGCGGCCTGTTGGTATTCATCCTCGCGCTCGGCTACTACATCACGCCGGCGCTGCTGGGCGGCCCGAACGAGCAGATGGTCAGCTATTACGTCGCCTATTTCACCAACCTCACCATCAACTGGGGCATGGCCTGCGCGCTCGGCGCCCTGCTGTTTGCGGCGACCCTGGTGCTGTATGCGATCTATCGGCGCTTCGCCAAAATCGACGTGAGCATGGGATAACCACGATGAAGAGCTTGCCCTTATTTCCGCCGTATGTGTCGTTACCAGAGCGCATCTGGTTTTTCCTGCTGCGCGGCTTCAACCTGCTGGTGCTGGTGTTTCTGGTGTTGCCGATCCTGGTGATCATTCCGCTGTCGTTTTCCGATAGCAGCTTCCTGTCGTATCCGATGCCCGGCTTGTCGCTGCGCTGGTACGACAACCTGATCCATTCGGAAGAGTGGATCCGCGCCGCCAAGAACAGCTTCATCGTCGCGCCGCTGGCGACCGTGATCGCGACCGTGCTCGGCACCTTGGCGGCGGTCGGCCTGAACAAGGCCGATTTCACCGGCAAGGGGCTGCTGATGGCGATCCTGATCTCGCCGATGGTGGTGCCGGTGGTGGTTGTCGGCGTCGGCGTCTACCTGTTCTTCGCGCAGATCGGCCTGGCCGACAGCTATACCGGCCTGATCCTGGCGCACGCCGCATTGGGCGCGCCGTTCGTCGTCACCACGGTGTCGGCCACGCTGCAGGGCTTCAACCACAACTTGGTGCGCGCCAGCATGAGTCTCGGCGCCGGTCCGTTGCGCACGTTCTGGCGCATCACGCTGCCGGTGATCGCGCCGGGTCTGATTTCCGGCGCGCTGTTTGCATTCGCCACCTCGTTCGACGAAGTGGTGATCACGCTGTTCGTCGCCGGCCCGCAGCAAACCACCTTGCCGCGCCAGATGTTTACCGGCATCAAGGAAAACATCAGCCCGACCATCGCCGCGCTGGCTACTATACTGATCGTATTCTCTACCTGCCTGTTACTGGTTCTCGAATGGTTGCGCGGGCGTAACAAGGCCGCCGCCAAAATCTAAATTCACCTCCGGAGCGATCCCATGTTGCCACTGAAAGATCCCACGCTGCTGCGTCAGCAAGCCTATATCAACGGACAATGGTGCGACGCCGACAACGGCGCCACCTTCCCGGTCACCAACCCGGCCACCGGCGACCAGCTCGGCACCATCCCGCACATGGGTGCGGCCGAGACCAGCCGCGCGATCGCCGCCGCCAACGACGCCTGGCCTGCGTGGCGCAAGAAGACCGCGAAGGAACGCAGCGCGATCCTGCGTAAATGGAACGACCTGCTGCTGGCCAACGTCGACGATCTCGCGCTCCTGATGACCGCCGAGCAGGGCAAGCCGCTGGCCGAAGCCAAGGGCGAAATTGCGTACGCCGCCTCGTTTCTCGAGTGGTTCGGTGAAGAAGCCAAGCGCATCAATGGCGACACCATGGAGTCGCCGTGGGCCGACCGCCGCATCGTCGTCATCAAGCAGCCGATCGGGGTCTGCGCCGCGATCACGCCGTGGAACTTCCCGGCTGCGATGATCACGCGCAAGGTTGGCCCGGCACTCGCCGCCGGCTGCCCGATCGTGCTGAAACCGGCCGAGGCGACGCCGTATTCGGCGCTGGCGCTGGCGGTGCTGGCCGAGCGCGCCGGCGTGCCGCCCGGCGTGTTTTCCGTCGTCACCGGCGACGCCCGTGCGATCGGCGGCGAGATGACGTCCAACCCGACCGTGCGCAAACTCAGCTTCACCGGGTCGACCCAGGTCGGTCGTCTGCTGATGCAGCAATCCGCGCCGACCGTCAAGAAACTGTCGCTGGAACTGGGCGGCAATGCACCGTTCATCGTGTTCGACGACGCCGACCTCGATGCTGCGGTCGAGGGCGCGATCGCGTCGAAATACCGCAATGCCGGCCAGACCTGCGTCTGCGCCAATCGCATCTATGTGCAGGACGGCGTGTATGACGCGTTCGCGCAAAAACTGGTGGCGGCGGTCAGCCAGCTGAAAGTCGGCAATGGCCAGGACGCCGGCGTCACGCAGGGACCGCTGATCGACCAGAAAGCGGTCGAAAAGGTCGAGCAGCACATCGCCGATGCACTGTCCAAGGGCGGCCGCGTGCTGACCGGCGGCAAGCGCCACGCGCTCGGCCACAGCTTTTTCGAGCCGACCGTGATTGTCGACGTCACCGCCGAGATGCGGGTCGCGAAAGAAGAAACCTTCGGCCCGATGGCGCCGCTGTTCCGCTTCAAGACCGAAGACGACGTGCTGGCACTGGCCAACGATACCGAATTCGGCCTCGCCAGCTATTTCTACTCGCGTGACATCGGCCGCATCTGGCGCGTCGCCGAAGGGCTGGAGTCGGGCATGGTCGGCATCAACAGCGGCCTGATCTCGAACGAGATCGCGCCGTTCGGCGGCGTCAAGCAATCCGGGCTGGGGCGCGAAGGATCGAAGTACGGGATGGACGACTACCTGGTGATCAAATATATGTGCATCGGCGGCATCTGATCCGGCTGCAGTGCCGCGCGGAGTGACGCGCACACCAACCACGGGGGCAAGCATGACGACGCTGCAACAGTTGCTGGGGATAGAGTTGCCGATCATCCAGGCGCCGATGGCGGGCGTGCAGGGCAGCGCGCTGGCGATCGCGGTGTCGAACGCCGGCGGCCTCGGCTCGCTGCCCTGTGCGATGTTGGGGTCGGATGCGCTGCTCGCCGAGTTGAGCACGCTCGCAGCGCAGACCAGCAAGCCGTACAACGTCAATTTCTTTTGCCACCGCTCACCGCTGCCCGACGCCGTGCGCGATGCCGCATGGCGCGCGGCGCTGGTGCCGTACTACCGCGAATTCGGTATCGATGCGGCGGCGGCTCCCAACGCTCCGGCGCGGCTGCCGTTCAGCGCCGAGGCGGCCGAGCTGCTGGCCGAATTCCGGCCGCCGGTGGTCAGTTTCCATTTCGGCCTGCCGGCCCCTGAATTGCTGGCGCGGGTCAAAAGCTGGGGCGCAAAGGTGCTGGCCAGTGCCACCACGGTCGAGGAAGCGGTCTGGCTCGAGGCGCACGGCGCCGACGCCATCATCGCGCAAGGGCTGGAGGCCGGCGGCCACCGCGGCATCTTCCTCAGCACCGATCTGAGCACCCAGCTCGGCACCTTCGCGCTGCTGCCGCAAGTAGTGCAAGCGGTGCGGTTGCCGGTGATCGCGGCCGGCGGCATCGCCGATGCCAAGGGGGTCGCAGCTGCGTTGGCGCTCGGCGCGGCCGGCGCGCAGATCGGCACCGCCTATCTGCTCTGTCCGGAAGCGGGCACCAGTGCCGTGCATCGCGCCGCACTGAAGAGCGCGGCGGCACACCATACCGCGCTGACCAATCTGTTCAGCGGCCGCCCGGCGCGCGGCATCGTCAACCGGGTCATGCGCGAACTCGGGCCGATCAGCGCCGCCGCGCCGGCCTTTCCGCTCGCGAGCGCGGCGATCGCGCCGCTGCGCGCGCATGCCGAGAGCACCGGCAGCGGCGATTTCTCGCCGCTATGGTCGGGCCAGAACGCCAGCGGCTGCAATGAAATACCGGCCGCCGCATTGACGCGCGAACTGGTTGCGCTGTTGCGCTAGCGATGTCATCGTCCTGAGCGCCAGCGCGCTGCCGGCGCAGATCCAGCTTCAGCTCGACCGGGCCTTCGTGGATATAAAATATACTGCCACCCGTATTATTTGCAGCCCAATAAAACCAAGCGGGATAAGCTGTATTTCTTGAATTTAGCGGGGAGTATTGCCGAGCACGCTGCGCGGCACAGGTTGTTCCGCCGCCGCCACATGCCGGAACTTGCTGGAAAAACGTACGCCTTTCGGCGCATGGATCTGCGCGATCCGGCGCGAGGTCTGGCGCAATTGCTGGCTCGGCATCCGTTGCAAAAAGCCGAACAGCGAGCGGCTGCCGGCCTGCTGGTCGATCAACGCGATCAGCTGCGACGGACTGACGAACAACCGGAAGTCGATATCCGACTGGTTCTGCACCTCGGCCTGCGGATCGATCAGCAGATAGTGATGAAAGCTCGGCTGCAGCGTGCGGCCGAAGCGCTTCGGCAAATCAAGTTGGCGCAGCAGGCGCTTGAGCAGCGCCCGGTTGCGCATCAGTTGCCGCAGCGGCGATGGGATCGCATAGGCGCTACCGAGTGGATCGGTCAGCGTGAATTGTTTCTGATCGCTGATCCCCAGCGTCTGGCCTGCGGTGCGCGACTCGACGATGAAGACGTGGAAGTTGTGCGTGATGAATAAATGATCGATATGCAGCTTGCCGTCCTCGGTCCTGATCCGCACATCGTGCAGCACCGCGACGTCGGGCCGGCTGGCGAACACGCTGTCGAGCTCGGCCGCCACATTGCAGGTGGCCTGCATCGCGATCCGGGTCCGGTCGTTGTTCGCCATCCGGAGCGCCTTGCCCGCCGCGTCGTGCGCGTGGTCGTCGCCGTATTGCAGATAGGTGTGCGTCGGTGTCAGTCGTTTGATCAGCATGCGTGGCATTCCTCGAGGAACGATCAGAATCGGGTGTCGTGCAATCGTGCATTGGGTGCGGGATCTGGCGGCGGAATAGCCGGCATCGATGCGCTGCGAAATATAGCATGGTCGACAACACTTGCCGGATTTTATTGCCGCATGGCAACGCTGCGCACAGGGCTTGATGCGGCACCGCGCGATCGATTTTTGGTTGTCGCTGCTCCGACGACAGGCTATATTCGCCGAACCGGATTTCAATCGGGTTTGCCAGTTTTCTTGTTGTATCGTGACGCGCCAATCGACCAGCATGAATGGAACACGGGATGTTGAAAAATAAATGCAGGATGCCAGCGTCGGCCGCCTTGACCCGGCGCGGGCCCGGTGCGGTGCAACCAGCATGATGGCCAGGACGTCCGACTACGTCACGTTCGTGATGGAGCAACTGGCGCCGATCCGCGAACTGGCGCGCAGCCGATTTTTCGGCGGCGTCGCGCTGACTGCCGGCGGCCTGCAATTTGCGATGGTGATGGGTAATTCGCTGTATTTTGCGGTCAATGACGTGACGCGCCCCAAGTATCAAAAAATGGGCAGCGACTGCTTCCGGTATGCGACCAAGAAGGGCCGGGTCGATGTCACCCGTTTTTACGAGGTGCCGGGTGAACTGCTAGAATCGCCGGCGCAGCTGATGGCGCTGGCGACCGAGGCGATTGGGGTCGCGGCCAGCTACAAGAACGCGGTCAAGGTCGCGCCCAAGGTCGTGCCCAAGAAGCCGACCGTGGCGCGCAAACCGACCGCCTGACCAATGTGCTGCAGCAGCGCGACGGGCGTCCTCGCAACATGCAGCGATCGTCGCGCTGTCGCCACGGCCGGTGCTCGCAACCTGAGCTCCGACTTAAATCCCGAACTCAAAAAATAGGCTATGTGATGATCACCATTCGACGACTCACCGCGCAGGACCCCTCTGCACATGCGGCGCTGCACGCAGATCTGAGCTCGTCGTAGTGCTAGCGTGCCGAGCGGCGCCCCAGCACGATATGCAGCAGCACCAGCAGCGGCAGACCCAGCCCGATGATCCAGTGCAGTACAGACCACAGCGGCCGGCTCTGTTCGCCCGCGATGTAGTACAACGCGTAGCCACTCAGCGTCAGCAGCGCCAGCAGTGCCACCATGGCCCAGCCGCTGCTGCGGTTGCGCCGCGATTTCAGCGCGCGGCGGATGTGGTTGTTCAGGATGCCGCCGACCAGGAACAGCGCCAGCATTGCGGCCGCGCCATGCAGCTTCATGGCCCATGGCTCCAGCGGGCTGATGGTTTCGCCATATTCGCCGACCGGGCGCCACCAGTAATGGGCCAGCAGCCACAGCAGGCCGCTCAGCGTCAGCAGCGCAAATGCCCCATACAGCGCGCGGCGCTGCCAGCGTTCCAGTTTCAGGCTGACTGGCCGCGGCGCCGACGGATGGTGCAGGCTGTGCGGCCGGGGCTTGGCGGGGTGCTTCGGCGGATGAGGGGAGCGCATCTGGATGGTATTGGCGGGCAAGGTCTAGATTATAAAAGCAGACGCGCCGAACTGACGTAACGCCGGGTGCTGCGGGTCGGCGCTGGCCAGCACCACCTTGGTCAGCGCGTCGGCCAGCATGCAGCTCGGCGCGCATACGGTGGCGCTGAGTGGGTCGATTGGGCCGGTCAGCGGGCGGCCGTCGCGGCCGTCGATCAGCGCACTGACCTCGCGCTCGGCGAAGGCCTTCTGCGAAAAATAGCTGCCGGAACTGGCCATCGCCTGGTTGCTCAGCCGGGTCTGCCGGGCGGCGCGGCCCGGTTGGCGGGGATCGCGGATCGCGACCGGAAAACCGTATTCGCCATAGACGCGCAGGTCGCCGCCGGCATTGACGCAGGCCAAGCCGATGCCGGCCTCCTGCAGTGCCGCGATCGCCTGATCGACCGCATAACCTTTGGCGATGCCGCCGAGGTCGATCCAGGCGGCGGCGGTTTTCGTGATGCGCCGCGCATCCTCGATTCGCAACAGCGGCGGGCGCGGCCAGCTGGCCAAGGTCGGCACGTCGAGTCCATCCGGCGCCGGCAGATAGTCCCAGGCGGCCAGCGTCGCGCCACAGCCGATGTCAAACAGGCCGCCGCTGGCGGCATGAATCTGCAGCGCGCATTGCAGCACCTGCAGCGTCTGCCGATCGACCTCCAGCACCGCACCCACCGGCGCCCGGTTGAAGCGCGACACGTCGCTCGCCGCGTCGTGAAAACTCATCAGCCGCTGCACCGCGGCGATCGCGCCGAAGGCGGCGGCAAACGCCGCAGCATGATCCGTGGTTGGCGCGTCGGCGCTGTCGGCGTCGGCAATGCTGATCTCGACCAGGGTGCCGAGCCAGGGCTGGGCGCGGCGCGTGATGGGCAATGGCGAAGACATGGCTAGCGTCAGTTGTTCAAGCTTATTTTGTGCGGCGTCATTTTTTCAACATCAGTTGCGCGATCGCCGCGATGCGGCGCACGCCATCGGTCACGTGGTTGCACGACAGTGTCGCGCCGCTGATGTTGGCGATGCCGTCGCCGACCGCCAGTCCGGCTTGCGCGGTCTTGCCGACAAACTGCTTGCGCCAGGCCGGGCTCTTGATCTCGAAGCCATGGCTTTCACGGTAGCTCAGGATCTCGATCTGCTTGATGCTGGCATCGAGGTTCAGCGCGACCGCGTACGAGATCAGCTCGAACTTGCCGACCACGTCGTCCAGCACCACGTGGCCGAGCAGCGTATCGCCCTGGTAGGCGGCGAACACGCGCCAGTTGACCGAGCGCGCCGGCTCGCCGGCCAGTTTCTCGACTTGGCGCATCTGCTCGACCGTCAGTTGCAGGCTGGCGTCCTTGAAGCTGCTGGCGTCGGGGAACATCACGCGCTGCGCCTGCTCTGCCGTCAGATACTGGGTCGCGAAGGCGCTGCCGGCGGTGGTGGCCAGGGTCAGGGCGGCGATATAGAATGGTTTCATCAACTTCGATTCAGTTAAAGCCCGCGTCGTCCATTTTGGAAGACGCGGTAGCTTGTTCGGCTCCTTCCCCCTCTGAGGGGGAAGGTTGGGATGGGGGTGTGGTGGTCGATAAACAAACATTATCGTTAATCGACCGCACTACCCCCACCCTAACCCTCCCCCTTAAAAGGGGAGGGGACGATCAGGCAAAGTGTAGACCTATTGCGCTTTCAATCAGCATTAGAACGAATACCCAAGCCCCAGATTGACGCGGTCACGCGAATTGTCTTGCTTGAACTTCTGGTAATCCGCCTTCACCACCACGCCTTCGCCGATGTTGAAGTTGGCGCCGGCGGTCCAGACTTTCTCGTCGGCCGCGGTGGCGATGCCGAGCCCGGCCGGCATCGCGCTATAGCTCTTGGCGGTATTGAACTGTTCGTAGCGGATGAACGGGCTCAGCTTGTAATCGCTGTTCTTCCACAGCTGGTAAGCCGCTTGTGCGTACCAGCCGTAGAAGCTCGACGGCACCGGTGTCGGGCTGCCGGCGTTGGCCAGGTTGAAGGCCTCGGTGTCGCTGATGGTGCCGCGCGCATACACGGTCGACAGGTCCCACTTGCCCGGCGTGTAGCGGGCGTGCAGATCCCACAAGGTCAGGCGCGCATCGGGCGCGGCGAAGTCGGCCGTGCCGTGCGCCAGTTTGCCGGTGAACACCGAGCCGCCGAGCAGCAGGCCGGGGACGCCGCGCCAGTTCAGCGCGCCGTGCAGCGCCAGGTTGCGCGACTTCGCGTGCTGGCCTTCCTGGTGGATGCTGCCGAGCGGCGATGCGCGCCCGTCTTCGGAGGTGCTATCCCACTTGGTCAGGTCGAAGCCGGTGGTCAGGCCCAGATCCCAGGTCAGGCCGTTGTCCATGGTCGACGACAGCCCGACGCCGGCTTCACGCCAGGTGCTCGGGATGATCGCGGTTTCGACGAAATTGCGCTGCACGCCGTAGTACGCGGTCGGCTCATGGTTGGTATTGAGCAGGCCGGCCGGGATCAGGAACAGGCCGCCCTTGGCGCGCAGGCCGTTGCCGAATTCGCGCTCGACGTACAGCTGTTCGACTGCCGCTTCGCCGCTGTCGGTCGCCGAGGTGACTGCGTGTTCCCATTCGAATTCGGCCACCATCTTGGTCTTGTCGTCGAAGCGGTGGGTGACGCCGATCACGGCGCGCGCGACATCGGTCTCGGCCGCGCTGCCGTCATGGCGCGGGCGGCTGTAATTGACTTCGCCGTAGCTCGACAGCACGGTGCTGGCGCCGAGCGCGATGCCCGAGGTGCTTGCGACAGCTTCTGTCGCTGGTGCAGCAGCCACCGGCGCGGTGGCAGGTGCCGCGGCCTGCGCGTTCTGGCGCTGTTCCAGCGCCTCGGTCTTTTGCTTGCTGGCGCTCAGTTCGGCCTTCATCTGTTTCAGCTCGGCCGCCATCTGGTCGAGTCTTTGCATCAGTTCGGCTTCGGTGGCGGAGGCGACCAGCGGGGCGCCGATCAGCACGGCGAGGATGGCTTGCGCCAGGATGGTTTTTTTCATGGTGAGCTTTCTCTATTTAAATAATCAATTTAGTTGGGCTTGTTAATGCGCCTGATACCCGTCGGTCAGGGTGCCGAGGAATTCGATCACGTCGTCGATCTCGGCGTCCGACAAGGCCGGCGCCATGCCGGGCTGGCGGTTGTATGGCGCTTCGCTGGTGTTGGCGTTGCGCTGGTATGGCGGCGGCAGGTCGTTGAACTTCTGCACGCTGCCGTCGGCGCCGCGCGGATACCACTGTTCCGGGTTGGTGTCGCGCCGCACGTAGAAGCCGATCACGTCGCGCAGGTTGCTGAACACGCCGTTGTGGAAAAACGCTTGCCGCGTCGCCACGTTGCGCAGCGTCGGCACCTTGAACGCGCCGCACAGGTCAACGCGATTGGCGAGGTCGGTGCGGTCCGGGCCGCACAGGCCGAGGTCGAAATAGGCCGGATCGCGGGTGGCGGCGATCTTCGGATTGCGCGGCACACCCAGGTTGTCGTAGCTGAAATCGGTGAACAGCGGCGACGCACCGTCGGCGCCCTTGGCGCTGGTGTGGCAGGCCGCGCAATTGCCCTTCTTCGGGGCATTGAACAGCGCCAGCCCGCGCAACTCGGCCGGGGCCAGCGTGGTCTTGCCGGCCAGGAACTGATCGTATTTGGAATCGTAGGGGTGAAACGCCGGGTCTTCCTTCTGGTATTGCTGCAACGCGAACGCGATGCGCTCGAACGCCGCGTCGGCGTCGTCCAGAATGGTCGCGCCAAACGCCTGGCGGAACGCGTCCGCATACGGCGCTCGCCTCAGGCTGGCGACCACCTCGGCCTTGCCGGCATTGGCCATCTCGTGCGGCGCCAGGAGCGGGCGCTGCGCCTGCTCGGCCAGCGATTGCGCGCGGCCATCGCGGTCGAAGCCGCCGGTCGGGGTGCCGTCTTTTGCAAAATAAAAGGCCGGCGTCAGGTTCAGGTAGCGCAGCGACGGCACCGCGCGAAAGCCCTGCTGATCAAGCTGTGCGCCGCCCAGTTCGACCGACAACGCGCCGCTGGCGGCGTGTGCATGGTCCGGGCTGTGGCAACTGGCGCAGGATTGCTGGCCGGATGCCGACAGGCTCTGGTCGCTGAAGATTTTTTCGCCGAGGCTGGCGGCAGCGCTCAGCCCGCCGCTGGCCGGCGTAAGCGTGGCGCTGCCATTGCTGTCGCCAGCGCCGCCGCAAGCGGCCAGCAGGCTGGCACCGGCCAGAATCAGGGACCAGCGCAGGCCGGAGCGGGTGACAAGAGCAGCAGGCATGATTTTTCTTTATCTTTTGACAGGATCGACGCCGCAATGCCGGACTTGGCACAGGCGGTGCGGAAGTCGTCGCTGCGTGGGGTATCGGCTATAACGCGAATCTTAATGAGAATGATTATAATTTAGATGTTGGCATGCTGCAATAGGATGGCTGTTTTTGCATCACGTAATCTGGAGGATGAGTTGTGGACGATGGTCCGCTGCGGCCGGGTTGAGTTCCCTCCCCCTGCAAGCATGTCCCGAGCTTGTCGAAGGGGGAAGGGGCGAGAAGCCTTAGGCAGCAACGATCTTCATGCAATCGCTGTGCCGCTCGACCGTCCGCGCGCTTGCAGCCGCGAAGCAATGAGATAATAGCGGCCACCCAAAAGTACTTACCGCGCCTCACCCGCACTGATTGATCTCCGATGCCACCATTCGCCCCGCTCCAGAACGACACCTTCCTGCGCGCCTTGCTGCGCCAGCCGACCGATTACACGCCGCTGTGGCTGATGCGCCAGGCCGGACGTTATCTGCCGGAATACCGCGCCACCCGCCAAAAAGCCGGCTCCTTCCTCGGCCTCGCCAAGAACCCCGACTACGCGACCGAAGTCACGCTGCAGCCGCTCGAGCGCTATCCGCTCGATGCCGCGATCCTGTTTTCCGACATCCTGACGGTGCCGGACGCGATGGGGCTGGGCCTGTTCTTCGCCGATGGCGAAGGCCCCAAGTTCGAGCGTCCGCTGCGCGATGAAAAGGCGGTGCTGGCCTTGCGTGCGCCTGACTTGGGCACGCTGCAATACGTATTCGACGCGGTGACCCAGATCCGTAGCGAGCTGAACGGGCGGGTGCCGCTGATCGGCTTTTCCGGCAGCCCGTGGACGCTGGCGTGCTATATGGTCGAAGGCGGCAGTTCGGACGACTACCGCACCGTCAAGACCATGCTGTACGACCGGCCGGACCTGATGCACCACATCCTGCAGACCAATGCGACCGCGGTGGCGGCCTACCTGAATGCGCAGATCGACGCCGGCGCGCAGGCCGTGATGCTGTTCGACTCGTGGGGCGGCGCGCTGGCCGACGGCGCCTACCAGGAGTTTTCGCTGCATTACATGCGCGAAGTGATGCGCCAGCTGAAAACCGAGAAGGACGGCGTGCGGATTCCGTCGATCGTATTTACCAAGGGCGGCGGACTGTGGCTGGACCAGATCGCCGCCATCGGCAGCGATGCGGTCGGGCTGGATTGGACCGTGAACCTGACCAAGGCGCGCGCGCTGATCGGTCACAAGGTCGCGCTGCAGGGCAACCTGGATCCGGCGGTGCTGTTCGCCAACCATGCGCAGATCCGCGCCGAAGTCGGCAAGGTGCTGGCCGCGTACGGCCCCGGCGCCGGTCACGTGTTCAATCTCGGTCACGGCATCTCGCAATTCACGCCGCCGGAAGCGGTCGCGGTGATGGTTGATGCTGTGCACCAAATCAGCCGCGCGCAAACCAGCGCCTGATCCACATCGGCGCACGCATCCGCGGCGCCGAAATGCGCGCCGGCGGACCTTCCCGCACCCTGTGAAGTGAGCGTCCGCTAAGCGCGCGGGCGGCACCGGACAACACGAGTGGATAACAATTCACAGTTATCACAAAGACCATGAATATGCGCCTGCGCGGTGCGCTCCCCATGCCGTTGCACAACCAGTTATGCACACAAAAAGAGCGCACCAAAAGAAATTAAATTTATTTTTTGCGCTGCAGCGATGAAATTCTAAGTCATTGATTTTAAACGATTTATTATTTGCATTTCAAATAAGCAATCTATATAGACCCGCATAAAATAAGGCCGCAAACGCTGTCAAGGGCGACTTATCAACAAAGTTATCCACAGTGTCTGTGGATAGTTAATAAAGTGCTTATGAAACCGATAGTTAGCGCATTTCCTCAGGCTTCACATTAAGTCCATGCTGCATTGCATTGTCAAAATCGCACTCGATACCCCGCTTGACATCTGTTTCGATTACCTTTGGTGCGGTGATGACAAGCTGTCAGCATTGCCAGCTTGCGGACAGCTGGTGCTGGTGCCGTTCGGGCGGCGCGAAGTGGTCGGATTGATCGTCGAGGTCAAGCACAGCAGTGAAGTCGCCGACCACAAGCTCAAGCAGGTGCTGGCGCTGCGCGCGCAGCTGCCGCCGTTATCGGACCGGTGGCTGGCGCTGTGCGGCTTCGCGGCCGACTATTACCAGCGGCCGCTGGGCGAAGTCGCGATCCCGGGTTTGCCGAAGAATTTGCGGGCCGAAAAGACCGTCGCGCTCGATCGCGCAGTGAAGAAACTGGCCAAGCAAGCGGAGCAGGGCGCACCGCACGATGCCACGCCGCACCAGATGCCGGCCCTGAACCCGGCGCAGCAGCAGGCCGCGGACGCGATCGCGGGCGCCCGCGGCTTCGCACCGCACCTGCTGTACGGCGTCACCGGCAGCGGCAAGACCGAAGTCTATCTGCAGGCCGCGGCGCAAATCCTGGCGCAGCAAGACGCAGCGCAGATCCTGATCCTGGTGCCGGAGATTAACCTGACGCCGCAGCTGGAGGGCAATATCCGCGCCCGTTTCCCCGGCGTCATGCTGGCCACCTTGCACAGCAGCCTGGCCGAAGGCGAGCGCATGACGCACTGGCTGGCGGCTCATCTGGGGCAGGCCCGCATCATCCTCGGCACCCGCCTCGCGATCCTGGCATCGTTGCCGCAACTGAAACTGATCGTGATCGACGAAGAGCACGACCCGTCCTACAAGCAGCAGGAAGGGCTGCGCTATTCGGCGCGCGACCTGGCGGTGTGGCGCGCGCACCAGCTGGCGATCCCGATCGTGCTGGGTTCGGCGACGCCATCGCTGGAGAGCTGGCAGCACGCGCAAAGCGGGCGTTATCGCAAGCTGGAACTGCGCGAGCGGGCGGTCAAAGACGCGCTGCTGCCGACCGTGCGGCTGATCAACATGGAAACCGACAAGCCCACCGAGGGCCTGACCTCGACCCTGATCGCCGCATTGCGACTGCGTCTGGAGCGCGGTGAGCAATCACTCCTGTTCCTGAACCGGCGCGGCTATGCACCGGTGATCAACTGCGACGCCTGCGGCTGGGTCAGCGATTGCCCACGCTGCACCGCCTTCATGGTGCTGCATAAGCCGGAGCACCGGCTACGCTGCCATCACTGCAGCCTGGAACTGCGCATCCCGCGCGCCTGCCCAACCTGCGGCAACGTCGACCTGCAACCGCTCGGGCGCGGCACCCAACGCGTCGAGGAAGGCCTGCAGCGCCTGTTTCCGCAAGCCCGCATCCTGCGCATCGACGCCGATTCGACCCGCCTGAAGGGCAGCGCGCAAGCCGCGTTCGACAGCGTGCACCGCGGCGAGGTCGACATCCTGATCGGGACCCAGATGGTCGCCAAGGGCCACGACTTCAAGAATCTGACCCTGGTCGGCGTGCTCAATCCCGACACCGCGCTGTTTTCACAGGATTACCGCGCCAGCGAACGGCTGTTCGCGCAGTTGATGCAAGTGGCCGGCCGCGCCGGCCGCGCCGCCCAGAAGGAGGGCGGCAGCGCCAGCGAAGTGCTGATCCAGAGCCGCTACCCGCAGCATCCGCTGTACAGCGCAGTGGTCAACCACGACTACGACCACTTCGCCGGCGCGCTGCTGGAAGAGCGCCAGCAAGCCCACCTGCCGCCCTACATCTATCAGGCGCTGCTGCGGGCCGAGGCCAGGGAGCTGCAGATTGCACTCGACTTCCTGCAACAGGCCGCGAACTGCCTCGAACATCCCGGTATCACCATCAACGACCCGATCCCGATGACGATGACCCGCGTCGCCAACGTCGAGCGGGCCCAGTTGCTGGTCGAATGCGCATCGCGGCCGGCGCTGCAGGCGTTTCTGAAGCGCTGGATGGCCGAATTGCGCGCCATGAAGAGCCGTGTCAAATGGTCGCTGGAAGTCGATCCGGTCGATATTTGAGCCGATGCGTGGCACGCTTGGCGCATGATGATGCCGTCGCCGGGACGGTGGACACCGTTGTATTGGGGTGCGACATGCGCACCGTCCGTCGGGGAGGCAAGATGGCGGCTGCATCGGTGCGCAGGGCGCACCCTACGTCCGAATTTTGCGTAAGTCCCAAAAAATATGAAATATCACGACAAATACCAGCACAGGCGCTTGACGCCGCCAATCAGCGGTTAGCTAGCGCTAGCAGGGCGATTACATGAAGATCGTTGCAGGCTAGCGCTTCTCGCCCCTTCCCCCTTGCAGGGGGAAGGTTGGGATGGGGGTAGGACGGTCGATCGGCAACATGCATCATTCATCGACCGCACTACCCCCACTTGCAGTGCGCATATCCGCTTGCAGGCGGATACCGCTACGCAGGCAGGAGGCATGCCACCTGAATTCCCTGCTGCGCCCCTAACCCTCCCCCTGCAAGCATGTCCTGAGCTTGTCGCAGGAGGGGAGGGAACTCAACCCGGCAGCACCAATGTTCATGCGGTTCTTCGTGCGATTGCCCTATAGCCGCTACCTGTCTTCCGGATCGAATCTGCATACTTCATCGCGTCAGCTCGTACCTGCTCCTGCCTCTGCGCGGGTACCACGGACTAGCGCGAGCCAGCGCCACCGCGTGCGCCCGCATTCGGTCGGGTCCATTCACCCATGTACGCGCCTTCCCCCGAATTGATCAACAAACCTTGTGCACGGGCCTGCTCCAATTCGGCCCGCACTTCTGCGCGCGTGCGACCGGAATAGCGAGAGCCAGCGACCCCGCGTGCGCCGATATTCGGCCCGGTCAATTCGTCCGGATATGCACCTTCACCCGGATTCATCAATAAGCCTTCGGCACGCGCTTGTGCCAATTCAGCCTGCACTTCTGCACGGGTTTTGGTCGACACCGCGACCGGTTCGTCAGAATAGCGCTCTGCAAAAGTTGAACCAACAGTAGCAACCGCCGATAACGCAATTACCGCAGCAATCAAATGTCTGATTTTCATGTCAGCCTCCAGCCAGCGAAAAACGACACCTTGTCTGGCGACTCCGTCACAGCTGTGCCTTGCGCGCATCATCAGTCGAAAGAGCCGCCCCCGAGCTTGCCAGCATGAAACCGTCTAGCCTCACCGCAAGCTATCCTTCAGGCATGCTTATCTCACCGAAATAAAATTACATGCATATTCGATACTCCGCACCAGCCCTTCGATGCAACCGATTTCAAGCCGTCGTGCGAATCAATGTTACTAAAATTCTAGGTCGAAAAATGTGCAGTTCAAGCTTTAATCAGGATTAAATTAGCGTTATATGCCTGAGGTTGCAGGTGCTTGCCTGCAATACGCGCAACAACATATCATTCCATTGAACGCGCACCGAGTCATGAAATTTTGTTACATAGGGAGGAGGAGGCGACTACGTCTATCCCGGGCTGGCACCCGTTACCACTGGCTGCGCTGCGCCGGGTTGATCCAATACCGGCGCTTGCGACCCAACCGTGATCAGCTTGTGTCCAGCCGCCTCGGGTGCGTCGAACTGGAACATCCGCATCGCGAGACGGGTGAATTCCTGGTGCTGCGGCGGGGTCCTGCTGTGCCAGCTGGCAAGGTAATCATAAAAACCGATCTTCCCTTGTGGCGCGTCGAGATTGAGGAAACCGACCGCCTGCCAGTCCTGGCTATGCTCGAGGATGGGCAGGAACAGATTGGCGATCAACTCGTTCTTGCCGCGCAGATAAGGATTTTCGAGCAACAGCGGCCCATTTTCCCGGAACCATTGCGCCAGTGACGTGTTGGCAGGCAGCTGGCGATGTGGCTCGTTCAGCACGCGTCCGGTAAACCCGGTGAATGTGGGTGCGTAGGACGCCCATTCCGCGCGCGGCGGGGACTGCTCCCAGGTCATGGACATCTGTATCAAGGTATACATCGAGACGGCCTCGCACATCGTTTCCTCGAACCACAGGTACGATGCAATTTTGGGCGGCGCGTGATTCTCGTAGTTGGCAAGGATATGAAATAGCTCGTGCGAGAACTCATAGACGAACTCTGCCCAGCGCTTGCCTTTGGCCGCCAAATGGACCTGGTATTCGTTTGCCGGTCCCTTTTGGTACAACACAACAGGGTCTTGGCGGGTGGGCGAGACGACGATGGGATCGAGTTGCCGTTCCGGAAAATGCGTCAGCAGTGTGCCGGCGACCGCGTATAGCAAGGTCTCGATTTCCTCCGGTGTTGCATCGCCCCATTCGCCCGGCGCGACCCGGATCACGAGCCTGCGGCTCTCGACACCTTTGCCATTGCCGCTTTTTTTCTGCTGCGGGTCGATTCTCAAGTCGGCGGCACGGACGCCGTGCGCGGTCAGTAGCGACAGCGCAATCGAAGCACACGCGACAACCCGTCTCATGATTACCTCACCTGACCAAAGTAACAATCCCACAAAACGGCAAGCCAGCCATCCCCGCCGTCACTTAACCCTTCGGTCAAAATTTGCATAGGTCCAGTCAAAACTTGCAGAGGTCCAACCTTATCGCAGTCGATCCCAAGTACTCAAAGCGAGTGCCATCATCATCGATTCAGTGTAATCCATCATCCAGGCACTTTCATCGGCGGCTGCGTCAAACCGGGATTATTGCCACCCCTGACGCCCGCCATTCGCGCGTCAGGCGACCGGATTTTGCTGGCGGCCGTTTGATGCAACGCAATTGCGCAGCGCTTGCGCATAGTATTCGGAGCGAAAAATACTAAAGTTCAAGACTCGCAAGGTTCTCCCTACGGCTGCGGTGCTGCCGCAGTGTGTGCATCGTCCTGCAAATCGCGTCGTCGGCATCACTGCGACTCTGATCCCTATTTTCTGGGTGGTTCGCCAACAGGAGGCATGACATGGGCGCCGCTACTGCCATCGTGCAACGGGTATACACCGCTTTCGGCGAGGGGAATGTTGCGGCGATCCTGGACCTGGTGGCCGACGAGGTCGACTGGCAGTTCGTCGGCTCGGAGAATTTGGCATACGCCGGGCTGCGGCGCAACCGCGACGAGGTGGCCGCCTTTTTTGCGGCAATCCCGGTGGCCGACGCGATTCACGTGTTTGAGCCGCGCGAATTCATCGAGGCCGGCGAGCATGTCACCGTACTCGGATGGGAGCAATCAACGGCGCTCGACAGCGGTGAAGATTTTGCGTCCGAATGGGCCCATGTATTCACCGTGAAAGGCGGGAAAATCACCCGCTGGCGCGGTTTTTTCAACACTGCAGCGCGCTATGGGCTGTAGTACGGGCTGTCCACCTGCCAACCCGGGCGCGGCCAGCCTGGACCGGCCATGCTCGCTGATCTGGCGGGCCAGGCTTAACATTCATCTGTCGCTAGCGTCACGCCGCGTGCAATGCACACGCCGCCAGGCGGACACCAGCTAAAGGAGTCAAGCATCGTGCGCATGTTACTCAACGTCGTCTTCCCCCACGAGCCTTTCAATAGCGCGGTCCGAAACGGCGCCGCAGGGGCCACACTTCGCCGCATCCTGGATGACCTCAAGCCGGAAGCGGTCTATTTTACCGAGCAGAACGGGCACCGAGGCGCAACGCTGATCGTCAATGTCGAGCGGGCCTCGCAGATCCCGGCGCTAGCCGAGCCATGGTTCCTGCACTTTAATGCAGACTGCCAATTCCGGATCGCGATGACGCCGGAGGACCTGCAGCAGGCCGGGCTGGAGGAATTGGGCAAGAAGTGGGCCTAGCGCCTAACGCCTAACTCCGTTCAGGAAGTGCTGGTGGTTGAACCTGGCGTCGCCGCATCCCGGCGAGCGCAGGATATGTCGGTCTGCGGCCAGGCGCAGGCCAGCGGCCTTTGCCAGCCAGGCTGCGAGCATCTCTGGCACGGATTCCCCCTTGCCGGCCGCGCACGCCTCGAACATCCCGGCATCACCATCACTATCCACGACCCGATCCCGATCGCGAGGACCATGACCCGCGTCAAATGGTCGCCGGAAGGCGATCCGGTCGGTATCTGAACGCGCCCATCCCCTATACTGGCGGCTGGCGCGACCACGCCGATGGCGCACGCTGATGGCACACTATTGCGCCGCACCCGCAGCTTTCCAAAGGATCACGATGAACCTCCCGTCAAACTGGCAATCGTATGCGTTCGGCTCGGCCTTCTTTGCCGCGCTGACCGCGCTGTTCGGCAAGCTCGGTGTCGCCAACATCAATTCCAACTACGCGACCTTCATCCGCACCATCGTGATCCTGTGCGTCACGGCGGCCATCATTTCGGCACGCGATGAGTGGCAGAAGCCGCAGCAGGTGGCGCCCTCGACCTGGCTGTTTCTGGTATTGTCCGGCATCGCCACCGGCCTGTCCTGGCTCTGTTATTACCGTGCGCTGCAACTGGGGCCGGTGTCCAAGGTCGCGCCGGTCGATAAATTGAGCGTCGCGCTGGCCATCGTGCTCGGCATCCTGTTCGTCGGTGAAACGCTGACCTGGCCGGTCGCCTTGGGCGGCGCGCTGATCGTTTCCGGATCGGTCATCATCATCGTGTTTTGAGCGCGCCCAGGCAGGCGGCAGACGCGCCGGACCGGAATCGGGCATAATTTTCGGTTATTGGTTATTCCAGCGATCGGCGATGCCCGCACCGCATCGAACGATGCAGCAGGCGTCGAGCTTGGCGTCACCTATCGGGCATTTAGTTAAATACTATTTTCAATTTGTATTTAATAGCCATATACTATTTATAGCGCGGTCGATCGACCGCTTTCCATCCATCCAAATCAGGAGTCCCGCATGAAAACAGTAGGCGAAAAACTCGACGCATTCGCAGTCCCGGCCGCCAAGCCAGGCTTCAACCACCACGAAGAAGACGGCGTATCGGCCTTCGAAATCATCACCGAAACGTCCTTCCCCGGCAAATGGAAGATCATCTACTTCTACCCAAAAGACTTCACCTTCGTCTGCCCGACCGAGATCGTTGAATTCGGCACGCTGGTGAAAGACTTTGCCGACCGCGATGCGGTACTGATGGGCGGTTCGACCGACAATGAATTCTGCAAACTGGCATGGCGCCGTGAACACGCCGACCTGAACAAGCTGAACCACTACTCGTTCGGCGATTCGAAAGGCGTCCTGGTAGACATGCTCGGCGTGCGCGACCACAGCGCCGGCGTCGCACTGCGCGCCACCTTCATCGTCGATCCGGACAACACGATCCAGCACGTGTCGGTCAACAACCTGAACGTCGGCCGCAATCCGGAAGAAATCCTGCGCATCCTGGACGGCCTGCAAACCGACGAGCTGTGCCCATGCAACCGCACGCTCGGCGGCGCCACCTTGTAATCGATGCCAACCGATTCGGAGCGCACCGCACCGAAGACCGCATCTGAAACCCGCTCCGGCGGGTTTTTAATCCCCAATCCAATAGGAGAAAGCAATGGAATTTCTCAACTCAATTAAAGATTTGATTCCAGACTACGCGAAAGACATCCGTCTGAACATCGACGGCACCATCGCGCGCTCCAGCCTGGCACCGAACGAAGCAGTCGGCGTCGCGCTGGCCGCCGCA
Source organism: Pseudundibacterium arcticum (assembly GCF_042646465.1). Classification (NCBI taxonomy): domain Bacteria; kingdom Pseudomonadati; phylum Pseudomonadota; class Betaproteobacteria; order Burkholderiales; family Oxalobacteraceae; genus Pseudundibacterium; species Pseudundibacterium arcticum. Next base: position 200,948 of record NZ_JBHRTP010000018.1, read on the forward strand.
TTTGCCGCCAAGAGCAAGCCGATCATCGAGCTTCTGCGCGCTAGCGAGGCACTGGCGCCGGAAGAAGTGCAGGGCGCGTTGACCGCGGCCGCGCTGATGGGCATGAACAACGTCTGGTACCCGTACGTCGAGATGACCGAAGACGCCGACATCAAGGGCAGCCCGGCCGGCTTGCGGATGAACGCCTACGCCACCCACGGCGGCGTCGACAAGCGCCGTTTCGAGATGTACGCGCTGGGCGCCTCGATCATCGGCAAATGCGATTTCTGCGTCAGGTCGCACTTCGACAACCTGAAAAAGGAAGGTCTGTCGACCCAGCAGCTGCGCGACATTGGCCGCATCGCCGCCACCATCAATGCCGCGGCGCAGGTGATTGCAGCGGAGTAGACCAACGCCAACGATGCGCAAAAGGAGGGAGTATCGGCAAAAATGCGGCGTTCCCACCTGATTTCATTGCCGCAAGAAAAAATACTGGCGTGAGTATAACTTGACGGCAAGTAGGATAGGTGCATCCCATCATCGCGGACGTGGACGATGGCTTACACCCATCCTACTGCCGGATTGGAAATGTGTTGTCGCAACGTCAAGCGCCGGTTATATTCTGAAATTGACAACTAAATTGCCAACAGGGCTACCCTCAAATTTTGCTGGGCAATCAGTCTGCCGGATCTGGTTCTGAGCGGTCATATTGGTTTTCACTGGAGAAGGCAACATGAATGCAGTCAAGATTGCGGGAATCGTGCTGATCGTGGCCGGCGTCCTGGGGTTGGTATACGGCGGCTTCAGCTACACTAAAAATACCACTGAGGCCAAGCTAGGACCGTTCCAGCTGTCAGTCACGGAAAAGGAGACGGTCAACGTCCCAGTATGGGCCGGCGTAGGGGCAATCGTGATTGGCGGCGTGCTCCTGCTGTTTGGCGGCAAGAATAAGTAGCCGCTGGTCGCCGGCTAGCCCGCCCCGGATACCGCCCCAAATACAAGAAGCTGATCGATAGGGCGGCATGGTCGGGCGGCAGCATTGATATGGTCCCGGCCCAGACGTGGTCGCAACGTCAAGCGTCGGTCTCAAGCCAGCCAGCCGCCGGAAAACTGCGCGCGGCGCAAGCCTTCGACGATGTACGGGCATAGTCGCGTCAGTCGCCAGATAAAATCGGTGCGGTAATTCTCGATCATGATCACCGTTGGGCCCTCATTGATGCCGAAATGATAGGGCGAAACCCAGCCGCATTTGCGGATGCTTGCACTCGGAAAGGTCGGATTGAACGAGGCCTTGAATCCGTAGGGATTGGCTACACAAAGTCGCAGCCGGTTGAAGTGGTCGATCGTTGGCAACACGATTTCCGGCGCAAATGGCAGCGAGGCGACCACCGCCCACGGTGCCAGCGTGCCGTCGTCCGGGCCGTAGGGGACACCGCGCGCCACGTAATCAAAAAAGCTGCGTTGAACGCCTTTCATCTTTTTTGTGAGCGTACCGGGGCCGTCACTGGCGGTAACGCCCCAGCAGAACTCGCCGTATTGCGCAAATTCCATCGGATTCTGAATCGCGTATTGCTGTTGGACATACGCGGCACGTCGGCTGTTCTCAAAATAATCGCAGTCATGGGTTTGCATGAACGGATCGCGTATGGCGCGAAAATCTATCCATACATGCGATAGCTGGTGGATAAACAGCGAACCTGCATACAAGTATTCGATGTCGTAGAGGGTTTTCCATTCGTAGGTAGTTAGCCATGCCGTGTAACTGCGCTCCGGGATGGGGAATGTGGGCGACCCCAGCGCAAGTATGTATAGGATCAGCGCCTCATCGTAACCTTCCCAATGCCACGGCAAGAATCCATGCTCGGGTCTCCAGCCATGGCACAGGACGGCGGCGTTCGCGAGCATCCACTGCCAGTCAACCCGTTGGTACAACATGTCGGCAAGCGCGCGAATTTCGATTTCATCTGGCGTCTGGTGCTGGAAGTAAGCGGCAGTGGTGAGCACGCCAGCGATCAACAGCGCGCTATCGATGCTCGACAACTCGCTATTCCATGCTCGTCGTCCGGTTTTGAAGTCCAGAAAGTGATAATAAAATCCCTTGTATCCGGTGGCGTCCGGCGCTTCACTTTGCTCGGAGCTGGCAAAAAATCTGAGTGTGACCAGGGTTCGTTGTGCAGCATCGTGACGCGACATGAAATGGCGCTCGACTCCCACCGGATAAGCGGTCAGCGCCATCCCGATGGCGGCAATGCTGGAGGGCCAGTTTTCCGCTGTCTTGTCGAGGATTAATCCATTTTCAGGATTGACTTCGTGCAGAAAATAACCGAACGAATCTTCCTGCATCGTCTGCAGCAGTTCTATTTCACTACAAAAGGCATCATCAACTTTCGGATGGATCATGATGTTCCCATTCAATACTGACCAAGGCCAGTGACTGGGGTGGCAACGTGACATCAATCACGATTACCCCGCCTTCTTCGGAGCAGGCAAGGATTGTGGGCGCCGGTTCCGATGCACTGCGGATCTTCTCGAGCTCAGCAGTGCTCAAATATTCCGGCTGTCCCAAGTCCCGCCACGCACGCGCCGGATTGCAATGGTCTTCATCGATCCGCGCTATCAGCACCTTGCGCGAATGGCGACCGTCGGTGCCAGATAAGCATACCTGAATCGGTTCATCATTGATGGCATGGCGCGGCATGGCCTGATTAATCAATAATATGTTGGTCGGTGCATGCGCGCCGTCGATTTTCCGACCGACCCACACGGCGACGGTTTCGTGATTGCCCTCGGTGGGATACCGGACGTCGCCGAATTGCAGCATGAATTGAAATGCGCGGTAGATCGGCTTGGCGATGCCGTGGATATTCATCAGGCCAAAGCCGCCATGAAACGGCACACTCGGAAAATAGTTTTCCTCAAAGATATCGGAGAATGTCCAGAAGCTGTAGGCGTCCACCACGTCATCAACGCTCATTGCAATCCTCACCGCCAGCGCCGCGGCGAACGATTGATCACGCAACGGATCGCGTGGATTCGACGTGATGTTCCATTCGGTGTAATACAGCGGGCGCCCCACTGCCTGTTCGCGTGCTTGCAGAGCGCGCGAACGCATGGCATCTTTGGGCGCATGCTCGAGTCGCGTCATGGTGTCCGCGCCAATTTCGCCAAATGCATCGGTCGGGTAAAAATGCGTGCTGATGAAGTCCGCGGCGAGCTTATTGCTGTCGCAGTACTGTAGAAACTCGTCGATCCACGCGTTCTGTGCCGTCGCCGGGCCACCTACTTGCAGACGCGGGTCGACGTGTTTGATCGCCTCCACCGTGGTCTGATACAAAGTGAAATAGGCTTGCTGTCCAGCAATCCAGAAAGCGTCGAGATTGGGTTCATTCCATACTTCAAATGGCCATTGAGAAACCTCTGAGATGCCATAACGATCTACCCAATGCCTGACCAATTTATAAATCAAATCGCCCCATTCTCGGTAGTCCCTGGGCGGCGTGACGTTTGCGCGGTAATGGAACACCGTGGTGCCGCCTGACGCCAACGTGTTTGGCATAAACGACAGCTCCACCAGCGGCTTCATACCGATAGACAACAAAAAATCGAATATTTGGTCGGTGTTGAAAAACGAATACAGCAGTTGCCCGTTCTGGCAAATTAATGTTCCCATGTCGTCGCATAAAATTCCATGAAAACGTACATGGCGAAACCCCAGCTCGGCCCGGGCCTGGCGCATTTGCGCCTGCCAGTCCGCCCGCAACGCAGTCGGTGCATGGCAGCTCCCCACCGAATGTTGCCATGGGCGCGATAACTGTATCGGGGTTGCGTCCAGCTTGCAGCTAAATGAAGCAGCCATAGGAATTGGTTGATCACGTCCGGGTAGAACGTGCACCTTTCACTGTAGCACCGGCCATCCGGCGAACTATGTGCAGGAACAAGGCCGCCAGCATTTTGCCGACCGTGGCGATGTGATGGCACTGGAAACGCAGCGCCGGGAAGACCTCTCAGAGCCGCGCCGCGTGTCAATGGGGAGGCACGTGCTGCGCAGAAGGGTTGGTGCCGCACCCGAAAAAAAAGAGTAGCGCAAGCGCGCTACTCTTTCATTTTTCCAGCAGTGACAACGGCGCCAGCGGTGTCGACGCTACAACCGGATCGCGCCGTGCGCTTGATTAATAGGTCGTGATCGCGGTCGGAACGCCGCCCTTGAACGTGAATACCGTGACCGGCGATTCCTTCAGGTTGCCCTTGGCGTCGAAACCATAGTTACCACCCACGCCCTTGTAGCTACCCTTGTACAGCTCCGCGCCGACCTTGGCTGGATCGAGCGAGTTGGTCTTCTTCATCGCGTCGGCGATCAGGTGTACGCCATCGTAGAACGAGGCGGCATAGACGTCGGCGTTGATGTTGAAGCGCTTCTTGTAGGCGGCCTTGAAGGCTGGGCCGGACGCGACCTTGTCGAGCAGCGCGCCGCCCTGGGTGCAGACCACGTTCTCGCCGACCGTATCGCCGCCCAGCTTGCCCATTTCAGCGGTACAGATGGTGTCGCCGCCCAGCAGCTTGGCGGTGATGCCGAGCTGTTTCATCTGGCGTGCCATCGGTGCGCCCTGCGGTGCATAGCCGCCGAAGAAGATGCCGTCGACGTTCTTGGCCTTGAGCTTGGTCAGGATCGTGGTGAAGTCGGTTGCCTTGTCGGTGGTGAATTCGCGCGGTTCGACCTGCAATCCGGAGGTCTTGGCCTGCTTGGTGAATTCGTCGGCGACGCCCTGGCCGAACGCGGTGCGGTCATCGATCACGGCGACCTTTTTCATCTTCATTTCTTTTGCCGCGTACAGCGCCATCTTCGAGCCGAGCTGGCTGTCGCTGGCGTTGATGCGGAACAGGTTCTTGTAGCCCTGCTCGGTGATCTTCGGATTCGACGACACGGTGGCCACCAGCACCCCGGCCTCATTGTAGGTGCGCGAGGCTGGCATCGTGACGCCCGAGTTGTACGGGCCAACGACGAACTTGACGCCGCTGTCGATCAGCTTTTGCGCCGCGCCGACGCCGGATTTCGGATCGCCCTGGTCGTCTTCCGACTGCAGCTCGAACTTGATGACCTTGCCGCCGACGGAGATCGGTTTTGCATTCAGTTCCTCGATCGCGAGGCGGGCGCCGTTTTCATTGTCCTTGCCAGAGAATGCCTGCGAGCCGGACAGCGGGCCGCTGTGACCGATCTTGACCACGGTTTCCTGTGCGGACACGGCACCGACGACGGACAGCAGCGCGATGCCGCCCAATATTTTATTTAAATTCATGTGATCTCCAGAGTCTGCAATCAAACCGCACCGCGGACCCGGGTAGGGGGGCGCGATGAGCGATGGAACCGATGTTTCATCAGCATGAATTATCTGCAAAACCATTGCGAATTTTCTTGCGAATTGTCTAATTATTTGTACAATTTTTCATGTCTTCTACACAAAATCGGCATTTCACCAAATAAAATTCAGTGCCGCCCCGATCCGTTGGCAATTTGTCATGTGATTGCCGCGCTTCGCGCAGCGGCGCATACTGGACCACCGCATTCCATTTCTGATAGGACTTACGCAAAACGCGGGAAAAGCAGGGTGTGCCATGCGCACCAATGCAGCGTCGGTACGGGTAATGGTGCGGAGGGTGCACCCACCATTCTTTATGTTGTGTAAGTCCTGTCTACATCACCGGGAGTCATGCAATGGATACGCTGCACGTCGATGTCGCCGTGATCGGTGCCGGCACCGCCGGCCTGTCTGCATTTCGCGCCGCCAAGTCGCATGGCAAACGGGTGCTGCTGATCGAAGGCGGGCCTTACGGCACCACCTGCGCGCGGGTCGGTTGCATGCCGAGCAAACTGCTGATCGCGGCGGCCGAAGCGGCCCATGCGGTCGGTGTCGCGCCGGAATTCGGCGTGCATACCGGCTTTCTGCGGATCGACGGCAAGGCGGTGATGGCGCGGGTGCGCAGCGAGCGTGACCGCTTCGTCGGTTTCGTGATCGACGGCGTCGACCAGATTCCGGCCGCCGAACGGCTGCGCGGCATGGCGCGCTTCACCGCCCGCAACCAGCTGCAGGTGGACGACCACACGCTGGTCAACGCCGAGCGGATCGTGATCGCGACCGGCTCCAGCGCTGCGCTGTCGCCGTTGCTGAAAAACGCCGGCGAACGCCTGGTCATCAACGACGATGTCTTCATGTGGGACGATCTGCCGCCGTCGGTGGCGGTGGTCGGCAGCGGCATCATCGGTCTGGAATTGGGCATCGCGCTGCACCGGCTCGGGGTGCGCGTCGCGCTGTTCGGCCGCAGCAATAGGCTGGCGCAACTGAGCGACCCGGCGGTGCTGGACAGCGCGCGCCGCAGCTTCGGCGCCGAATTTGACCTGCGCCTGGGTAGCCAGCTGCTCGATGTGCAGCGCGTCGGCGATCAGCTGGAGCTGCAGTCGCGCAGCGCCGACGGCAAGGAGCATACCGAACACTACGCCTATGTATTGGCCGCCACCGGCCGCCGCCCGAATCTGGCGACACTCGATCTGGCACGCACGCAACTGACGCTCGACGGCCACGGCATCCCGCTGTTCGACCCGCATACCATGCAGTGCGGCGACAGCAGCATCTTCATCGCCGGCGACGTCAACAACGAACGGCCGCTATTGCACGAGGCGGCCGATCAGGGCCGCATCGCCGGCGACAACGCCGGTCGTTTCCCGGCAATCCAGCGCGGCTGGCGCCATACGCCGCTGGCGGTGGTGTTTACCGATCCGCAGATCGCCACCGTCGGCGAGAGTTTTCACGCATTGTCCGAACGCAAGGGGGAAGGCCACTTCGCGATCGGCGCAGTGTCATTCGAGGATCAGGGCCGCAGCCGCGTGATGCTGGTCAACCACGGCCTGCTGCGGGTGTATGCAGAACACGGTTCCGGCCGCCTGCTTGGCGCCGAGATGGTCGGTCCGCGCGCCGAGCATCTGGCGCATTTGCTGGCGTGGGCCTGCCAGAGCCAGATGACGATCGAGCAGATGCTGCGGCTGCCGTTCTACCACCCGGTGATCGAGGAAGGCCTGCGCACCGCATTGCGCGACGCCGCGGACAAGCTGTTGCATGGCCTGCCCGAGATCGAGCATTGCGCCGATTGCACGCCGGGGATGTGAGTGCCGGTGATGGACGCGGCAGCGTCTGAAGCGGCGCCGACCAGTCGGTAGCACTGCTTATCTTATCTTGACTACTCGTTGCGGCCGGGCAGCATGCGGCGCAGCACGGCGTCCTTCAAGACATAGTGGTGCAGTAACGCCGCGCCGGCATGCAATACAGCCAGGATCAGCACCAGATAGGCGGCCAGCTGGTGCAGGTCTTCCACCTGGTGAACCAAGGCCTTGTTGGCCGGATCGAAGGCCGGTACCGTGAACAGATTGAATAGCGTATCGCCGCGCACCCAGACATTGGCCACGCCGAGTATCACGGTCGCCAGCAGCGTTGTATACAGGGCCCAATGCATGGTCTTCGTCAGCACCTGCAGCAGCCCGGTGTCCGCCGGCGGCAAGCGCAGGCCGCCTTGAATGCGCCACCAGATCCGGTACAGCATGATAACTCCGAGCAGCGCGCCGGCGCTGATGTGCAGGCTGCGCATCGTGATGCGCCATATCCCGCGCGGAAACCAGTCGATGGTCTGGCCGACGCACAGCAGCAGGATCACGATCGCTGCGGTAATCCAGTGCAACCAGATGGATTTTGTGTCATAGCTCGGTGGGGTCGTGGTGTCAGTATTCATCGTTGGTGATCTGGGGTGGGCGGGAGCTTCGCAGCAATTTCCGGGCCGGGCGCAGCGGTGGACGCGGCAAATGCACTGAAAATAGCTGGTATTCGGTCATTGCCCGTTCCGCGCTTTTTGGGGGTGTTCGATCATTATGGAAGGCCATCGACCGGTCCCTGGCCCCCTGCACAATGGCCGATTCTGGTCAAAAATGCAAGTGCGCCGGGGTGCCGCTCAGAGCGATTGCATGAAGTCCTAGCTAGCAACGTTCTTCAGCAACCAAGGCGGCAAGCGACGGGCGACGACGGCAACGCGTACAATACCCGCTCGCCGCACCACAGCCGGATTCGATCCGACTGGCTGTTTTTGTCCGTCTTGCATCTTGCCTGCCCACATGTTCAACTCTTCCCGTCCCGCCTTGCCGCAGGCGTACTGGCGTCGTTGCCGGTTGTTGCTTTCCTTGTTGCCGCTGCTGCTGACCGCCTGCGCCAGCGTGCCACCGGTAGCGCCGCCCGCCGCCGCCGCACAAGCCGGGCCGCCGATCCGTTTTCTGCTGACCTTTGACGACGGCCCGAGTGCGCGCGAAGGCTGGAATCCGACCTCGTCCATCCTCGACGACCTGGCCGTCAACCCTATCCAGCCCGGCATCAAGGCGCTGTTTTTCGTGCAGACCCGCGCCGTCAATGGCGGTGGCACCGTGCTCGGCCGCAGCATCCTGCGGCGCGAGCAGGCCGATGGCCATCTGCTCGGATTCCATACTGCGACCCCGCGCCACTCGAATCATCGGACCATGGAGCCGCAACAGTTTGAGTCATCGCTGCAAGACGGCATCGCCGACCTGAGCGCGATCACCGGCGTCGCGCCGACGCTGGTGCGCCCGCCATTCTGGAACTACGACGCGCGCACCTTTGCGATCTATCAGCAGCATGGCTTGCGGGTGTTGCTGACCACGCTGAGCGCCAACGACGGCAAGATTTACGGCTTCCATGCCAGTCCGACCCGGCGCAGCAACCTGCTCAAGCATCTGGCGGCACAGGCTGACGCGATCCGCGCCGGTACGCTGCCGCAGGTCGACGGCGTGACGCCGATCGTGGTCACCTTCCATGACGTCAATGACTATACCGCGCGCCACATGCAGGAATACCTGCAGCTCCTGCTCGACGTCGCGCACGAGCTGCAGCTGCCGGTGGCCAGCAAGCCGTTCTACGATGAACGCGCGGCGCTGGAACGCGCAGCGCTGGCCGGCACGGTGACCGATGGCAGTGCCACACCGCAGTTGCCGGGATTCTGGAGCTGGTTGTGGAACTGAGCCGTGCCGTCGATCATTAGTCGGGGCCTAGTGCATCGCGCTTGATCCGTCACGCCAGCGGAAAATCAAAACGCCCGGTCTCCGCCAGCTGCCGGATGATGCGGATCGTGTCGATATCCGATTCCTCATACGCCGAGCAGCGAAAGTCGTTGTACATCGCATTGGCCGCATCATGCGCTTCGGGCTGACCGTCGTCGTATTCAAAGCGCACGAACAACATCTCGGGCTGTGGCTCCTCGATTGTCATGGTCAGGCGCGATTCCGGGATATCGTTTTGCGCCGGCACCAGATAGCAGATCTGGCGCTGTGGTTCGAAGGTGACGCGGTCGTCGATCACCAGCTCGCCATAGCGCAGGCGGCGCGATACCCCGCCGGCGCTGCGTTCGCTGAGCTGGCAGTCGTCCAGATGCGGCACGAACAGCTTCGGTGCTTCGGCCCGCAACACCAGGCCGCGCCACAGCTGGTCGCGGCGCAACGGGTCGATCAGCGGATTGAGCGGATCATTGATCGCGATGAGGTGTTCAAATTTCATGGTGTACCTGAATTAATGGCAATTGCTGCATCCGACTATTGTAAATACATTCGCGCCGGCAGTTGCGGTAGCAGCAGGGGTAACCGGTGGCAGGCTGGGCCCGCAAGCGCCATCAGTGGTCCGATTTTCTGCGCACCGATCCGCTATAAAAATCAGGGCGCGCCGACTATGATGTAATGGTCCGACAAGTAGCCTTAGGTTGCCATGAGACACGATTGCAAACCCCTCCGCTCCAACAATGACGGCAAGCCGGACATCCCGCCGCGGCCACCCGGCCAATCGGTACCGCCCGCGATTCGCTATTTTCCGGAGCAGCTCGACAGCGAGCGTTTGACCATTCGTCCGGCTCGCCACGGCGATGGCGCCCGGCTGTACGAGGCGGTGGCGGCATCGCTCGACGACCTGCGCCGTTTTCCGGCGTCGATGAGCTGGGCCATGCGCGACCAGACGCTGCTTGGTACTGAGCAATATTGCCGCGATGCCTACGCTTATTTCCTGCTGCGCGAACACCTGTTCTATCTATTATTGCTCAAGGGCAGCGACATCGTTGTCGGCTGCTGCGCCCTATACTGCATCAACTGGGACGTGCCGAGCTGCCAACTCGGTTATTGGGGCCGCACGCCATTCCAGGGACGCGGCCTGATCACCGAAGGCGCACGCAGGCTGGTCGATTTTGGGTTTGCCGAACTGGGCATGCGCCGCATCGAAACCTGGGTCGACGACCTGAACCGGCCAAGCTGGCGGGTGTGCCAGCGGCTCGATTTCGCGCTCGAAGGTTTGTTGCGCAACGAGCGCATCGATCCAGACGGCACCTTGCGCAACACCCGTATCTATTCGCAAATCCGTTAAGCTGCTATTGCTCCAGCGCAAGCGCTGCAGCATCGATGCCGGCCGCACCGCCCGCGTCATTACTTATCCAATCGTTCATCATGGGCCCCAAATGAAGACTCCAGCCGAAATTACCGAACAATATCTGGGCACCAGTTTCGACGCCGTCGATGCCAGCACGCAACTGGTTGCACGCCATCTGGCCGCGCGGAAGCCGATCAGCCGCAAGCCGTGGAAGAAGCTGGAAGAGGAAGCCAGCCTCGGCCAGCGCGCAGCCGACCGGGTCGCCAAGTTCGGCGGTTCGTGGACCTTCATCATGATCTTCGGCGGCGTGATGGTGGTGTGGGTCGTGATCAACTCGGTGTTGCTGCGCACAGCCGCGTTCGACCCCTATCCGTACATCTTGCTGAACCTGTTCCTGTCGATGCTGGCGTCGATCCAGGCCCCGGTGATCCTGATGTCGCAAAACCGGCTGGGCGAAAAGGACCGGCTCAATGCGGAGCACGATTACGAAGTCAATCTGAAGGCCGAGATGGAAATCCTGTCGCTGCATGAGAAAATCGATCTGCTGCGCGAACGCCAGTGGGAAGAATTGATCGCGATCCAGAAAGAGCAGATCCGCATGATCTCGATGCTGGTCGAACACAAGGGCCGCGACGCCGGGCGCCCTGACGCAGCAGCCTAGTACCGTCCAGAAAGTTGAATCGATGAACCTGAATCAAGTCACCTTGCCGAGCACTGATGTCGCCCGCTCGATCGCGTTCTACCGCCGCCTCGGTTTGGAACTGATCGTCGCCAGCGCGCCCAGGTATGCCCGCTTCGCCTGTCCGGATGGCGGCGCCACGTTGTCGGTACACCACGTCGACCAGGCACCGCCCGATTCGCCCACGGTGATTTATTTCGAATGCGAACAGCTTGACGAAAAGGTCGCGCAACTGAAACAGGACGGCATCGCGTTCGAGTCGGACCCGGTGGATCAGGATTGGCTGTGGCGCGAAGCGACTCTGCTGGACCCGGACCGCAACCGCATCTGCCTGTACCACGCCGGCCAGAACCGCCTCGATCCGCCGTGGCGCGTGACGGCTTTAGCATGATAGGTGACGCATGAGCGAGTACAACGACAGCACCATGCTGCAGATTACCGACCAGGTCGCGTTGCCGCTATCGGAGGTCGAGCTCAGCGCGATCCGCGCGCAGGGACCGGGCGGCCAGAACGTGAACAAGGTATCGTGCGCGGTCCATCTGCGCTTCGACATCGCCGCTTCGTCGCTGCCGGACGCGCTGAAACAGCTGCTGCTGACGAAAAACGACCAGCGCCTCAGCAAGCACGGCGTGCTGGTACTGAAGGCGCAGCAGTCGCGCAGCCTGGAGCAGAACAAGGACGACGCGTTGCGCCGCCTGCAGCACATCCTGCAAGCCGCCAGCGCAGTCGCGAAGCCGCGCCGCGCCACCAAACCGAGCCGCAGTTCACAGGTCAAGCGGGTCGACAGCAAGACCCGGCGCGGGCAGGACAAGGCGTTGCGGGGCAGGGTTGTGGATTGAAGGGGATGTGCCGTCGATGCGGAAATACGCCGGCCAGCATTGAAATGGTGATTGCTATCCGCACACTACGCACCGTCGTCCCAGCGCACGCTGGGACCCAGTGTCGTCGGTTGCAGCCCGATGCATGGCGCAATATCCCTAGCCGCAAAACTACATAACTCAGCGTGCTCGGAAAATTTCAGTGCTGAGTTCACGACACTGGATCCCAGCGTGCGCTGGAACGACGAAGCTGATTGCAAGGTTACCCGCAGGCAGGTTGTATAAAAACGGCCGCATTCAGCGCCCGCAATGTGCCAAACGTCAACTGCTTGAGCCGATCCAATAGCCTGGGAGGCCTTGTCTTTTCAGCATCATGGGATATACACTGCCTGGTGTTTTGCATCCATATTTTGGCACTGTATTTTTTATGCAGTACATTGTCAAAACAACTGCGCAACAAGGGTTTGTGTTGATTTGGTCGGTCAAGTTAGATGGCTTGCGGCCTGGTTACACAGACAGTTGCTGTCCGTGTAAATCAAGTTAGGCAGCATACTGTCATGACCTCCGCGAAAGGACGATCCATGATTCCAGGCACCAAAGGCTACCCAGAGCAAGCGGACGATCTATTCAAACGGTACGAAAATATTCCCTTCGTTGAAAAGCACGAGGCTGTTCTTCATTTGATACCCACATCCCCGTGCCGCGTACTTGACATCGGCGCAGGTACCGGCGCCGATGCGGCCTGGCTTGCAGGCAATGGTCATCATGTAGTCGCCGTTGAGCCTACGAAGGAGCTTCGAATACCTGCAATGGCGCTTCACTGTTCGAACTTGATCGATTGGATCGATGACAGTCTGCCGAATCTGACGATAACAAAGAGCAAATCTCAGAGTTTTGATCTCATCATGCTGACGAGCGTATGGATGCATTTAGACGAGTACGAACGTTTGCTTGCAATGCCAAACTTGCTATCTCTCCTTGCAAGTGGTGGAGTAATTCTCATGTCACTGCGACATGGCCCGCTTTTGAATACCCGACGAATGTTCGAAGTATCCGCAGAAGAGACGATCTTGCTAGCACGCGATCACGGATTGCGCGCTGTATTCAGCGCACGCACCCAGTCAGTACAGTCCGCTAACCGTTTTGCTGGTGTTGAGTGGTCACGTCTTGCGTTTCAGCGAACTGATTGGCAACAATCAAATACGAGGCAAGCATAAGCATCTCTCGCGATCCACTGTGACGTGCCACGTTTTCTCTCCGCAGCTGCGTGAATTCAATCTACAAGTGCAACACCGGCCTAACATGGCGTTGCACACGGACGTCCATACTTCGCATGGCCGCCGGTGAATTTTGATGTTAACCCTAAAAACAAGATGCAACTCAGCCCTGAGACTCGAAAACGCGTTGATTTTCTTTTTCCTGCCGATGAGAGGGAAGAGGTGATCCGGCTTCTCGAAGAAAGCTGCGGAACGAATTTGCCATTCTGTGAAAACAAGAACGAATTTGAGCTCGAACGCATACGCTACGCCGCGTTAAAACTCTCTAATGGAGATGTGAAACGGTTGCAAGATGCCGTGAAGCTGGCCTCAATAGACTGGCGCGATCTCTTAATGGCGGCCGGTTTCGGTTACGATGCGACTATCCATAATAGTTGGCTTCCGAACGGTCATCATGGATAACAAGATGTTCAACACGGGCGCGCACGTTCGCCGGATAACGTGGCGTTAGCGCTTGCTCGGGGTCACGATTGGCATGCTGGCCTATAAATACCGTATAGCCATCCTAGTTCTTATCACGGCTTCCGCGGTCATAGCGATGCTGTTCGTTGGCCGAATCCCGCAAGATCCTTCGTATCACCTATTTGCCGACGCGCGCGAGATTGCAGGTATCCGGAATTTCTGGAATGTTTTATCCAACATTCCTTTTCTGTTAGTTGGCCTCAGTAGTGTCCCAACGTTTTCACGTCAGGAGTTTGTAAGTTAATGATTTTCCTG